>JBKDDT010000011.1:0-14081 GCA_046339895.1 bacterium | reverse complement strand
GCCCTCTCACACCCGGCCATCGCGCAGAGCCTCTTCCCCGCCCCCCACCCACCCCCACCCCCCCCCAAGCCCCCGACCCCACCCGCCGCCGCCCCCGCCACCAACCCCGACGGCACACCGGCTGAAACTCAGAACCCCGCCCAGCAGCCCACCGCCCAGGCCGTCGCACAGCAGGGCGCGCCGACGCTCAAGCAGGTCGGCCTCTTTGTCGTCGTCCCCCCGACGCCCCGAGCCTATGCCGTCCACGACAAGATCGAGGTGATCATCAACGAGACGACCACCAGCAAGATCGAGCAGAACCTGGACACCAAAGAGAGCAACGACCTCAAGTCCGAACTGACGCAGTTCCCCTCCATGCGCTCGCTCCTGCGCAACGGCACGCTCCTGGACGGCATCGGCCCCAACTCACCCAACATCGCCCTCAAGGGGTCCACCAACTACAAAGGCGACGGCACCGCCGAGCGCAAGGACCGACTCACCGCACGCATCAGCGGCCTCGTCCAAGAGGTCAAGCCCAACGGCCTCCTGCTCATCGAGGCCCGCGAGAGCATCACCAACGACCGCGAGATCAAAAACCTCGTCCTCTCAGGCCTGATCGACCCCAAGGACGTCACTCGCCAAAACACCGTCCAAAGCTCACAACTGGCCAACCTCGTCATCAAAATAGAAAACACCGGCGACGTCAAAGACTCGGCCACCAAAAACTGGTTGACACGCACGCTCGACGCCATCTTCGGCATCTAACACCAATCGCCAGTTGAACAAAGCAGGGGTACTAGGATTTGAACCTAGACTAACTGAGTCAGAGTCAGTTGTGCTACCGTTACACTATACCCCTAGCACTCAAAGCAGGGCACGCCCAGTCGAGCATGGCCAACAGTCTACGCGGCCCACCAACCCCAGTTCAAGCCCCACCGCCGCCCAAAACACCATCACCCCCGCACCACTGCCCTTGCAGGGCCTGGTGTGGGTTGATCAGAGTTTCCTCGTTCGTACGGTTTACGCCCCCGTCGGGCGGATCGGCGTCGCGCGCCCGTAGATGCTCTTGGGCCCGTTGCCGATCGTCTGCTCCATCGCAACCGACGTCGGCCGCATCCCCACCGCTGGCTGGGCCTGGATGCCCCCACCGATGCTCACGCCCATCCCCACCCCAATCGTCTGCGTCCCGCCGATGATGCGGTCGTTGAGCCGGGCCGACCGCAGCGAGTCGATCCGCTGATCGAGCTTGCCGAGGATGCCCTTGACCTGATTGAACGTCCGCTGTGATGTGCTCATGGAGTTGACCCTGCCTCTACCGTTACGCGTACTGCCGGGCAGGTTTCCGACCCGACCGCCCCTGAATGGGCTATCGGGTAAACTCGGCACCCGGTTGAACCTCGCAGGCACTTGCCCCGCAAATCACCGCAAGCCGTAGTGGTTGTCGGGCCTGGCAAAGCCACGCCGGTTATCCGCCATAGCCGCCGGGTGGTTATCACCCCGCGACGCCAGCGCACCTTCTTTGCTATCCTCGTGGGTGCCCCTGCTTGCCGCAACCAACCTGCACGTCGCCTACGGGCACAAGATCATCCTCGACGGCGTCTCGATCTCCATCGACACCGGGCAGCGCGTCGGGATCGTCGGCAAAAATGGGGGTGGCAAGTCCACACTCATGAAGTGCCTCTCAGGGATCATCAAGCCCGACATCGGCGAAATCGCCCTGGCCAAGGGTTGCCGCGCCGGTTATCTGCACCAGGACCCTGTCCTCGATTTGCACGAAACCCTCCGCGGCGAGGCCGAGGCCGCCTTCGAGCACCTGCACTCCCTCCACAAACAACTCGACGACCTCTACCACGAGATGGCCCAGGCCCAGGGTGATGCACTCGATAAACTCCTCGCCAAGCAGGTCAAACTCGACGAGCAGATGCAGGCCGCAGGTGGCTACGCCATCGACCACAAGATCGAGGCCGTCCTCCACGGCCTCGGGTTCACCGACTCGCAGTTCAATGTCCCCGTCTCGGGCCTCTCAGGTGGCCAGAAAGGCCGACTGGCCCTCGCCAAACTCCTGCTCCAAGAGCCCGACATCCTGCTCCTGGACGAGCCGACCAACCACCTCGACATCGAGGGCCGCCTCTGGCTCGAAGACTTCCTCGTCAACCAGTTCCGCGGCGCGGTCCTGCTCATCAGCCACGACCGATACCTCCTCGACAACGTCGTCCACCGCATCATCGAGGTCGAGCAGAATCGCCTGATCGACTACCCCGGCAACTACCAGGCCTTCGTCGAGATCCGCGCCCAACGACGCCTCAGCCAGATGCGGGCCTTCGAGAACCAGCAGACCAAGTTCAAGAGCGAAGAGGCCTACATCCGCCGGTACCGCGCCGGCCAACGCGCCAAGCAGGCCCAAGGGCGCCTCAGCAAACTCACCCGCGCTAAAGAGGACGCACTCGAACGCCCCATCGAGCTGGCCAGCTTCCGCCTGGAACTACCCAAGGCCCCACGCGCCGGCGACCTCGTCGTCGTCGCGCGTGGCATCTCAAAGGCCTATCCCACACACACCGGCCAAAGCAAAGAACTCTTTGCCAACCTCGACGTCATCGTCGGCCGAGGTGAACGCTGGGGCATCATCGGCCCAAACGGCGCGGGCAAAAGCACCATCGTCCGCATCATGCTCGGCGAGCAGCCCCCCGACACCGGAACCATCAAACTCGGCTCCAACGTCGTCGTCGGGCACTACAAACAAACACACGAGCACCTCGATCTAGACAAAACCGTCGTCGAGTACCTCCAGCACGTTATCCTCAAAGAATGCCCAGGCTCAACGCTCAGCGAGCAGGCCGCACGCAACCTCGCCGGGGCCTTCCTCTTCTCCGGCGACGAGCAGGAACGCGACCTCCGCTCGCTCTCGGGCGGCGAACGCTCCCGCGCCGTCCTCGCCGGCCTTCTCGCCAGCGCAAAGAACCTGCTGGTCCTGGACGAACCGACCAACCACCTGGACATCTCCTCAGCCGAGCGCCTCGAAGACGCCCTGGAAAAACCCGATGAAGAGACCGGGCAGGACGGCTTCGAGGGCACACTCATCCTCATCTCCCACGACCGCGCCCTCATCGACGCCACCTGCGACCACCTGCTGATCCTCGACGGCAAGGGGGGCGCGGAGGTCTTCACCGGCTCCTGGAGCGACTGGCAGATCAAGCTCGCCGAACGCGCCAAGGCCGCGACGCAGAAGGACAACCAGGAGCGCGCCCGCAAGGAAAAAGCCGAGGCCCAGGCCCAGGCCCAGCGTAAGGCCGCCGAGCAGAAGGCCGAGGAGAAAAAAGCCGCCGCCGTCGAGGTGCGTCCCTCCAAGCCCAACCCACCCCGCTCCAAGTCGCGCTTCGGCAAACTCCGCACCGACCAGATCGAGGCCCGCATGAGCGAGCTCCAAGCCGAGCTTGCCCGCATGGACGAGCAACTCGCCGACCCGGACGTCTGGAAGGACCGCAACAAAGGTCGCGACCTTGCAGAGCTGCGCGACCAACGCAAAGCCGAGCTTGATGAGATCGAAGCCGAGTGGCTCGCCCGCCAATGACCCGCCAACAGCCCCGCTGCTGTATTCTCAACCCATGCCGAGGGAAGTGGCAGGGGTGGGGTTGGCGACTGATTACACCCCAGAAAATACAAACCACATCACGCCCAAGAGTGTCGTCTCGGAGAGCCGACCTACTTATCCCCCTTGGCCATCACTTCCAGCGCACCCCCCTGGGCCCGAAAGATCGTCCACTCTCTCTGCGCCTTTGCCCCCATCCGCTTGTAAAACTCAACAGCAGGCGTGTTCCATTCCACCACCACCCAGTCCAGCCGGTCGCACCCGCGCTCGACCGCGATCTGCGCAACACGCTCCAAGAGGGCCTTCCCAAGCCCACGCCCGCGCGCACCCGGCCGCACAAACAAGTCCTCCAGATACAACCCACGCTTGCCCACCCACGACGAAAAGTTGTGAAAGTACAGCGCAAACCCCTGCGGCACCCTGTCGATCAACCCGATCGTGCACTCGGCCGTCGGCGCACCGGCAGCCGGGAAGAGCGCCTGCGCGATCATCCCCTCCGTCGCGTGCACCGCGTTGGGCGCACGCTCATACTCGGCCAGCTCGCGGATCAACGCCAGCACAAGGGGCACGTCCTCAACCCTCGCCGGTCGCAGTTCGATGGACATCACGGATTCTTCCCGGGCTGATCAGTTGCCGCAGCCTTCGCCTTGGCCTTCGCTTCCGCCTCCGCCCGCGCCGCCGCTGCTCGCCGCGCAAGAACGTTGGGGAACTCATCGCGGTACCACTGCGCCCACTTGCCCTGGTCATACCCCATCGCGCTCGTATCGGCCCCGGCGATGTTGCTGGTCATCTCCACGAGCGCCTGGTGCACCTCGGTGCGGTAGCTCGTGATCGCCGCGTCGCCGATCTTGAGCACCACCCCCGTCGTCAGCACGGCGGGCGTCGGGTCAAACCCAACCGATGAGTCTCCCACAATCGGCGTGATGTCCGCGACATACCCCTGCTGGTTCCCGATCAATATCCACGCGATAGCCGTACCACCATCCGACTGCCCACCTGAGCCACCACCGACCTGCCCCATGATCAGCGCGGGAATCGCCTGCAAAATCCCCAGGCTCTGCACCAACCTCGCCGCACGCCCGGCCTGTGCCTGCTCGCTCCCCTCCAGCGCCGAGGCGATTACCGTGTCCACACCCGCTGGCCGCGCCCGCCCCTTGCGCACCACGCTCACCAACTTATCCCTCGCCATCGCGCGGAAACTCGGGTCCACCTCGTGCACCGCGGCGTACGCCAGCGTCGTCAACCCCTCATCGCTCCCCAACCTCGCTAGGTGCTCAACAACACCCCGGCGGACATCGTCCTGCTCATCGCGCATCACCTCCAGCAGCGCGGGCAGCGCAGGGGCATCGGCAAATACACTCAGCCTCTCGATCCCCACCTTGCGCACCTCCGGCTTGCTCTTGGTGAAGTGCTCAAAGCGGATGCGCCGTAACTGCTTCTCCGCCGCGGCCGCCCGCAACGCCCACTCCGCGTCGGTCAGTTTCACCGGCGCGGGCTGCGCCGAGGCATCGGGCTGCGCCGCTGGGGGGGGCAGCCCCTCCTGCGCAACACTCGGCACGCCCAGCCAGCACCCAGCCACGCCGAGCGCAAGCACCAACCCCACCTGGCCCACCTGGCCCACCTGGCCCACCTGGCCCACCCGGCCCACCCGGCCAGTCCCACACGCCATGCTGCTCATAACCGAGTCCTTTCCCCGCGTCACACCCCTATCGTACCACAACTGCCGGGGTACCTGCTATACGCTCCGCCCTACCACGGGTTGCCCCCAACTACCCCCTTTGGCATCTACCGCCTCGCTCCGCTAGACTTGCCCCCAACTATGGCGTTGCTCGGCCCCAAGTTTGGTCTCTTCTTCACCCCCGACCCCGACCCCGGGCAAGGCGATGGGCCAACCCAAACACACCGCGGCGCAGTCAAGCCCAAGCCCCTGTGGCTGCGTCTGCTGCTCATCCAAGAGGTCGGCCTCGTCGTCGTCATCATCCTCATGGTGCTCGGCCTCACCCTCAAAACCCCCAATATCCCCAGGCCCGACTTCATCCCCGTGCCCAAGGGCCAGCAGGCCGTCGTTACACCCGAATCCATCACCTTCACCAACGAGGCCGGCAAGCCGATCACACTCAAACGCTCCGACGGGTGGGTCCTCACCCAGCGCGGCATCCTCGAACGCGCCGAACGTAAACAAATCGTAACCATCCCCGCAGGCACCACACCCGAATCCATCCCCGGCGGCGTGCGCATGGCAGGCACAGACTACCTCGCCAGCCAAGGGTGGCAAGTCGCAACCACACCCGAAGGTGGCTCACAACTCCAGCGCGACCCACTGGTCAACAAGTTCTTCAACTCCCAGAACCTGATGATCGTCCTGACCAGCGCGAGTTTCTACGCCATCATGGCCGTGGGCCTCACGGCCATTATCGTCCTGGGGGGCATCGACCTGTCCGTCGGCGCGATCTATGCCCTCGCCGCCGTTTGCGGGGCATATGTCCTTAACCGCATGCAGGCCGGGGCTTTGGATACCGGCATTGCCATCCCCACCTGGCTTGCCCTCCTCGTCGGCATCGGGGTCTGTTCCCTTGTCGGCATGGTCTGCGGGCTTGTCAATGGCTCGGCAAGCGTCGGCCTTGGCGTGCACCCCTTCATCATCACACTCGGCGGGATGGGCGTCTACCGCGGCCTCGCCTTTGTCACCACCAAGGGCCTCTCCATCGGCGACCTCCCACCAGCCTACGGCGATTCCATCCGCTCCAAGGCCCTCGGCGGGATCAACTTCGTACCCACCACCGTCATGCTCGTCATCGGCGCCATCGGCGCACTCATCTTTAGCCGAACCGTCTTCGGCCGACGCATCTTCGCCATCGGGGGCAACGAGGTCGCCGCCAAGTATGCCGGCGTACCCGTCGCCAGGGTCAAGGTCTGGGTCTTCACGCTTGCAGGCCTCCTTGCAGGCCTCTCCGCCTCTATCGCCCTGGGCCACTACGGCTCGGCCAGTTCCGCCGATGGGCGCGGCTACGAACTCGATGTCATCGCCGCCGCCGTCGTCGGGGGTGCGAGCCTCTCGGGCGGTCGCGGCTCGGCGATGGGGGCGATCCTCGGGGCCATCATCATCCAACTGATCAACAACGGCTTTGAAAGCATCGGCGTCGACCAGAACTACAAGCAGATCGTCATCGGGCTGGCGATCGTGCTGGCCGTGCTTGTCGACCAGACCAAAAACCACTTCTCAGGCTCCAAGCGGTGAGGACATGCCCTGATGCCCCGAGCCGAAGGCCCTGAAACCCACCACCCCCACCCGGCCTGCCTCGACCCTGCCGAGCTGCTCAAGCAGTGCACCATCAATACCGGCCCCAACGCCGGCGGCCCGGGTGGGCAGAACCGCAACAAACTCGCCACGCACGTGCAGATCACGCACGACCCGACGGGTATCAGCGCCCAGGCCGGGGAGTGGCGCACGCAACTGGAGAACAAAAAAGCCGCGCTCAAACGCCTGCGGATTGCCCTGGCCATCGGGCATCGCGCCGAGCCCCCTGGGCCGCCTCCTGTCTCGGGCAAGACCCGCGAGGAGTTTTTGGCGAGCCTCGACGCCACCATCGGCCAGGCTGGCGCGCCGGCGCGGGGGTGCTCGGAGTTGTGGCTGCGCCGGCTCAAGTCCTCCCGTGGCCGCGCAACCGGGCGGATCAACGTCAACCCCGAACACACTGATTTTCCCTCCATCCTGGCCGAGGCCCTCGACCACATCGCCAGTTATCAGTGGGAGCCAAAGCCCGCCGCCCAGCGCCTGGGGGTAACGACCAGCCAGCTCATCAAACTGGTCAAAGAGTGCCCCCCTGCACAACTGATGTGGAACCAGCAGCGGGCCAAGCGGGGCCTGCACGGGATGAAATAACCCCCCTGTACCCTCTGGCACCCGGCCCAGAATCGAGGGATCTATGGAACCGCACACCCCCACGGGCGTCTATATCTGGGCAAGGGTGTGCCCGACGCAGACCGGCTACACTCCCCCGCAGCACGAACCGGCCTGATTGGCTGGAATAGGCTTTGGTTTAGGCTCTGGTAATGGACCATCGGTTTTAGACCACCAAGGAGTTAGGCATGACGCTCACCTCACTACTGAACACCAACGCGGCCGTCCTGACGCTCGCCCTGGCCGGGCTTGTGCCCACGGCCCTGGCTCAGAGCAATCCCGTCGCCCCTGCCGCACAGGCACAGCCGGCGTCGGCATCTGTCTCGGGCAACCCCGCACGCGACAACCTCTTCAGACTCCAACGCCCCATCAGTTTCGAGTTCAATGAGGCACGCCTCGAGGACGTCATTGCCTATATCGCCAAAGAGACGGGCGCGGCGATCGAACCGATCTGGAGCATCGGCATCGGTGGTGAGGGCCTGGACAAGGAAGCAACCGTTACCATGACCGTCAAGGACGTCGATGCCCTCTCCTCGCTGGAGAAGGTCCTCGACGCTGTCGCCCAGGGCACCGGCAGCGACTCGAACACCTGGCAGTTCAGCACGCTCGGGGTCGTCCAGGTCGGGCCCCGCAAGTCCCTCAACAAGTTCAAGCGCGTCGAGATCTACGATGTCAACGACCTCCTCTTTGAGATCCCCGTCTTCGACGACGTCCCCAAGATCGACCTGGCGCAGGTCCTCCAGGGTGGTTCTGGTGGCGGCAGCAGCTCCCCCTTCGGCAGCAGCGGGGGCAACCGCAATGACCAGCGTGGCGAGGAACGCGAAGAGAAACGCCGCAAGCGCATCAGCGAGATCCAGAACCTCATCACCAGCACCATCGAGATCGAGCAGTGGGCCACGCAGGGCGGCGACGGCGGGACCATCTCGACCTATGAAGGGCACTTCATCGTCAACGCTCCCGACTACATGCACCGCGCGCTGGTGGGCTACACCTGGTGGCCCAGCCGGTCTGTTTCCCAGCGCGGCAAGCGCTATGTCTCGCTCAACGTCGACGTCGGCAACTCGATCCTCCAGACCATCGAAAACTTCCCCGTCTCGGCCACCGGCGGTGGTGGTGGCGGCGGAACCCCCGGCGGGGGGCGCTGATCGGGTTGCCACGACTGCACCTGTGTGCGTTGCACGTTCGAACACATTGGATATGCTCACACGCCCGGCACTGCCGGGCGTTTTTCTTGCCCTGCGGCTGGCTCTAAGAATGCGCAAACTCCAGATTTGGTTGCCGGCCCCCCCGGCGACGTTTAGGGGCAATCTGGGAGGCCCTAGCTCGGGAGGGTCCAGATGTCCACCCGACCCCGCCGAGCGGCTCCTGGGCCATCGTGGTGCAACTCCACTTTTGATCGCACTCTGGCGGCGATGCGCGGGCCTTGGTGGCACCGGGTGCGGGTGGTGGGGATGTGGCGGATTTGGTTTTCTTTGGGCCTGTGTGGGCGTATTGTTCCCCCCACCGCAAGTCGAGGGTGGGAGGTGTCTGGGGCGGTAGCTCAGTTGGTAGAGCGCGTCGTTCGCAATGACGAGGTCGGGAGTTCGACTCTCCTCCGCTCCACTTGGAAAACCCCCGATGATCCGGGGGTTTTTCGTTTGTCGGCAGGCTCGGAGGGGTTGCTGGCGATAGACTGTCGGCGATGGCCAGCGACCCGCGCGACACCCCGGCTATGCGGCAGCACGCCCGCTTCAAGCAGCAGCACCCGGGGTGCATCTTGCTGTTTCGGATGGGGGATTTCTATGAACTCTTCGGCGAGGACGCGGTGGTCGCCAGCCGGGCGATCGGGCTGACGCTGACGCAACGCTCGGCGGGTTTGCCGATGGCGGGTGTGCCGCATCATCAAGTCGAGGTGTATTTGCGGAAGTTTGTCGCCGCGGGTTTTCGCGTGGCGGTCTGCGACCAGGTGCAGGACCCGGCCGAGGCCAAGGGGCTTGTCGAGCGTGCGGTCACGCGTGTGATCACGCCCGGGACGTTGCTTGATGAGGGGCTGCTGGAGGACGACCAGAGCAACGTGCTGGCGGCGGTCTGCTTTGGGCCTGAGCAGGGGGCTGGCCAGCGCGGCGGGAACGCCGGGCGTGGACTTGGTGCGCGTGTGAGTGTGGCGGTTGCGGAGCTCTCGACTGGACAGTTCTGGGTTTTGAGTTTGGAGCCTTCGCAGGTGGTCGACGAACTGGCGCGTCGGCGTGTGCGTGAGTTGCTCTTTGCCGAGGTTGTCAATACGTCGGGGGGCGATGGTGTGCCGGCGCGTGTTCGGCCGTTGCTGGGCGGGTTGGGTATCAGCGGGACCGCGCTGGCGGCGTGGTACTTCCGGCCCAGCGAGGCGCGGGAGGCGTTAGAGGAGCAGTTCGGGGTCAAGAGCCTGGTGGGCTTTGGGCTTGCCGATGATGATGCGTTGATCCTCCCGGCGGGGGCGCTGGTGCGGTACTTGAAGGCGACGCAGTTGCCCAGCGGGGACGTTTCGCCGGCTGGCAGTGGGGGGAGCAACCGGAGCGGTGCGGCGCTGGGGCACCTGCGGCCGCCCAGGCGTGAGGACCCGGCTGAGCATCTGGTCATTGACGCTGTTACATTGCGTGCGTTGGAGATTGATCGGACGATCCGCGGCGTGCGGCCGGGGGGGGCGGAGGCGGAGGGTTCGCTGCTGGGTGTGTTTGTGGGTGCGGGCGGGCGGAGTTTGTGCCGGACGGCGGCGGGGAGGAGGTTGCTGCGTGAGTGGCTCGTTCGGCCGCTGCGGGAGCTCCTAAAGATTCAGTCCCGGCAGCGGTCGGTGCTGGCGCTGGTGGAGGACCGTCGGCTGGCCGGGGAGGTGGGTGCGGCGCTCGAGCCTGTGCAGGACGTGTCGCGGATCGGCGCGCGTGTGGCGTTGCGGCGTGCGTCGCCCAGGGACATTGTGGCGCTGGGGCGGTCGGTGGGGCAGGCGCGTTCGCTTGCGGGGCTGCTTGATGGAGCGCCGGCGTTGTCGGCGTTGCGTTCGGCGCTGCTTGGGGTGGCGGGGGATTTGAACGCGCTGGCGGGGGAGGTTGCGCGGCTGTGCGTCAATGCGCCGCCGGCGCACTTGCGTGAGGGTGGGTTGATCCGCGATGGGGTCGATGCGGTGCTGGATGAGTGCCGGGGGTTACAGACTTCGGCGGCGGAGTGGATGGCGGAGTATCAGGCGCGTCTGGTGGCCGAGCATGATCTGCCGAACCTGAAGGTGGGTTTCAACAGGGTCTTTGGGTATTACATCGAGCTGCCCAAGGGGCAGAGCGGGCGGGCGCCGGCGGTCTTTACGCGTCGGCAGACGCTGACGAACGCGGAGCGGTACATCACGCCGGAGCTCAAGGCGTTTGAGGAGCGTGCGACGCACGCGCAGCAGCGGGCGCTGGCGCGTGAGCAGGGGCTCTTTGACGCTCTGTGCACGCAGGCGGCGGGGATGCTGGGTGCGATCGGTCTGTTTGCGGATGCCGCGGCGTCGCTGGATGTGCTGCTGGCGTTTGCGGACAAGGCCGTGGCGAGAAGGTGGGTGATGCCGAAGGTTGTCAGTGAGCCGGTGCTGGAGATATCGCAGGGCCGGCACCCTGTGCTGGAGCAGCGGCTTGAGCAGGACTTTGTGCCCAATGACCTGGCGCTGGGGACGGCACAGGCGGGGACGCTGGCGTTGATCACCGGGCCGAACATGGCGGGCAAGAGCACGTTCATCCGGCAGACCGCGCTGCTGGTGCTGCTGGCGCACGCGGGGAGCTTTGTGCCGGCGCAGGGTGCGACGATCGGGTTGTGCGACCGGATCTTTACGCGGGTGGGGGCCGACGATGCGCTGTTTGCAGGGCAGAGTACGTTTATGGTGGAGATGACCGAGACGGCGAATATTTTGCACCACGCGGGGGCGAGTTCGCTGGTAGTGCTCGACGAGATCGGACGCGGGACGAGCACCTTGGACGGACTGTCGCTGGCGTGGGCGATTGCCGAGGAGTTGGCGTGCCCGGGAAGTGGTGGTGTGGAGGGTGGGCGTGGGCCGAGGACGCTGTTTGCGACGCACTACCACGAGTTGACACGTCTGGCAGAGTTGCTGCCCGGTCGTGTGGGGAACCTGCACGTGGCAGTGCGGGAGTGGAAGGACCAGGTGATTTTTTTGCACCGCATCGAGCCCGGGCGGGCGGAGAAGAGCTTTGGGATACACGTTGCGCGACTGGCGGGTTTGCCCGGCGGTACGATCGCGCGGGCGAAGGAGATATTGGAGCAGCTGTCGGTAGACCACTCGGCCTTGACCGGTGGTGGTGGGCCTGCTGCGGGGCCTGACGGTGGGGGGTTGCGCGTGCACGTGCGTGGCAGCGCCAAGGGGGGCGGTGCGGAGCGCGCCGGTGGTGGGCAGATGGGTTTGTTTGCAGAGGTGGTGCCGCACCCGGCGGTGGATGCGTTGGGGGAGGTGGAGTTGGAGTCGCGAACGCCCTGTGGGGCGTTTGTTGCGGTTCGGCGGGGTAAGGGGGTGGGGGAGGGGGGGGTGGGGGGGTTGGTATGCAGGTGATGAAGGTGCAGAGCCCTAGTGCTGCCCCTGCCATCGGGGGATCGGTTTGAGGCGAGAGAGCTTCGAGTTCCTTACCAGGTGAAGCTGGCGATGATGGAGATGTGCGATTCGCCGTTGCCTGTGGTTACGTTGTGGTTGGAGACGGCAAAGCCGTAGCTGTACTGCATAGTGAGGTAGGGGCCGATGTTGTAGCGGACGCCCGGCCCTGCGCCGATGAGTGTGGCGTTGGAGACGGTGCCGGCGTTGCTGCCACGGTTGTTAACGAAGCCGGCGTCGAGGAAGGCGAGGAAGACGAGTGCGTCCTTGAAGCTCTGTCCGCCGTCGAGGTTGAGGATTTGGAGTGCTGGCGTGCGGAGTTCGTTGATGAAGATCAGGCCGCTGTCGCCATTGACGATCTGGGCGGGGTAGCCGCGGACGGTGTCGGTGCCGCCTGCGCTGAGCTGCTCGCTGGCCAGCAGTGGGCTGTCGGAGAACTGTCCGGTGAGGCGGGTGACGAGTTGGAGTTCTTTGGGGAGGATGGTTTGGCGGTCAATGGCCGCGCGGAGGTAGACGTACTTGGCGCTGGCATCTGCGCGGATGGCCCGGAACGTATCGTTGTCGTTGTTTGCGCCGAGGTCGCCTGGGCTGAGTACGAGTGTGGCGTTGGCGGAGGTGCGTCCGAGGGGGTCGGTGAGTTGGGCGTTGTAAGCGGCGGAGAACTGGACGATGTCGGTGTAGTCGCCGAAGATCTGGGTGCCGCCGAACTCAAGGTTGTTGTCGCTGCGTTTGAAGTTTGCGCCGAACTGGAGGTTGTGGCGGAGGGACTGTGTTGGGGAGAGGGGTATCTGGTAGTTGCCGCTGACTTCCCAGCTGGTGCCCTGGCTGGTGAGGAGGGGGTCGCTGTTGACGGGCCTGGAGGTGGACCAAGTGCCTGAGATTGTCAGGATATCGCGCCAGGGAAGGGGGGCGATGTAGCTGGCGCCGTGGGCCTGGAACTGGCTGATGGTTGGGGAACTGGTGAACTGGTAGTTGAGCTGGTCGGTGGCGCCGAGGAGGCGGCCGAGGTTAAAGCCAGCGAGGAGGCGGTCTTTACCGGTGGCGGTGGTGCCGGTGTTTTCATATCCGCCGTAGATACGAAAGGGTGCTGAGTCGTTGACGCGGAGAACGATATCGGTGGTCCGTGGGAGGGTGCCCTTCTGGAAGGCGAGTTGCACGTCGCGGAAGGGGTTCTGGTTCATCCAGTCGAGGTCTTCGAGGAGGGGCTGTGTGCGGATGGGCTCGCCGGGTTTCTGTTGGACCTGGGCGATGAGCCAGGCGGAGTCAGTGTGCTTGGCCCCCTCGATGCGCACGGCACCGAGGATGCCCTCGATAACGACGATGCGGACAAAACCTTCGGTTACGTCCTGCTCGGGGACGAAGACATCGACAACGGGCCTGCCCATGGCCCGGCACTCAGTGATAATGCGGTTGACAATCTGCTCGAGGTCAGCGGTGGTGAGGGGCTGGCCGACGCGTTTGAGGAGGTCGCCGAGGAGGGCTGGTCGATCCTGCAGGAAGGGTACGGCGTTGGTGACGGCGAGCGAGGCGTCGGGTGGTGTGTTGACGCGTTCCTGGGAGTTGACGAGGATCAACCCTTTGAGTGAAGGGAGGACGAGTTCGGTCGCCTGGCCGGAGGGGGCCGGGGTGGGCTGGGGTATGGTGGCCGGTGGGGAAGGCTCGGGGACGCGCGGGCCGGTGAGATTCATGTCCTGTGCGTGCAGGGCAGAGGTGAGCAAGAGGACGGGTATAAAAGCGAAGGGGGCCGATAATGTCCTGAGCATGGGTCGAGCATAGCCGGGTTGTGGTTGGGTTTTCTTTTCCATATTCGGCGGGGGATGGGCGAGCCTCTGGAGCGGCCGTCGGTGGGTTGGGTGGCGTTGGGTTACGGTGTTTCTGATTCGGCTTCTGCGATGGGCTCGAGGAGGTCGCGGTCGGCGCGGTATTCTTGGAAGGTCCAGCCCTTGAGAAGATGCTCGGGCTTTGCCTCGCGGAGGATGTCTTCGCGTCTGGGTGGGCGTACGAACTGGCGGAAGAAGTCGGGGATGGCGGTGCCTGAT
>JBKDDT010000010.1:0-27883 GCA_046339895.1 bacterium | reverse complement strand
GCTGGTTGTGCATACGGAGGGTTCATTCTGTGGCCAACCCCACCCCTGCCCCTCCCCTCAGGGGAGGGGTTCGGCACGAAAACATTGGCGATCCGTATTACTATGATTTTATGGAGCAAGATGATGCAAAGAGTAAAAAATATCCTCAGTGCGTTTGCCCTCATCGGGATGTTGACCAGTGCTGTTTTCGGCTCGGCCGGTCCGACGCCGACGGGTGCGATGAACCAGCCTTCGGCGGGCGTGAAGCGGGATGATTGGTCGGTGCCTGATCCGATCGATCACCTCCCCGAACAGGTCCAGGAGGGCATCCTCGCGTGGCGCGCCAGGTTGCAAGAGGCCAAGGTTCTCAAGGTTACTACAGAGACGGATGAGACCTGGGCTAGGGTCTATGAGTTACAACCAGACGGCTCGCCGACGCAGACAAGGCGAGAGCGCTTTAACTTCCACACCTGGATGACCCCCGACTCGGTCTGGGCGGTCGCCTTTGGCTACAAGGGGGACGTGCCGGATACCGAGAAGCCGATCTATCAGATGTATTGGAGTGGCAAGGATCGCACGGTCTGGGAACGCACGTGGATCGAGAAGAAGCAGGCCTACAGGGCCCGGAAATACTCTTGCGAGGACCCGTACGGGCCAGAAGAGCCGGGGTTTGCGGAGTTTACAAGGGGGTGTATCTATATATCCTCCCTGAAATCAGCATTGGCAGGCGGAACGAATTTGGCGGATCGGTCCTCGAACGTACATTCGATCGCCTTCAATCGGCACCCGAACCTGGCGATGGTCCCACCTGACCCGAAGCAAGCCGGGGTCTGGCTGGACGTTTTTTGGGAGCTTGTACCCCGAAATGTGGTCTCGGAACCCGGGCGCTTCTCCCGCCGGCACGACTTCATGCTCCTGGCACGCAACGAGAAGGGTGAGCCGGAACTGCGCGAGTGGCGCACGCTGACGCTGGGAGATGCGAAGGCGGGCGGGAAGAAGCCGGTGGAGCTTACGGGCATCCGCCGATACCGCTACGACTTCTACGACCAAGCCCCGCCGGAGTTGGAAGCAACCGTTCGCGCGTTCGTTGCCGATGTTGAAGCAGGCGTGGCGGCGCAGCCGGCTGAGGGGGTGCCGGCGGCACCTGATTCACCGACACATCCATAGTATATTCGGGAGATGATGGTGCGTGACTGGCAGTGCTCTGTCTTTTGCCTTGGGCTTTCCTACCCTGGCCCATGACTGGTGTGGAGATGCTTGAGGTCGGCGTGGTCGGGGTGGGGGCGGGGTTTTTGGGTGGGTTGGCTGGGGTTGGTGGGTCAATGTTGATCCTCCCGGCGTTGGGTTTGATTTTGGGGTACCCGGACGCGAAGGGGACGCAGCACCTGTACATAGCCGCGGCGATGACGACGAACCTGGTCGTCGCTGTGCCGGCGGCGTTGCGGCACGCGCGGGCTGGTGCGGTGCGTGTGGATTTGCTCAGGGCCATCATCCCGGCGCTGGTGGTCGCGCTGGTGGTGGGGGTGGTGCTCAGTAACAGGCTGGCCGGGTGGGAGTTGGTTCTGGCGCTGGCGGGGTTTCAGTTGTCGTATTGCGGTTGGTCGCTGTGGCAGGTTGGGCATCGGAGGCCTGACTTTGAGCTGGGGCAGGAGCGTGCGACGGTACCGAGGCTGGTTGGCTCGGCGGGTGTGTCGGGGTTGGTGGCGGGGGTGCTGGGGTGGGGTGGTGGGGTGTTGTTGGTGCCGGTGTTGCAGATGGTCTGTCGCGTGCGTCTTCGGCAGGCGATCGGGACGAGTTCGGCGGTGATCTGCCTGACGGTCGGGGTTGGTGCGGCTATCAAGTTGATGACACTTGGGCAGCACGGTCAGGTGTGGAGCGAGGGCTTGATGCTCGCGGGGATCATGTCGCCGGGGGCGGTGGTGGGGGGGTGGGTGGGTGCGAGCGCGACGCACCGACTGTCGTTGGCTGTGGTGCGTGTGTTGATCGTGGTGCTTTTGGGGACCTCGGCGGTGGTGCTGATTCGCCAGGGTGGTCGGTCGGCGGGTTGGTGGTGAGGTGGCTCATATGATGGTTTGTGGAGATCTCGGTCAACGAGAAGATTTGGTGGGCCTCGATCGCGGGGAGCGTTCTGCTGCACGCCGGGTTGGTGGGTGTGTTGACGCAGGTGCCTGGGGTGATGGGTGGGTCGGGCGGTGGGGTCGGCGTGTCGCCTGCTGTGGCGCCGATGTATTTGTTCCCTGCGGGGGAGGTTCCGCTGGGGGTGCCCGAGCGGCGTGATGAGCCGAGCGTGCCGGCGGAGCGGGAACGGGCGCCGGAGCCGATGATCACGCTGATGCCACCCCCGGTGGTGCCGGAGCCAGCGGAACCATTACCACTTTTGGCCGAGCCTGCGATGGTGAAGCTCGGGGTTGATCAAGGGAAGGCGGACACGCCGAACTGGTTGGCGAGCCTGGCCGAGGGCGAGCACGGGGCGAAGCAGTCGAGCGTTGAGCAGCCTGGGCTGGATCGGAACGCGAGGCCCTCGGCGAGTGGACCGACGGGGTATGGTGGGAGTGGTGGGAATGCGGGGAGCAAGAGCCCGGCTGAGTTAGCGTCGGCTGCGGCGGTTGCGCCCGCCGAGCCTGCACCTGCGCGAGCAGTGCCTTTGCAGGCAGAGGCACCAGCAGCGCCCGCGCCACCGACGCCGGCCCAGGCCGGGTCTCCAGCGGTGCCTGCGATTGCCGCTTCTGCGGCGGTGCCGCAGAAAGGGAGCGATGGCGGGTCATCGCCGAGTGCGCCGGCGCGCCCGGCCCAGCCCGAGCAGGTTGCCAAGCCTGAGCAGAAGCAGGTCGATGAGATCAAGGGGGAGGCGGGTGCGGGTTCGAAGGAGGGTGTGAAGTCACCGACGGTGGTGTTGGGGCAGCTGCAGCCTGCGGGGCAGGCGGGCGTGCCGGGTGCGCCGGGGTTGCCGGGCGCGGCGGATGCATCGAACAAGTCGGCGGCGGACCGGGACAGCGACGCAACGTCGCGTCGTCGTGTGGCAGTCTTTCGCAACGGGCGTGTGGAGGCCGGGCAGGGGCTGGATATCCGCACGGTGCGGCCGGAGTTCACGTCGTTGACGCGAGCGGTGGTGCCTGGGTCATCGCCGACGATCGAGATAACTTTTAGCCGGGGTGGTCGTGTGAGCAACGTTCGTGTGCTGCGGTCGTCGGGTTTCAAGGTGGAGATAGACGACCCTGTGGTGGTTGCGGCGTACAACTGGCGTGCGAGCGGTCAGGCGCTGCGCGACCTGCCGGAGAAGCCGGATGCGGGGTTGAAGATTGAGGTTACGATTTTGCTCAACTGAGGGCGTTGACCACTGAATGTTGTGGGTACGAAGTGGGCAACCTGACCCTTGCCGCTCCCCTTGGAGGAGGGGTTGAGGATAAATTACATTGTGGCACGTGGTGCTACCCGCCCACCGCCGAAACCACCGCCGAGCCTATGCCCACGGCTAACGCAGCGGCCGTTGCCAGCACCTTGATCGTGCCGGGCAACCACGAGCGGCCGAGGAGTTTACTTGGCAGGTTGGTCATCTCTAGCAGCATCGGCATCGCGGCGGCGGTGAGCACGGCCAGGAGGTAGAGGACCTGCCAGGGGCCGCTTCCTTGGCCGAAGATGGTTGCTTGGATGAGTGCGGCGGAGACGAGGATGCCGAGGGTGGTCATTGTGCCGTGGGCGATGGTGAGCCTGGGGCGGACGAAGGCGACGAGCGCGGCGCCTGCCATCGCGGCCGAGAGTGTGGCGATCTGGAATGCGGGTGATTGTGCCGCGAACCCGGCGATGAGGATGATGCTTGTGCCGGCGGCGATGAGCATGGCGATGAGCGGTGCGACGGGGCCCCGCTGCTGCCTGGCTGCGTGCTCGAGGAGTGTGCACAGAAGGTGTGTGTAGAACCCGGCGCCGAGCAGGAGGGTGATGGTGGTGCCGATGTCGGCGTTGCGGATCTGGTTGCGTGCGGCCCAGGCGGTGATGGCGGCGTAGGCGAGCGCGCGCAGCAAGAGGCGTGTTGGCGCGGGCAGGTTAAAGGCCGAGCTTGCCAGGCCGAGTGCGCCGGCGAGCAGCGCAATCGTCGGCCAGAGGGAGAGGAACTGCGGGCCGGGCCAGAGCGTTGGCCAGGTGATGGCGGAGGTGCTGGTGTGGGCGGCGGTGCTGTTGACCAGCAGGTACCCGCCAATGGCCACGGCTGTCAAAGCCATCGGCCCGAGCCAGCGGCGCGGGGAGGAGGCTCGGCAGGGGGTGGTGCTGGCGTCCGTCGGCTTGCCGGGGTATCCCCACCATGCCAGTCCAAAGGCCAAGAGGGCGAAGAGGCCCGAGAGCAGTGAGGGGAGGACGGCGTTGAGGAGCGTCGGGTCCATGCGGGGCAGCGAGGGAGTATCGGCGGGGGAGCAGGGGCAAGGTAAGAAAGATGGATTACCACTTCATGTCGGGCGTTCGAAGTGGTTAACCCCACCGCTGCCCCTCCCCTGGGAGGAGTGGTTCTGCACAGGAACTTCGGCGATCCGTATTGCCAAACGGGTAGATTGTGTTCAGCCTTGACTCGTCTTAATGGTAGCGATTTGTATAGAAGTTATCTTTGTTTGGCGCGGGTTCTTGGTGTGGGCTTTGGACTCTTGGTGGTGGCTTTGTTGGCCGAGGGGCTTGCTTTGGCTTTGCGTTTTTCGCCCGGCAGTGCTTTGGCCACGCCCGGCACGACCTGGAGGCGGAGTTGTGCCCCGGCGGAGCGGAGCTGGTCGAGCTGGCGCTGGCCCACGCGGACGTGCAGGGTTACTTCGCCGTCGGCGTAGGTGCGGCCCAGGACTTCGCTGCGGAGTTCGAGGGTGCTGACGGCTTTACCGTCGGCCATGGGGAGGGTAACGAGCAGTTCGCGCATGCCCCCTTGTGCTAGGGCGAGCACAAGGTCGCGCAGTGCCGTGTGCCCCGGGTGTGCGGGGTTCTGACCCTCGATGGCGATGGCGCCGGGGTGCTCGGCCTGCCAGATGAGCAGTTCTTTGTTGTCGCGCAGTCGGTCGGCCTTGTTCAGCAGCAGCAGCCGTTGGGGTGGGTGGAAGGCGTGCGGGTCGTCGGGGTTGATCCCCGCGCGCTTGTCGGCATGGCGGACCTCGTCGAAGATCGCGTCGAGGGTCTGGTTGACGGTCTGGTAGTGCAGGGTGGCGGCGGGGTCGGAGATGTCCAGCACGATCAGCAGCAGGTTGCAGTGTGTGGCTTCTTCGAGCGTTGCGCGGAAGCTGGCGACGAGGTTGTGGGGCAGGTCGCGCACGAAGCCGACGGTGTCGCTGAGCAGGACCCGCAGCCCCCCGCCTTGTGCGCGGGTGAGGTCCCACTGGCGTGTGCGGGTGGTCAGGGTTGCGAAGAGTCGGTCGTCGGCGTATGCGCCGCCCGGGGTGAGGGCGTTGAAGAGCGTGCTTTTGCCCGCGTTGGTGTAGCCGACGATACCGACGGTGAAGTGGTCAAGGTTGCGTGTTTGCACCTCGCGTCGGCGTCGGTCTTGGATATCGGACAGGCGTCCCTGCAGGGCCAGTTGCTTGCGTTGGGCCAGCCGGCGGTCGATCTCGAGCTGCTGCTCGCCGGGGCCGCGTGTGCCGATGCCCGCGATGGCGCCGGCGCCGACGATGCGTTCGAGGTGGCTCCACATTGCGCGCAAGCGCGGGTAGGTGTATTCGAGCTGCGCCAGTTCGACTTGCAGTTTGGCCTCGACGGTGGTGGCCCGGCTGGCGAAGATGTCCAGGATCAGCTCGCTACGGTCGAGGATTTTGCGGCCGACGACCTCTTCGATGTTGGCGATCTGCCTTGGTGAGAGTTCGTGGTCGAAGATGACCAGTGTAGCGTCGAGCTTATCGCACAGGTCGCGGAGCTCGGCGACTTTGCCCTTGCCCATGTACGTCCCGGCGACGGGCTTGTCGGCGCGCTGTTCGATGGTGCCCACGACGGTGCCGCCTGCCTGCTCGGCAAGGCTGGCCAACTCGCCGAAGGGGTCGCGCTGGTCATAATTAGAGCCTGGGAGGCGGACGGCCGCGAGGATTGCCCGCTCGCTCTGGACCTTGATATTGCTGCGTTCCTTGGGCGCGGGCATAGGATGCAAGTATAGAAGCGGGGGTGCGGAGGGATGTGCTCGGTGGTGATGCGCCGGGGCTGAAGAAGCTCAACCGCCGCCGACGAGGGTAACGACTTCGACGACGTCGTTTGGTTGGAGGACGACCTGGCCGTGCAGTCGTTTGGGCACGACGCGTTTGTTGACCTCCACGGCTGCGGGGAGCGCTTCGAGCTTGAGGTGCGTGAGCAGAGCCGCAACGCTGGCACCGGCGGGGAGGCGCTCGGCCTTGCCGTTGACGGTTACCGTGATGGTTTCGCCGTGCTGCGTCACTGCAGCGCCGCCATTTCAGAGTCTGGGATTTCAGCGTTGGTGTAGACGTGCTTGACGTCTTCGTTCTCTTCGAGTTCATCAACGAACGCGACCAGGGCCTTGGCCCCCGCCCCGGCCACGAGCACCGTTGTCAGCGGGATCATGTCAAACTCACTGTGGGCGATGGTGAAGCCAGCCTTGGCGAGGCGGTCTTTGATGCTGAGCATCGCCGTGGGGGGTGTGAGGATATCGAAGGTTCCCGGCGTGTCGTTGTCGTGGCCGGGGGAGTAGAGCACATCGTCGGCGCCGGCATCGAGTGCGGCTTCCATGACGCGTGCTTCGTCGGCGGGGGAGCCGGGCAGGGCGATGCGGCCTTTGTGGACGAAGGAGTGCCCGACGCACCCGCTGACGCCGAGGTTCCCGCCGTTGGTTCCGAAGATGAGGCGGAGGTCGCAGGCGGTGCGTGTGCGGTTGTTCGTCAGCGCATCGATGATGACGGCGACGCCGCCGGGGCCGTAGCCCTCGTAGCGGACGGCCTCGTAGTTCTCGGTGTCGCCGCCGCCTGCGCCTTTTTTGATGGCGCGTTCGATGTTGTCGCTGGGGACGTTGTGGTAGCGAGCCTCGTCGATGGCAGCGCGGAGAAGGAAGTTGAAGTTGGGGTCGGCCCCGCCCTGCCTGGCCGCGCTGATGAGCGCACGCGAGCACATCGTCCACGCCTTGCTCCGGCGTTTGTCAACGATCTTTTTGCGGTGCTTGATCTTGCTCCACTTGTTGTGGCCGGCCAAGGGTATCTCCTGGACAAGTGTGCCAATCCTAGGGGCTGGGGGGTTACTCAGAGGACGGAGGTGTGGAGTTTTCAAGAGTGGACTTTTGTGGTTGGATTTGGGCAGACTTTGGCGGCCGGGGGCATCAAACCTGGTGCGAGCTTCGCGTTGCTCCGCCAACCTCCCCACCCTCCGTGAACCTCTTTGCACAAGGGTTGATGGAGTGGCAGCATTGAGTTGACTCAAGGCGGGGCTCAACGCCCCCGTTCCTTCCGGCCAGAACGTTCTGGGTGCGGGTTTTGTTTGTGCGTCAGCACGACTGGTTGTTTCTACCTACGGGCCCATCGCCTCTCTGAACACCCCTGCTCCTCTGCACTTTGAGTCATGCCCCTGTGGGTCCTGTGAGTGATCCCATTCCCGCGGTAGATACCCCGGATTCACACCAATTGTGAAGATAGGACCTTTTCTGCTGGCAAAGTTCCCCAATCTCATGTAGCATGCTCTGCTGGCATGTAGATTTGATCTGGGTTATCGAGTCGGGGTCAGGGGCATTGCTATGTTGCATCGCTTTGTTATCAGTGTTGCGGGTGTGGTCCTGTGCTTGGGGTGTGTGCGGGCCGGTGCTCAAACGCCCCCGGCACCTGCGGTGCCGTTGCCGGATGTTGCCAAGGCGGACATCGTTGTTACGGGCTTGTCCGATCCTGTGATGCTCACGTCGATCCCTGGCAACGACGCATACCTGCTGGTTGCGGAGAAGCGTGGCCGCATCCGCGTTATCAAGGTCATCACCAAACCCGACGGCTCACTGCACTACGAACTGGACCCGACGCCCGCGCTGGATATCAAAGCCACGACGCTCAGCACGAACAACCGCGGGTTGACCGGCCTGGCGCCCGCGCCGGACTTTGCCACCTCCGGGTTGATCTATCTCTTCCACAACACCACCATAAACAACGTTGGATCGACCGTCGTGGCGCGGTACACCCTTATGCCCGGCGAGGGGGTGATCTTTGATCCCGCGTCGCGTGCGGTCATCTGGTCGGCGCCGGCCGGTCTGTACCACCACGGCGGGACGGTCAAGTTTGGCCCCGACGGGATGCTCTACATCAGCAAAGGGGACGAAGGGGACGAGGTCTTCAGCGCCCGCAACCCTGGGAGCATCTACGGCAAGATGCTGCGCATCGACCCAACACGCGACAGCTATCCAAACGACCTCACCCGTAACTTCGCCATACCGGCGGGCAACCCCTACGCCGGCCGCCCGGGATCACTCCCTGAAGTCTGGGCGGTAGGCATGCGGAGCCAGTGGCAGTTTTCCTTCGACCGCTTCAACGGGGACTTTTACCTTGGCGACGTTGGGGAGATCGGATGGGAGGAAATTAACTATGTTCCCGCGGCCGCGGCTGGGCAGACCAAGGACTTCGGGTGGCCCAACTGGGAGGGGAACGCCCTTCCGCCGTGGGGCGTCCTCCAGCCAGTGCCTGACCCGGCGACGTTGATTTTTCCTATATATGCCTACCCGCACACGCTGAGCGTCGGGTATGAGCAGTGGCAGGTTGGGTGCTCGGTGGTCGGTGGGGTTGTCTACCGAGGCTCGGCCATCCGTGCCCTGAGCGGGCGGTACCTCTTTGCCGATGTCTGCAACGGGCAAGTGCTGAGCCTGGTTCAGACCGGCAGCGCGACCCGGGAGTTTCAGAACCTCACACCGATGCTCAGGGACATTGGCCTGCCGACTGAGCGAGCCCCCTTCAATGCCATCACCTGCCTGGGTGAGGACAACCAGGGTGAGGTTTTCCTCGTCGAGTACCTCGGCGGGCGGATTTCCAAGATCGTCCCGCAGGGGGTGCAGCCCGCGCTGGCAGATGTGGCCGGGTCGGGGCAAATCGTAGGTCCCAACGGGCAGTTGACTGCCGACGACATCATCGTTTACCTGAACTGGTTCTTCGCCGGGGACGGCCGTGCCGACTTGGGGGGGCCTGGGCAAAGCCCCCGGCCGGATCGGCGTCTGACGGCTGACGACATCATCCTGTTTATCAATTCTTTCTTTGCCGGTCGCTGAGGGACGCCGATGGGTGCTGACTGCTGGGCTCCCTTCGGTGAACGTACCCTGCTGTGTGCGATACCTTGCGATCGACCTTGGGGACAAGCGGACGGGCCTGGCCGTGGGCGACGCAACGACCGGTCTGTCGCTGCCTGCGGGGGTGCTGGAGGTTCCAATTAAGGCCAACGGTGGCGCGATGTTGCTCGACGCGCTGGCCAAGGTGATTGCCGAGCACGCGCCCAACGCGTTGGTGCTGGGGCTGGCGTTGAACATGGACGGGAGCGAAGGGCCGCGGGCAAAGTTGTGCCGGGCGTGGGGGGAGAAACTGCACGCACGGGTCAAACTGCCGGTCCACTATCAGGACGAGCGTCTGACATCGGCGGCGGCGGACTGGCAGATGGCCCGCTCGGGTATGACACACGGGCAGAAGAAGGCCAAGCGCGACGCGATCGCCGCGGCGGAGTTGCTGGCTGATTTTTTACGGCAGGCCCAACCCCGCCAGTAGCGGCCCGCCAGCGCAGAGCGGTGGTGAAGGCTTGCCAGCGGGCGATGGGTTGAAGTCGCTCGATCGCGCGTGCTACTGGATGAACCGCATCCGGCCAGCATCCGGCACGGGGACTTTGCCCACGCTGCCGACGGCGGGCCAATAGACAAAGAAGGCTTTGCCCAGCAGCAGGCGCCGGTCGACGACGCCGAGCTTCGGGTCGATCTCCGTTGCGATCCAGTCATCAACGGTGCTCCAGAGCCGGCCGTCGGAGGAGTTGGGTGAGTTGTCCCCGCAGGTGAAGAACTGGTCCGGCCCCAGGGCCAGCGGGCTGGCCGGGCTTGTCGCCAGCGCGGGCTTGCCCGCGACGCGACCGCCCTGGGGGTAGGGTGGGTAGTCGGCAGGGGTGTAGAAGAGGTCGCGGTCGATGCCAACTCGGCGGAGCGTTGCCGGGGTGCCTGCGATCTCGATGCGAGCGCCCGAGCGCCTGTAGAGGTTGGCGATGCGCAGGGGGTTGCCGGGCGCGTTCTGGGCAAGTTTGTCGATGAGGTCTCCGCGTGTGGCGTTTGCCAGCCGGGTGGCCGGGGACCAGTCGTACGGCGCGACGGCGACGCGCTGGCCGTTGATATCCAGCGCGAGCGTCTGATCGACGTGCCAGAACTCGACCTCGGCAAGCTGCCCATTGCGTAGCGCGGGCAGTGGCGTGGGGGTGGGCAGGAGGTCTGTCCACTCGCCTGCCGGGGCGTTGGGATCGACGGTGCGCATCTGCAAGCGCACGGCCTGGTTCTCGATCAGTGCCCGCATCTCGTGCCCGCGCGTGGTGATGGTGGGGGCCAGGCGCAGCGTGGCAGAGTCGCCTGCGAGGTCCAGCCCGAAGCGCACGCGGAGGTCTCCGACGGGGAAGCGGAGCCTGGCGGCGTATTCATCGGGTGATTCGTTGTAGGCGTAGCGGTCGTTGAGTTCTCGTGTGCCGTCGATCCGGCTGGCTCCGGTGTCAAAGAGGCCACCCTTGACCGGGGGTATGAACGTGGCGTCATGGTCCCACTCCAGCGTCGCCGGGGTGGTGCCAGCGAGGATGAACCACCGGCCACCTTCTTGCACTTTGATGTCGCCTTGTGCAACGACCCACGGGGAGGTGAAGCCTGCCACCTGGTGGCCCGGCAGCGGGGCATAGGAAGAGTCGTAGACGCGCTGCCAGATTGACCGCTGCACACGCGCGGGCTTTCGGCGGATGTGCCACCCTTGCTCTGCCCACCGCGCCAGGCCGCTGGCGGGGGATGTTGTTGAGGCCGAGGTTGGGCGGAAGAAGATGTCTCCATCGACGATAGCGATCTCTTCGTTGGGCAACCCGATGAGCCTCTTGATGAAGTTCTGGTCCGGGTCCGTGGGGTTCTTAAAGACGATCACGTCCCACGGCTGCGGCTCCGAGAGCGCGTAGAGGTACTTGTGGACAAAGATGCGGTCCCCCGCGCGGATCTGCCCGACGGGGTCAACCAGACGCTGGCCGGTTACCGCGTCGTGCACGATCAGACCCTCGGCGGGGGCTTTGCTGCGTTCGGTCTGCCGGCGGAGGAACGTACCCTGCTCGGGTACGGGGTTCTGCGCATCGTTGTTGATGTACGCGCCGGGGATGGGGCCGACGGCCCAGTCCAGCCCGGTCGCCGGGGAGTGGACCCGCACGTGCGCGCCGTTGAGCGTCGGGGCCATCGACCCCGTCGGGATCACGTATGCCTCGGCGACGAACGCCCTGAAGACAAAGGCCAGCGCAAAGGCGATGACCACCGAGATGATCGTCTCCTTGACGGATTCCTTCGGAGTCTCTTTGTGCTGCTGGCTCGCCATAGAAGCGAGCATAGTTGCCCCAAGCCCGCAGGACGCACAACGGTTGTCAATGCCCGCTTGCAGGCCGGGGTGGCGGGGGGCCCGTTGGTGCTCGTCGGCTTGCTATTCCCGGCGGAGTTTGCCCGCGTCCGCGCTGCCGCGGAGGGCCTCGATAGCCATTTCCACGGCACGGTCCTGCTGCGCGGGCACCGGGCGTGCCGAGCGTTGGCCCCTGGCCTGCACGTCGGGCAGCAGGGGTGAGTCTTCCAGGCGGTGGCCCATGACTGTTACGTAGTCGCTGGTGGGGATTTTCATCTCAAAGCCCCCTTCGATCTGGACGTAACTAGAGAGCAGCACGGCCCCGGCGGTTTTGGTGCCGACCAGGGGTGCGCCGCGGAGCTCGCGCATAGCGGCGGCGAAGATTTCCGACGCGCTGGCCGAGGCGCCGTTGACGAGCACGGCGATTTTGCCCGCGAACGGGGGGAGCTCTCCGCGGCGTGTGCGGAACTTCTGGGGCTTTTTGCTCGCCACGGCTGCCGCGTCTGGGGCGGCCGCACCCGTCTGCTCCTGGAAGCGATCGGCGTCGCGTTTGCTAACGAACGCGCCGACCTCTGTCCCGGGCGGCAGGAGCAGGCTGAGCAGGTGCCGCAGGTTGGAGACTGACCCGCCCCCGTTGCTGCGCAGGTCAACGATCAGCATCTCGCGGTCCTTGGCTTTGCGGAGGAGGTCCTCGATGCGGTCGTGCTCATACTCTTCGGTAAAACTCGCCAGGCGCAGCACGGCGGCGTCCTGGCCCACAAACTCAAGGCTCGGCGGCGTACCGATGGAGAGTTCAGCGCGGGTGATCGGGAAGGTCGAGACGGACCCGTCCCTGGCGTGCTTGACAGTGATGTTGACGGTCGTGCCCGGCTTGCCACGGATCGCGCCCCACTCTGTTACGCGGCTGCCATCGACCTCGGTGATAACGTCCCCGGGCTGAAGGTTGGCCCGCTCGGCCGGTGAACCCTCGCGCACGTCGTTGATCTGAATCCCCTCATCGGTCAGGTTCACCGTAACACCGATCCCGCTGTATTTGGCCCGCCGGCGTTCTTCCGCGGCCTTGGGTGGCAGGATGTCCAGGTGCGAGATGCCCATCTCGTTGAGGGCGCGGTTGAGGGCCAGGCTGTACTGCTCGACGGTCTTGGCCGAGTCGAGGCGCGACTGAAACTTGGCAACTGCGGCGTCCCACTTGCTAAAGTCCACGCCGGTCGCGAAGGCACGCTGGCGGACCAGTTGTGTCGCGCGATCGAGGACGGCGGCCTTCTCTTGGGGCGTCATCGCGCCGGAGGGCGAACTTGGTGAGTCCTGGGCACCCTCGGCCTCGCGTGCGCCCGCATCGGAATTGGCCGGGGCTCGGCCGTCAACGGGTGCGCAGGCGGGTGTGAGCACTAGTGCACCGGTCAAGAGGCCCATCAGCAAGCCCGTCAACAGGGTGGACCGCAGCAGCCTGGCCGGGCGGGCGGTTGTGCCGGGGACGGTTTGGGCGAGGGTGTTGCTTGGCATGAGTCTGGTCCTTGCGTAGGAGCATACCGGCTGTGGGTCGTGGGGGTGCAGTTGGAGCCTGCAAGGGGTTTGCCCATGCTGTACGCCTGGGGTGTGCCGGGGGGTTCAGGTTGGGGTCTGGGATTCGGATTTTGGTCGATGTGTGGGGCATTCGGGTTGGGAATCTGTCCGAGGAGGCTTGGTCTGGGTATGGAGGTGGTCGTTGGGGGGTTTGGGGGAACTTGGCATTTCCCTCTTTCTGAGCATCTGGCACCTAGCATGGGGGATGAAGGTCATATGCGATCGTGCCGCGCTTCTTGAGGCGGCGAACAATGTTGGGTCGATCATCCCCGCCCGCTCCACGGCCCCGGCTTTGTCGTGCGTGAAGCTGAATGCGACCAAGGCGGGTGGCGTCGGGACGCTGACGCTGACGGGGACCGATGCGGAGGTCTCGATCCAGCTCGCCCTGTCGAAGGTGGACGTGGTGCAGCCGGGCGTGGTGGTGGTGATGGCCGACAAGCTTCGGGAGATCCTCTCGGCGATTGACGACACCGACGCAACGGTAACCATCGAGCTTGACGACGAGCAGTGCCACATCAAGGGTTCGCGTTCGCGGTTCAAGCTCTTCTCGTTCCCGTCGGCGGATTTCCCCCCGATTGCCGACCTGGCGGGCCAGAGCAACACGCGGGCGTCGTTTGCCGTGCCTGCGGGGGTGCTTATGCGTCTGATCGGGCGCACGGCCTTCGCCACCGCACGGGAGACATCGCGATTTGCCATCAACGGGGTGTTGCTGAAAAAAGACGGCAAGAAGCTCGAGATGGTCGCCACCGACGGCCGCCGGCTGGCGCTCTGCCGGGCGACGATCAAGGAGAAGGGTGAGGAGAAGGGGGCCTCGACGAGTTGCATCATCCCGACGCGTGCGTTGGGGCTGCTCCAGCGTGTAGCGCACGACCCGGAGGTAGCCGTGGGGGTGACGATCACGGACAACCGGGCGTTCTTTGCCTTCGCCGAGGCGGGCAAGGAGAAGACGCCGCAGGCGGTGGTGAGCACGACGCTCGTTGAGGGGGCTTTCCCGCAGTACGACGAGGTGATCCCCAAGGACCAGGACAAGAAGATCACCGCCGGGCGCGACGACCTGGCCCGCGCGATCCGGCAGGCGAGCGTGCTGACCAACGAGGAGTCGCGTGGCGTGCGCCTGGCGTTCAACGTGGCCGACAAGTCGTTGAAACTCTCCAGCCGGGCGCCGGAGTTGGGTGAGAGCGAGATCGAGCTTGGCCTGTCGGGCTATGAGGGTGAGAATATCGAGATCAGTTTCAACC
This sequence comes from bacterium, assembly GCA_046339895.1. Classification (GTDB taxonomy): domain Bacteria; phylum Planctomycetota; class Phycisphaerae; order Phycisphaerales; family UBA1924; genus JAJTGZ01. The sequence goes on along the minus strand of JBKDDT010000010.1, from coordinate 13,593 downwards.
CGCAGTTCATCGCCGACGCGCTCAAGACGATGGACGAGGCGGAGGTGCTCATCGAGCTCAAGGCCCCGAACAAGCCGGGGCTGTTCAAGGCCGGGGCGGACTTTTTGTACGTGGTGATGCCCGTGAACCTGCCGACGTAAACGCGGCTGTTGCCAAGCCTGTCGGCGCGGGTGCAAGTGGGCCATCCCCCTTGCCGGTCGCTAGCTTTTGTCGCGCAGAGTCTGAGGAAAAGTGTGCCCGGAAAGCCTATGATTTGGGGCAGGGCAGGACCGGGCTTTTTTGCTCAAAAACAGCCTGTTTTTATGCCCGAGCGCACCCGCCGAGAGACCGGCGAAGAGCACCACATGAGGCAAGGAACCAACGTGCCCGATCCTGCTGCCGCCACGACCACCCCGGCCCCGAATCTCAAGCCGATCGCGCCGCTGCCGGGGGGGCCTGTCGGTGTCACGGGCACGCCCGCGCCGACCACCAACGGGGACTATGGGGCTGATCAGATTCAGGTGCTCGAGGGGCTCGAGGCCGTGCGCAAACGCCCTGGGATGTATATCGGCGGCACGGGGATCGGGCCGCTGCACCATTTGATCTATGAGGTGGTGGACAACTCGATCGACGAGGCGATGGCCGGGTTTGCCAGTTCGGTCTGGGTAACGATCCAGGCCGACGGCGCGTGCGCGGTGGTGGACAATGGGCGTGGTATTCCCGTCGAGCCCAAGGCGCACGCCAACCCGCAGTACGACGGCAAGCCCGCCGTCGAGATCGCCATGACCGTCTTGCACGCGGGTGGGAAGTTCGGGCAGGAAGGCTCGGCGTACAAAGTCTCCGGCGGGCTGCACGGCGTGGGGGTCTCGTGCGTCAACGCACTCTCGGAATGGCTCGAAGCGGAGATCTACCGCAACGGGCAGATCCACGTCATCGGCTTTGAGCGCGGGCGCACCAACAAGCCGCTGCGCGTCGTCGGGCCGATCGCCCCCGATGCACCGTTCAAAACCGGCACCAAGGTTACCTTCCTGCCCGATGCGCAGATCTTCCCCGAGACGCGCTTTGACTACGCGGTCTTGCAGGCGCGCCTGCGCGAGCTGTCGTACCTCAACCCGGGGATACATATCCACCTGGCCGATGAGCGCGTCGCCGCCGACGGCAAGCCGAGGCAGGAGAGTTTCTGCTCCAAGGGGCTCGTCGAGTACGTCCAGTACCTGATGATCGGCAAGCAGCCCGTCAGCGAGCCCGTGCACATCCGCAAGGAGTTCGCAGCCGACGGCGTGCAGTGCGAGGTGGCGCTGCAGTACCACGACGGGTACAACGAACTGCTGCTGAGTTTCAGCAACAACATCAACAACAAAGACGGCGGCACGCACGCCGGGGGCTTTAAGATGGCCCTGACGCGCGTCCTGAACGCCTACGCCAAAAAATCGGGCATACTCAAGGAGAGCGACCCGACGCCAACGGGTGAGGACCTCCGCGAGGGCTTGATCGCCATCGTCAGCGTCAAGCTCCCCAACCCGACATACAACAACCAGCCCAAGGAGCGGCTTCTCAACCCCGAGGTTGAGAAGCTTGTCTCCGAGGCCGTGGGGGAGGCTCTGGACGCCTGGCTGCAGGAGCACCCATCGGAGGCCAAGAAGCTGTGCCTGAAAGGGATCGTCGCGGCGCAGGCTCGCGAGGCGGCGCGCAAGGCCCGGGAGCTCACACGCCGTAAGAGTGCACTCGAGAGCGGCAGCATGCCGCACAAGCTCAAGGACTGCAAGACGCGCGACGTGGACAAGAGCGAACTGTTCATCGTCGAGGGGGACTCGGCCGGTGGCAGCGCGGGGCAGGGTCGGGATGTTGAGACGCAGGCGATCCTGCCGCTGAAGGGCAAAATCCTTAACGTCGAGAAGGCGCGCCTGGACAAGCTGCTGGGCTTTGAGGAGATCCGCACGCTCATTTCCGCGTTGCGCTGCGGTATCGGGGAGGAGTTTGACATCACCAAACTCCGCTACGGCAAGGTCATCATCATGACCGATGCCGACGTCGACGGCTCGCACATCCGGACGCTTTTGCTGACGTTCTTCTTCCGCCAGATGCCCGAGCTGATCCGCCGGGGGAAGGTGTATTGCGCCCAGCCGCCGTTGTATTTGCTGGAGTGGGGCAAGGGGAAGGCGAAGAAGAGCCGGTACGTTCTCAACCAAGAGGAGATGGACAGCGTGCTGACCGAGCAGGGCTTGGCCCGTGCTGAGTTGGTCGTGCGCGACATCAACGCCATCGACCCGCGCACGCTCAAGGCTCCGGTAACGGCACGCCTGTCGGGCGAGCCGCTCCGCCGGGCCGTGCGGGTGTTGCAGCGGCTGGCTGAGCTGGTCGTGATCGCAGAACGGCGTGGGGTGAAGTTTGCTGATCTGCTCGCAGCGCGTGCGCACGACCCGTCGGGCGCGGGCCACCTGCCGACGCACCGGCTGACGTGGACGGGGGGCGAGGCGTTTGCGTGGAGCCAGGAGCAGGCCCGCGAGATATGCAAGACGCACGCGCTTCGGCTTGCCGACATGGCCGTGGAGGAGCCCTTGGCACAAGAGGGTGCCCCGGCCACGCGCGTTGCAACGCTGCGCGACCTGCACGAGAACCGCGAACTGGAAAAACTCTTCACGCAGGTTGCCCAGGCGGGGCTTTCGGTCGAGGACTATTCCCTGACGCAGGCCGAGGCGCCGACGGGGGACAAACTGCCGACGCGGTATGCCTGGGAACTGACGGCCTCTGCAAGCGATGGTGCCGCGGGCACCCGGGCGGGTGAAGCGGCCGGGGATACCGCCGGGGAGGCCGTCGATGACGACCAACCACCCACGGGCGTGAGCAACCAGCCCGCAGCGCCCGCACCTGAGAGCCGGGTGATTGATGCACCCAACCTCCCTTCTATTCTCGGCTCATTACAGGCCGTCGGTGGCAAGGGGACGGAGATCAAGCGCTTCAAGGGCCTCGGGGAGATGAACGCCGAGCAGCTCTGGGAGACGACGATGGACCGGAGCAAGCGGACGCTGGTGCGGGTCAACTGGGACGTAGCCGGGAACGCCGAATCGATGTTCTCGATCCTCATGGGTGAGAACGTCGAGGAACGCCGGAAGTTCATCGAGGAGCACGCGCTGGACGTTAAGAACCTGGACGTGTAAGACCTACGGCGTGTTGCGGGTGAGCATGCCGTGCCCGGCGGTGCTATGGGTCAAGGGCTGTGTGGTGTCGGGGCACAGGCGGGTTGGGTGCCCGTTCTGTGTGTGGTATGGTGGATCAGCGGAGGGATTCCACGACTTGGGTTTGGGTTGTTGGACGGAGTTGGTAGACAAGCCACCCGATGACCGGTGCCTCGTAACTCGGTTTGCCAAGGTAGGCTTTGACGTGCCCCCCTTCAGGGTAGAGCAGCAGCACGGGCTTGCCGCCGGCGTTGCGGTTGGCGTCCATGAGTCGTTTGGCGTGGTAGGGTTGGAGGACGTCGTCGTCGACGGGGTGTGTGATCAACAGCGGGGTTTTGACGAGCCTTGCGGCCTGGGCCTCGGGCTGGGGGCCGTCGATACCGCCGAGGAAATAGCCAAGGATCGGCAGGTGCTCTTCCAGGGCAAGTCGTGAGTTTGCAGGCGCGGCGTTGCTGACGACGGCGGCGACGGGTTGCCCGGCAGCCTCAAGCTCGGCGGCAGCGGCGATGGCCATCGCCCCGCCAAGCGAGTGCCCGGCTAGGACGATGCGGGTGGGGTCAACGTCTGGGCGTGAGCGGAGATATGCAACGGCAGCGAGCGTGTCGTCGCGCAGGCCCAGGGCGGTGGTCGGGGCCTTGGTGCTGTTGCCGAAGCCGCGGTAATCAAACTGGAAGACGCGGAAGCCCGCGGCGGAGAACAAGTTGGCCATCGGGCTGGCGTTGTTGTCCTGCACGCCGTGGCAGAAAAGAATGGTCGTCCCGTCGGTGGCCTCCTTGGGCCACTGGACGGGGCTGGAGAGCATGCGGTCTTGGACCACCCCAAGCATCATCCCGTCTTCGCCTGGCTTGTACATGCGCCCCTCAAGCTCGACCGGTGTGTCCCCGGCGGGGCGGCTGGGGAAGCGGACGATCTCCGGCTGCTCCTTGAACACCTCGGCGATGATGCGCTCTTGGCTCTCCGGCGGCCCTTTGACCGGCAGTTGGCTCATGATCGGCGTGCACCCGGCCAGGGTGGACGCAGTGGCTGTGGCTGCCGATAGGAGCAAGAGCGCGTTGGAAGTGGGGGGCATAGGAAAGGGTAACCCGGCGGGGTCGTTCCTATGATACGCCTTTGTGCCGGGGCGTTGCCCCGGCTGGTGCCTTCAATGGCCTTTGGCCCGCTGTGCGGGCTGCCGAGTTTGGTTGCCCGCTTATGCAGATACGCAATTTTTCAATCATCGCCCACATCGACCACGGCAAGAGCACCCTTGCCGACCGCCTGATGCAGGCGACCAAGGCCGTCTCGGCGCGCGAGGCCAAGGCCCAGCTGCTCGACGACATGGATATCGAGCGCGAACGCGGGATCACGATCAAGGCCTCGGCCGTTACAGTCTCGCACCACCATGTTGCCGGGGCGAAGAAGGACGACCTGGAGGAGGATGACGCGAGCGCGGTGGGTGGCCAGGGGGCCCTGGCCGGGGCGGTAGACAACGCGCACGGGCAGGCGTTCATGCTTAACTTTATTGACACGCCCGGGCACGTGGATTTCAACTATGAGGTCAGCCGGGCGCTCAAGGCGTGCGAGGGTGCGATCCTGGTCGTCGACGCGACACAGGGCGTGCAGGCGCAGACAGTGGTCAACGCCTACCTGGCGATCAACGAGGGCCTTGAGATCATCCCGGTGATCAACAAAATTGACTTGCCCAGCGCGCGGTGCGATGAGGTGGCAATGGAGATCGAGCAGGTGCTCGGGTTCCCGGCTGAGGACGCGATCCTGGTCTCGGCCAAGACTGGGCAGGGGATACCCGAGCTCCTCGCGGCGATCTGCGAGAAGTTCCCCCCGCCCAGGGCGAGCGTCATCAAGCAGACGCGGGCGCTGATCTTTGATGCGCAGTACGACGACTACCGCGGCGTGATCGTGTATTGCAGGGTGATGGACGGCACGCTCAAACTCGGCGACAAGATCAGGATGATGGGCACCGGGCGCGTCTTCCAGATCACCGACATGGGCAAACGCACGCCCAAGCCCGTGCGGATCAAGAGCGCGTCGGCCGGTGAGCCGTGCTTCCTCGTCGCGGCAATCAGGACGCTCGCGGACGTGCGGATCGGGGACACCATCACGCTGGATAACGACCCCGCGGCGGAGGCCTTGCCGGGGTACAAGCCGCCGGTGCAGGTAGTTTTCTGCGATTTCTACCCCGCGACGGACTCTGAGAGCAAGGGGAGCGACTTTGAGGGCCTGCGCGAAGCGATCGAGAAACTCAGCCTCAATGACTCGAGTTTCACCTTCATCCCCGTACACTCTGAGGCCCTCGGCTTTGGCTTCCGCTGCGGGTTCCTCGGCCTGCTGCACATGGAGATCATCCAGGAACGCCTGGAGCGCGAGTTCAACACCGAGGTCGTTCAGACGGCGCCCACGGTGACCTACAAGGTCAAACTCCGCGACGGCACGCTCATCGAGATCAGCAACCCCGCCGACCTGCCCGACGCGGGCACGTTCGAGGAAGTGCACGAGCCGATCTGCAAGGTGGACATCATCGTGCCGAATAACAACATCGGCCCGATCATGAAGCTCTGCACCGACCGCCGAGGTATCTTCAAGAGCCAGCAGGCCATCGGCGAGACACGCCAGATGATGACGTGGGAGATACCCCTGGCCGAGATCATCTACGACTTCTACGACAAACTCAAAGCCATGACCAGCGGCTACGGCACGATGGACTATGAGATCACCGAGTTCCGCTACAACGACCTGGTCAAGTGCGACATCCTCATCAACGGCGACCGCGTCGAGGCCCTGGCGATGATCTGCCACAGGCAGAACGCCGAGTATCGCGGGAGGCTGCTGCTGAAGAAACTCCAGAAGCAGATCAACCGCCACCAGTTCGAGATCCCCCTCCAGGCCGCCATCGGCGGCAAGATCATCGCCCGCGAAACGATCAAGGCCTTCCGCAAGGACGTCACGGCTAAGTGCTACGGCGGGGACGTCAGCCGAAAGCGGAAGCTGCTCGACAAACAGCGCGAGGGAAAGAAGAAGATGAAGAGCGTCGGGCGCGTGGAGATACCGCAGGAGGCGTTTATGGCGGTTTTGGATCAGAGTGAGGAGTGAGGGGGATGGAGTACGACCTCATCGGCGATCTGCGGTCGAGAGTGGCACGACTCGCCGTCGGCGCGTCGACGGTGCGTGGCAAAGGAAATAAGGGTGCGGGAGAAGCCGCTCGCAAGTACTTCCTGTGCATCGACCTTCATGAGATGGCGAGTTGTAGTGTGGCAACCTATCCACTCTTCCTTGATCGTCACACGGATTGGATGCTTGCGAAGCTCCCTGAGGGTGCGAGTCGTTGGGGACTAGCCCGAAAGCTCATCAATATTTATCTGCGAGACGTGGTTTACTCACGACACCTCTGCGATCATTTTCGTGGCATCGCCGAACTGGAATCCCTTCTGGAACTACCACTCGATAGCCTCACAGGCAGGGGGCTTATCGACCTCGGTGCAAGCGTGCCGCCATGGCGGGGCGTGAAGGCACTCCGGCATGAGGAGAGCGCCCTGTACCAATCGGCTGCTTCGAACATTGCACTAGCACACGGGATCGCGAGAGTTCACCTCGACGCGGCGTTGTGGGGGAATCGTGACGCACACGCTCTAAAAACGAATGAACTTCATGGCAACCGCTGACTACCACATTAACCTCTTCTTCAGCCGAGAGGACGGCGGGTATATCGCGGATATCCCTGACCTCAAGTCGTGCTCGGCGTTCGGCAAGACGCCGCAGCTGGCGCTGCGTGAGGTGCTCAAGGCCAAGGCGTTGTGGATACGCACGGCCAGGAAGTCCAAGGTCCGCGTGCCGGCGCCTCGGTATCGGCCGGCGATCTATCAGGTCGCGGGGTGCTATCAGGTCGCGGGGTGAGGTGCGATCTTGGGTGGGTTGGTCAAGGGGCGAGGCTGCGTGGTCTCGCACTCGAAGAAATCAACCCCACCCCTGCCCCTACCCGCCAGAATGTCCTGGCCGAGGGGTTATTCCCCTTCGATTTGGCGCAGGCCCAGGCCGCATTCGTTGAGTTTGGCTTTGACTTCGGTGAGGCTGGTTGCGCCGAAGTTTTTGACGCCCAGCAGTTCGGCCTCGGTGTGTGTGATGAGGTCGCCGAGGGTCTGGATGTTGAGCATCTGTAGTGCTTTGCGCGCACGGACGGAGAGGTTCATCTCCCCGACGGGCTTGCCGAGGATCACCTCGTGGCCGGAGCCTTTGAGGTTCTCGAGCATCTGCCTACGCGCGGCACGGTGTGCCTCGTCGCGGCCCTGGCCTAGACGCAGGCCCTTGCTCGCGAGCATCGTCTTGATCTCGACGATGGAGTTCTCGCCGAAGTTTTTGTAACTCATCAGTTCCTGCTCGGTGGTGCGGATCAGGTCGCCCAGCGTGCGGATGTTCATCTTCTTCAGGCACGTGCGAGCGCGGACGGAAAGCTCAAAGTCCGTCACCGGCGTGTCCAGCAGTGCGCTGCGCTTGAAGCGGTCCTGCGTGTGGTCTTCCTCGGAGACCATGGTTTTGCTCGCGGCCACGTCGAGCATGAACAGGCGTGCGCGTGGGTGGTTGGGGTCCGTCTCGAGCACCTGGCGCAGGCAACGCTCGGCACGGTGCCAGTCGCCCTGGTCCTCGTAGAGCACCGCCAGGTTGATCAGCGCGTTGATCGGCGCAGGCGGGTGGTCGATGGCGCGCTCGTAGAACTCGATGGCTTGGTCCTCTTCGCCGGTGATGTCCAGCAGGAAGGCGAGCTTGAAGTTCAGGCGTGCGTCCGTCGGGTCTGCGGCCACGGCCTTGCGGAGGTGCACGATCGCCTGCCCGCGGTTGCCCAGGGCCTCGGCCTTGTCGGCCTCGACGGCAAAGCGGGCCGCGGCCTGCGCGTCGCGCTGTACCTCGGCGGCGCCGATCATCAGGTCCATAACGTTGTTGTTGGCCATTGGGCAACTCCGGTGTGTGGTCCGCACGGCCAATCGTGTTGACAATGGGCCGGCGTGGGTGGCGGGACGGGCCGAGATTATAGCTGCCGTCCCGGGGCCGTGCCAGTCGCCCCGCCAACACTGATCGGATAGTGTTCGGTTTTTTGATGGGCATACTGCCCAAATGTGTGTGCATGGCTTGCGAAAGGTGGTCCGGGGCGTGTTTGTGGCGCAAGGTTGTGGTGTTGTGGAACAGGTACACGGTCGCCGCGTATGCGGTCTGTGTCATTGTCCGTCCGTGGCGGGTTTTGCTTTGTGGAGATAGCCATGAAGATGAAGAGCGTTTATGCGTTCGGTGCGTTAACCCTCGGCTTGGCAATCGGCGGTCTTCCCGCGCAGGCCCAGGATTTTTCTAACTTCCAGACCATCGCCACTGGGTTCAGCTCCCCCGTGGGCGTGTATCAGCCGCCCGGCGAGAGATCGCGTCTGTTCGTCGTCGAGCAGACCGGCCGCATCCGCATCATCAACGTCGGCGGCACGCCCTCGGCACCGACTTACACGGTTGCGGCGACGCCGTTCTTGAGTTTGGCCGCCCTCGACGCGGCGAACCCATACTTCCGGAGCACCGGGGGGATTCCCCTTGCTATTCCGCGCTTGATTGGCGGAGGTGAGCAGGGGCTGCTTGGGCTGGCGTTCTCGCCAGACTTTCCCGCGTCGGGGAAGTTGTACATCAACTACACGCAAAACAACCCCAACCTGTCGACCGGTGCGGTCGACCCCAATGGTCGGACGGTGGTGATGGAGTTTACCGTTGACCCGGCAAACCCCAACGCCGTGCTGCCCAGCAGCGAGAGGATGATCATTGCCATCAATCAGCCGTTTCCAAACCACAACGGCGGGTGCATCCGCTTCGGGCCCGACGGTTATCTTTATGTCGGCATGGGCGACGGCGGCTCGGGCAACGACCCCATCAACGCGGGGCTGAACCCCAACAACCTGCTCGGCAAGATGCTCCGGCTGGATGTCTCTCGGGATGACTATCCCGCCGACTCGATGCGTAACTACGGCATCCCCGCCGACAACCCTTTTGCGAGTGGTGTGGGTGGTCGGCCCGAGATTTGGGCGCGTGGGTTGCGGAACCCTTGGCGTTACAGCTTTGACAAGTGGAACGGGGATTTGTGGATAGGGGATGTGGGTCAGAACTTCTGGGAGGAGGTCCACCGTGTGCCGGGCAATGGCGGGCCAGGGCGAAACTACGGTTGGCGTGTGCGCGAGGGGTTCGCCAGCACGGGGCTCTCGTCGGGTGGCTTTGATATCTCCAACCTCACGCCCCCAATCTACGTCTACCCACACGCCGCCAGCCAGTCCAACGCGACCGTCGGCACATGGACGGCCTCGCAGGCGGGCATCTCGATCGTCGGCGGCATGGTCTACCGCGGCAACATCCGCCCCCTGCGCGGGCGCTACTACTTCGTCGACACCTACCGCTCAACCTTCTGGAGTTTTCCAGCCAACGTACAGCCCACTGCAACGGGCTGGCTCGGCACCCCGGCACAGGTCGGGCTGACGGAGACCAGCGCACTGCAACTGACCGGCGGCCAGCCCACGCTCAGCTTCGTCGTCGCCTTCGGCGAGGACAACGACGGTGAGATGTACCTCGTCGAGCAGGGTGGCAGCGGCCGCATCCGCAAACTCGTCCCCGCGGGCGCGCAGCCTGCCCTGGCCGACGCCGCGGGGCCTGGCCAGTCCGTCGGGGCCGACGGGCAGTACACCGCCGACGACATCATCGTCTACCTCAACTGGTTCTTCGCCAGCGACCCCCGTGCCGACGTCTCCGGCCCCGGCCAAAGCCCACGCGTCGACCAGCAGCTCACCGCCGACGACATCATCGTCTTCCTCAACGCGTTCTTCGCGGGTGCATAAGAAAGAACTCAGAATACAAACAGCCGGAGAAGAAATACACAAAAAGTAGCAGTCAAGGCCGAGTGCAGGCAGTTGTCAGCGATGGGTGCTTTGGGCAGCACATCAAGTGCGCTCGGCTTGGACACGGGCTGCCACAATCCTTCGGTGCAAGCCCCGCCTTTAACGTTCAACGTTTATTGCTGCTGGTCTTCGGAGTAAACAAACAGATCAACCCCGCCTCTGTCCATCCTGATTCTCAGTCTTTCTTGCCCGGCTGTTTGTCCTCTGAGTAAGCCCTCTAGTTCAACCTCGACCCGCGCGCGCGTTTCTTCGTGCGTGCCTTAGCCTCGGCGGCCTTGGGGCGTGACTTGCTGGGCACTCTCGGCGCCTTCGGTTTGGCCCTCGGTGCTGTCAGCGGGGCCAGGGCCTCTTCGAGCTGGTGTGCCACGGCGTCGGCCATCGGTGAGGGTTCGTCGAAGTATTCCCCCGCATCGTCGGCCTGGCGCGTGATCGCCGCGCGCCGGCCCCGGCTCGTCGCCGCCTGCGTGCGCGCCTGGTTCTCAGTCTCGGCCGCCTGCTGGACAAGGTCCTGGATTTCCTCGGCGTCCGCACGCGTCGCCCGTTTGCTCCGACCCTTGATCACAAGTTTGATAGGCACCTCGCCAAACGGAGACTCGTTCCGCAAACGGTTGAGCAAAAACCGCTCGTACTGCTGCGTGAACATCTCCGGCTTGTTGACCACCAACGCGATCGTCGGGGGGTAGTTGCCGATCTGTGCCGCGTAATACACCTTCGCAAATGTCCCGTTCCGGCTCGGCGGCCCCTGACGCTCGACGATAGTCCGCACAACGCGGTTGAGCACCCCTGTGCCCATCCGTGCACCGGCCTGCTGGGCAAGCTCAAAGGCCAGGCCGATCGTCTCCTTGACGTTCTCGTTGTTCTTGGCGCTGATGAACGCGATCGGCGCGTACCACAGACCCTTGAGCTCCTTGCGGATGTACTCCTCATACACCTCCGGCGACACGCCCTTGCCCGACTGCCCCGCCTGCCCCTTGGCCGGGCGACCCTCGGCTAAGTCCCACTTGTTCACCACGATCACCGCAGGCTTGTTACGCTCGGCCAGCATCATCCCGACCTGGTGGTCCACATGGCTCAGCGGCTCGGTCGCATCGACCATCACCAGCGCAACATCGCACCGGTCGATCGCCTGCTCCATCCGGTCCAGTGCCCACCACTCGATGCGCTGGTCGAAACTCTTCTTCCGGCGCAGCCCAGCCGTGTCTATCGCCAGGAAACTACGCCCATCCATCGTAAACCGCACGTCGATGGCATCGCGCGTGGTGCCCGCGATCTCCGAGACGATCACGCGCTGCTCCCCGGCCAGGGTGTTCACCAGCGTGCTCTTGCCCGAGTTGCGCTTGCCGACGATCGCCAGCTTCATATCCGGCTGCCCGGCCGGGCCTTGCAGCGAGCGGTCAGTACGCTCCTTCTTGTGCCTGCGGACGATGACGCGGGCGAGCTTGTGCAGGCGTTCGTTCAGGTCCCGCCGGCGGTAGTTGTTCTTGGCGCTGACGATCAACGGCTCACCAAACCCGAGCGCCGCGGCCTCGAAGGCGTGGTTCTCCCACTTGGGACCGTCAGCCTTGTTGGCCACCAGCACGATCTTCCCAGCCGCGCTGGCATCCCTCACCTTGTGCTTGGTGCGCTTGGCCTTGGTACCCCCCTGGGCAGGCTCGTCCTCGGCTGGCGCGAGGCCACCCTCGCGCAGCAGCCTGGCCACGGCCTCGTCCATCGGCGTGATCCCCGCCTGCGTATCGACGACGAACAGCACCAAGTCGGCATTGGCCACGGCCTTGGCGATCTGCCCCTCGATGTCACGCGTCAGCGAGGCCAGGTCCATCCCCGCGTCGTCGAATCGGCCGTCGGCGCGGGTGTAGACGCCGTAGCCGCCTGTGTCGGTCAGCTCGACCTGAACAGGTGCGTCCGTCTCCAGTTCGCCCATGAGTGTGATGATGGTCGACACCCGGTCCCGCGTCGTCCCCGGCGTGTCGTCGGTGATCGAGACCTTGCGCCCGGCCAGCATGTTCATAAGGGAGGACTTGCCGACGTTTGGCCGGCCGACGATTGCAACTCTGGGTATCACGCCAGAGGGTAGGTGGGCGGGCGCGGGGCGACAGGGGCTTGTGCCGACTAACCTTTGCCCATGCCCAGCGGTCCTGAGCGTGTCCACCCTGCGGTGCTATCCAAACTGCGCGACCTGCGCGACGAGCACACGCGGGCCACCACCGACCTGCAAGACCCAACCATCACCGCCGACCACCGCAAGGCCCGCACACTCGCCGAGCGCAGGGCGGCCCTAGAGGCAATCGCCTCACAGGTCCAACGCCTGGAGTCCCTCCTGGCCGAGGCCGCTGAATACGACGCGCTGCTCGCACAGGCCAGCGGTGGCAGTGGCGGCGCACCCGGCGGCGCGGACAAAGATCTAGTCGAGATGGCCCGTGCCGAGCTCCCCAAAGTCGAGCATGAGATCACCCAGTTGTTGCGCAACGCCTCGGCCTCGCTCGTCCAAGCCGAGGACAACAAAGTCGGCTCGATCATGCTCGAAATCCGCGCCGGCACAGGCGGCGACGAGGCCGGCATCTGGGCGCAGGACCTGCTGGAGATGTACACACGCTACGCCTCGCGCAAGGGCTGGCATGTCGAGGTCCTCGAACTCTCGGCCGATTCAAGCACAGGCGGGGTGGGCGGCGTCCGCGCAGCCGTTGTCAACGTCCGCGGCCCCGGGGTCTGGTCGGCTATGAACTTCGAGGCCGGCGTGCACTCTGTCAAGCGCGTGCCGGCCACCGAAGCGCAGGGGCGCATCCACACCAGCACCGCGACAGTCGCCGTGCTCCCGGAGCCTGAGGAGGTCGACGTCAAGGTCAACTGGGCCAGCGACGTCGAGGAGTTTGCGACCACCAGCCAGGGGCCAGGGGGGCAGAACGTTAACAAGGTAGCCACGGCTGTGCAGATCAAGCACAAGCCCACCGGCATCATCATCCGCATGCAAGAGAGCAAGAGCCAGCAGGACAACCGCCAACGCGCACGCCGGCTGCTGCTGGTGCGTCTGCACGAACTCGAACGCCAGAAAAAACACGCCACGCGATCAGCCGCACGCTCGGCCCAGATCGGCGGGGGCGAACGGAGCGAAAAAATCCGCACCTACCGCTACAAAGAAAGCATCGCCGCCGACGAACGCCTCCCGGGCGAATACCCCCTGCGCGACCTCCTGGCCGGGAACCTCGACACGATCCACGCCGACCTCATCGAGCAAGAAACCAACCGCCGGCTGGCGGCGCTGTGATGCCGCTGCACACGCCAACACACCACACTTCTAACATATTGCCTCCCTCACCCACCCCCACCCACCCCCACCCACCCCCCCGGAACCCCGGCACATGCCTAAATCTTTTCTTCTTATAATGACCACCACCACCGCCCTCCTCCTAGCCGCTTGCCAGGGCCCCGAGCGCGCCGGTACGGGCGCGCAGGGCAGCTTGCTCTTCGCCCCAACCCCCGCCGGCGATCAACCCCGTGGCACCACACCCCCCCCGGGCGCCCTGGGCCAACTCGACTTCTTC
>JBKDDT010000009.1:0-19271 GCA_046339895.1 bacterium | reverse complement strand
ACCTATAAGGAAGGATAGTCATGTTCGAACGATTTACTGACCGTGCCCGCAAGGTGATGCAGCTAGCGAATCAAGAGGCACAGCGTTTCAACCACGAATACATCGGCACCGAGCACATTCTGCTCGGGCTGGTCAAGGAGGGTTCGGGGGTTGGGGCGAACGTCCTGAAGAACCTGGACGTTGACCTGCGGAAGGTGCGTCTGGAGGTCGAGAAGCTCGTCAAGGCGGGGCCTGAGATGGTGACAATGGGGAGGCTGCCCCAGACGCCGAGAGCGAAGAAGGTGATCGAGTATGCGATCGAGGAGGCGCGGAACCTCAACCACAATTATGTGGGGACCGAGCACTTGTTGCTGGGGCTGCTGCGTGAGCACGACGGGGTCGCTGCGCAGGTGCTGATGAACCTGGGGTTGAAGCTTGAGCAGGTGCGTGAGGAGGTCTTGAACCTGCTCGGCGCGGGCACACAAAGCGACGACGAGGGTGGGGCAGGTGGCACACCTGCCGGCGCGGCGGGCGGTGCCAAGGAGCCGAGTTCGGGCGCGCCGGGCGAGGCCGGGCCTGCCGCACGTGGCGGTAAGAGCAAAACGCCCGCGTTGGACAGCTTCGGGCGCGACCTGACCGAGCTGGCGAAGGAGGGTTCGCTCGACCCGGTGATCGGTCGTGCCAACGAGATCGAGCGGCTGGTGCAGATCCTCTGCCGGCGGACGAAGAACAACCCTGTGCTGCTGGGTGAGGCGGGCGTGGGCAAGACGGCGATCGTCGAGGGGCTGGCGCAGCAGATCATCAGCGGCGACGTGCCGGATATTTTGCACGAGCGTCGCCTGGTGGTGCTGGACCTGGCGATGATGGTGGCGGGGACGAAGTACCGGGGTCAGTTTGAGGAGCGGATCAAGGCGGTGATGAACGAGGTCCGCCGGGCCAAGAACGTGATTTTGTTCATCGACGAGCTGCACACGTTGGTGGGCGCCGGCGGTGCCGAGGGCGCGATCGATGCGAGCAACGTGCTCAAGCCTGCGCTTGCGCGTGGTGAGATTCAGTGCATCGGCGCGACGACGTTTGATGAGTACCGCAAGTACATCGAGAAGGACAACGCGCTGGCTCGGCGGTTCCAGCCGATCCCGGTCGATCCGCCCAACGCCGAGCAGACCGTTGAGATTCTCAAGGGTTTGCGTGGGAAGTATGAGGAGCACCACAAGGTGAAGATCACCGACGACGCGTTGGCGGCGGCGGTGGACCTGTCGGGGCGGTACATCACCGGGCGCGTGCAGCCGGATAAGTCGATCGATGCGATCGACGAGGCGGGCGCACGTGTGCGTCTTAAGAGCATGACCAAGCCGCCGAACCTGGCGGAGATCGAGGGCGAGATCGAACGCCTGACGGTGCAGAAGGACGACGCGGTCCGTGCGGCTGACTATGAGAAGGCCGCCGAGCTGCGCGACAAGGCCGAGCAGCTCCGCAAGAGCAAGGAGCAGGCGCAGCGTGAGTGGCGCGAGAAGGCGAGTGCCCAGGCGGGCGTGGTTGATGAGGAGGTCATCAGCGAGGTCATTAGCAAGATGACCGGCGTGCCCCTCAAGCGGCTCAAGAAGGAAGAGGCCCAGCGGCTGCTGGAGCTGGAGAATGAGCTGCACAAGAAGGTCGTCAGCCAGGACGAGGCGATCAAGGCGATCAGCAAGGCGATCCGGCGTAGCCGGGCTGGGCTCAAGGACCCCAAGCGTCCGGCCGGTTCGTTCATCTTCTGCGGGCCTAGCGGCGTGGGCAAGACGCTGGTGGCCAAGGCCCTGGCCGAGTTTATGTTCGGCGATGAGGAGGCCCTCATCACGCTGGACATGAGCGAGTACATGGAAAAGCACAACGTCAGCCGGCTTGTCGGTGCGCCCCCCGGCTATGTGGGCTACGAAGAGGGTGGGCAGCTGACCGAGCGCGTGCGCAGGCGGCCCTACAGCGTGATCCTGCTCGACGAGGTCGAGAAGGCGCACCCCGATGTCTTCAACATGCTCTTGCAGATCATGGAAGAAGGCCGACTGACCGATTCGTTTGGTCGGAACGTCGACTTCCGCAACTGCATCCTGATCATGACCAGCAACATCGGCGCGGACCTGATCAAAGGTGGCGGGGGCTTCGGCTTCCAGAGCCGAGGCGACAGCACGAACTTTGAGAACATCAAGGCCGTGCTGATGAAGGAGGTCGAACGCTTCTTCCGCCCCGAGTTCATCAACCGCCTCGATGACGTGGTCGTCTTCCGCCCGCTGAGCAAGGAGAACTTGGTCAACATCGTGGACCTCGAGAGCGCCAAGGTGATCCAGCGCGTCGCGCTGCAGGGCGTCAAACTGGTGCTGGACCAGAAGGCCAAGGACTTCCTCATCGACCGCGGCTACAACCCCGACTTCGGCGCCAGGCCGTTGCGGCGTGCGGTTGGGCAGTTCCTCGAAGACCCGCTCAGCGAGATGCTGCTCGGCGGCTCGATGCGTGCCGGGCAGACGGTGGCCGTTACGCGTAAGGCCGACGCGGAGGGGAAGGAACTGGAGTACCTCTCCTTTGACGTAACAGGCGAGGCGATGGCGGACGTCAAGGAAGCGGCCAAGGCGGCCGAGGCCGCGGCACTGGCTCTCACGCAGGCGGGCACGGCAGAGAAGCCCGGCTCAACGCAGGCGAACCCACCGCCGACGGCGTCGCACAGCACGTGATGCGTGCTGGGCGACGCGGCCACGGGCGAGAATACAACCACAAAGCAAACCGCCCCGCGAGCGCGGGGCGGTTTGTTAAAATTCAGGTAGCACACAAGCGGGGTCATGGGGGACCGAAAGCGGGACCAGGCCCGGTGGCGCATTCAGTGCGTATTGATACACCATCGGATTTGCATGAATATTCAAAGGCTTTTACTGCGTAGGGGGAGCATAGATTCTTTGCATCCGTTTGGGCTTGCGATTGACTCGGGACGCACTGCGTGCCGACCTCTGCGGACAGTGCCGCGATGAGCGCCGGGAGGCTCGGTGCTTTTAACCCCAACGGGGTTGAAGAAGGGGGCGGCGTGGGCCGGGAGGCCGGCGAACGATCACCCAACCTCGATCGGGACGCGGCTGTCGATGTGCAGGCCGAAGGCTTCCAGGCCCGGCAGGTCGTGGGTTTGGTTGGTGAGCAGTTGCAAGCTGCGTAGCCCAAGGTGGCGGAGGATTTGGCCACCGATGCCGAACTCGCGCATGTGGGTGGGGATCGTCGCCGCGTAGCCGAGTGGGTGGGCGAGGTCGGGTGCGTCTGCCGAGCGGTCGTGTGCGGCTCGGCGGATGGTTTGCAACATTGCTTCCAGCGGCGAGTCGGGGGAGCCATGGCCTTCGGGGCGGAGGTAGACGATCGCCCCGCGCCCGCGGGCCTGGATCGCTTGCATGCTGGCGTGGAGTTGCTGGCCGGAGGTGAGGTGGCCGCCGGGCGTGCCTGGGAGGGCCTCGAAGACATCCCCGAGCAGGTTTCGGCGGTGCATGCGGACGAGTGTCGGCTCATCGCTCTGGACGACCTGCCCGCGCGCGTCGAGGGCGCCGACGTTGCCGGCCGTCAGCGCGACGTGTGGCAGCGGGTCAACAAGACTTGCAAAGCAGATGAGGTTGAACGTGCCGAAGCGCGTTTGGATCGGCGTGCCGGCGAGCGGCTCGATGCGTTGCACGAGGCTCTCGCGGGCCAGTCGGTGGGCGATGATGTCGGCAACCGAACAGATCTTCATCCCGTGCTGCTGGGCGAGTTTGACCAGGTCGGGCACGCGTGCCATCTCGCCGTCGTCGCGCATGACCTCGATGATGACCGCGGCGGGGGTGAGGCCGGCAAGCCGGCAGAGGTCGATGGAGCCTTCGGTCTGCCCGGTGCGGACGAGGACGCCGCCGTCGCGCGAGCGGAGTGGGTTGATGTGTCCTGGTCGTGCGAAGTCGTCGGCGTTGTATCGTGGGTCGATGGCCATCTGGATGCAGCGAGCGCGTTCGCGTGCGGATACGCCGGTGGTGCCGCCGTGCTTGGGGTGCAGGTCAATGGAGACGGTAAAGGCGGTGCCGCGTGGGGTGGTATTGACGGGTGTTTGTGGGTGCAGGTCCAGGCGGTCGCAGTCGGCCTCGGTCAGCGAGAGGCACATGTAGCCGCGTGCGACCGAGAGCATGAAGGTGATGGCCTCGGGCGTGGCGAACTGTGCCGGGAGGATGATGTCCCCCTCGTTCTCGCGGTTCTCGTCGTCGGTGAGGATGACCATTTTGCCGGCGCGGAGGTCGGCGAGCACGTCGTCGATGGGTGCAAAGTGGGGCACGCGTTGAGGATAGACCGCGGGGGGGCACCAGGGCACCATCACGGGAGCAGCCGGGTGCCTGGGAAGGCCTCTGCGAGCACCCCGGCGAGCAGGGCGTGTGGGTCTCGGCCGTCGATAATCCCGACGTGCTTGACGCCCGCGCCCAGGGCCATCTGGCAGGCTTGGACCTTGGGGAGCATCCCGCCGTCGATGACCTTGGACTGGGTGAGTGCGTGGACCTGCGCGGCGGTTAGTTTGCTGGCGCAACTGGCCGGGTCGGCCGCGTTGGTGCGGATGCCCGGCGTGTCAGATATAAGAATAAACGCGCACGGGCACATGACCTTGGCGATGAAGCCCGCGGCGAGGTCGGCGTTGACGTTGAGTTTGCCCGCCCCGTTGCCCAAGTCGATATCCAGCGCGATCGGTGCGATCACCGGCACCTGCCCGGTGGTGCACATCGCCGAGATGACCCCCGTCTGCACGCGCTGGAGCTGCCCGACGAGGCCGAGGTCGGCGGTTTGGCCCTGCGCATCGGTGGCGCCGGTGCGCTGGGCGTGCAGGACGCAGCAGCCCAGGCTGGTCAGCCCCTGCGCCCGCACGCTGCGCTCGGCTAGAAGAGCGACGATCTGCGTGTTGATCTCGCCGGCGAGGACCCGCTCGGCGATCGCCAGTGCCGGCGCATCGGTGTAGCGTTGACCGGCGACGAAGCGTGGGGTGAGGCCACCTTGGGCCATCGCGGCGTTGATCGCCTTGCCCCCGCCGTGGACGATGATCGGGCACAGGCCTGCGTGGGTGAGCGTGGCGATATCGTCGATGATGCCGGCGGTCTGCGCGGGGTCGTCCTGCACGCTCCCGCCGAGCTTGATGACCAGCGGCTTGCCCTTGAACTGGGCGATGCGGGCGAGCGCGAACGAAAGATCAGCAAGCGGGGTGGGCATGGCGGGCAAGCGTACGGGGCTTGGGTGGTTGAACATTTGATTGGGGCGTGGAGTTACAATCGCGGCATGGGTGGGCCGGGCGACAGAATGGGCGGGCCGGGGGCGTCGCAGTGCGGCAGGTGCCAGAAACTCTTAGGCCCCAACGACGTGCTCTGCGTGAACTGCGGCACGCGGCGCGACGGCGCACACGCCCTGCAACGCTCGGCGGCGACCTCGACAACCACGGAGGTCTGCGGCGACTGCGGCTACGACGTCTCAGCGACGCCCGACCGGCCTTGCCCGGAGTGCGGGTCGGGGTCGCGGATTGCCCCTGAGCAGTTCAAGGTGGCGCACGCCGTGCGAGGGGATTTGCTTGGGCCTGGCAAGGCGCCGGAGCCCAAGAGAGCCAAGGCCGCTCAGCCAGAGAAGGTCAAGAAGCCCGACGACCGCCCGCCGGTGGTGTGTGCTAAGTGTGGGTACGACGTATCGAAAACGCCGGGGTTGCCGTGCCCGGAGTGTGGCAACTGGCACCGCCGGGCGACCGGGCATGGGGGTTCGAACACGCTGGGCACCAACACACCCGTAACGCGCGGGATCGGTGCGAAACTGCGCGTCAGCGGCGCGATGAACGTCAACCCGCAGCGGTCGGGGGTCATCGAACTCTGTGGGGAGTGTGGGTGGGATGTAACGACGATCCCGGGCCAGGCGTGCCCGGAGTGTGGCAGCCGGGCGCGGACAACGCCGGCTCGGCTGGCGTATCGCCAGCGTCTTGCGCGCTGGCTGCTGATCAAGACAATGCTGACGCTGGTGCTGTGCCCGCTGTTGGGGATCACCTTGGCGGTGGTGTTGTGGTGGTGGCAGGATCTCGACGCGGTGGGGATCGTTATTGCTATGGGTGTCTGCAGCTTGTGGCTGGTGGGGGCGTTTGTCCTCCTATCGCCCTTGATCGGATGGGAGGGTGAGCCCGGGTTGACGCTGGCAAAGGCGGCGGCCGTGGGGCTGGCGTGGGGTGCGACGATCGTTGCGGTCAACAGCGTGCCGCTGATGCAGGCGTTCGGTTGGCTGGGGTGCGGGGCGCTGTCGCGGCTTGCGACAGTCTTTTTGTTGGTTTATCTGCTGATCCGGCGCGACCCTCGGCACGCAGGGATTGTGGCCCTGGTCGCCACGATCTTTGTGATGCTGACGCTGCTCTTTGCGTAAGCCCGAGGGTGTGGCGGGAGGACCGGTTGAAGCCGGGGCTGGCCGTCTCTATCCTGTGCCTATAGGCCGCCCTGGTTTGTGCCTAGGTGGCAGGTGTTGCTGGCAGTGGAGCAAGGTGCTTTGCAGACGATTCTCCATCCGTTTTTGCTGTATGGCCTGTGCGTGCTCGGGGCGATCGGGGTGGCGTTGGCCTCGCCGCGCGAGCGGGTTGCGCCGTTCATCATCGGGGCGATCATCGCGGCAGGTGCGTTTGGTGGGTTGCTGATCGGGCTGGGGGTCGTTGCCGTCAGGCAGGGTGCGGGAAACCTGCCGAGCTGGGGGTTTTACATCTTCAGTTTCATGGCGTTGCTCTCGGCGTTGCGTGTCATCACGCACCAGCGGCCGATCTATGCCGCGCTGTGGTTTATTTTGACGATCGTCTCATCGTGCGGGTTGTACGTGCTTTTGCAGGCCGAGTTCATGGCCTTTGCGTTGGTGATCGTCTACGGCGGGGCGATCCTGATTACGTACCTGTTCGTCATCATGCTGGCAACGGACGGGCCGAGCGAGGAGGCCGTCGAGGCGATGAGCGCCTACGACCGGAGCAGCCGGGAGCCTGTGGCGGCGACCTTCGCCGGGTTTGTGCTGCTGGCGGTGCTGACGACCCTCCTAGCCGGAGGGAGCATGAAGTTAGGGATGAACCCAGCGCTGGCGGCGACGGATAAGAACCTAGCCGTGATGCCCGAGAAGGTCGAGCGGGCGTTGCGCGAGGCGGGTCTGCTGACCCAGGGGGAGCGCGTCGCACGCCGGGAGCGTGCAGACGGCAAGAGCGAGCTGGCCCTGGACGCGACGATCGACGGGGGGAGTTTGCAGATCATCGGCGCCGACGGCAAGACGGCGCGGACGCTCGACAAGGCCCAGTGGCCCGAGGCATTACGGCTGGACAACACGCAGCGCGTCGCCTTTGAGCTCATGGAGGCCAATCCGGGCGCGATCGAGATCGCCGGGGTGATCTTGCTGATGGCGATGGTCGGCGCGGTCGTGCTGGCGCGCAAGAAGGTGGAACTCGACGAGGCGGCGAAGGTCGAGGCGATACAACGCGCCAGAGAGCAGAGCGAGCTGGGGCGCGAGGCACCGTTTGTCCAGCCGGCGACGGGGGGGAACAACTGATGGACGCGCTCTGGCTGGCTTCAACCTGGACGCTCGCGCAAGGCCCTCTGCCGATGCCGATGGCGGGGATCACGCTCTACCACTACCTTGTCGTCGCGTCGGCTCTCTTTGTGCTCGGGCTGATCGGGTTCCTCACTCGGCGGAACCTGATTGTGATGTTCCTGTGCACCGAACTGATGTTCCAGGGCGCGGGGGTGGCGCTGATCGCCTTTGGGCGGTTCCACCTGAACCACACGGGTGAGGCGTTTTTGATCTTTGTGCTGACAGTGGCCGCGGCGGAGGCGGCGCTGGCGCTGGCGCTGGTGGTGCTGCTGTTCCGGCGGAAAGAAACACTCGATGCCTCGGCGTGGGGTGCGCTCAAGGGGTGATGGGGGGCTTTGCTGCTTGTCGGCACAGAGGCGGGCGGGGACGCCCGCCCCACCCAAGACGCCCGACCCACCCTTGATGCTCTACCCTGATGCCATGCCCGGCACGCCGACCAACACCAACACCGTAACACGCTTTGCACCCTCGCCGACGGGGCACCTGCACGTCGGGGGTGCGCGGTCGGCGCTGTTTTGCTGGGCCTTTGCCCGCCGGGAGGGGGGGCGGTTCATGGTCCGCATCGAGGACACCGACCAGGCCCGCTCGAGCGAAGAATCCGCACGGGGGATACTCGAGGACCTCGCCTGGCTGGGGATCACGTGGGATGATGGGCCCGCGCTGGAAGTTCGGCAATCGGCAATGGGCAATGGGCAATCGGCGCAGGGGGTTGTGATTGGTGGGTCTTCGCGCGCGGTTGGGCCTTTTTTTCAGGCGCAGCGGGTGCCGATTTATAATGCTTATATCGAGCACCTGGTGCGATTGGGCCGGGCATACCCGGCGTTTGAGAGCAACGAGGAGCTTGAGGCCAGGCGCAAGGCCGTCGTCGCGCTCAAACAAACCTACAAGTACCAACGCCCCGACGACATCATCCCTGGCCAGTTCAACAAGGCGCGCTGGGAGCGTGCCCAGGCCAGCGAACGGCACGTCGTCCGCTTCGTCATGCCCGAGGAGGCCATCGTCGTCGCCGACGAGGTGCTCGGGGACGTGCGGACCGCCGGCGGGGAGGTCGATGACTTTGTGATACGCAAGGCCGACGGTTTCCCAACGTACCACCTGGCCGTGGTCGTCGATGATGAGCTCATGGGTGTTACGCACGTCATGCGTGCCCAGGAGCACCTGATCAACACGCCCAAGCACGTGGCGTTGCAGCGGGCGCTGACGCGCCTGCGCGATGACCGCGATGCGCTCTCCCCGGCGGGGGAGGCTTTCCGCACGCCCGTCTACGCGCACATGCCGTTGATCTTCAATGCCGACGGGAGCAAGATGAGCAAGCGCGACAAGGCCAAGGCCGCACGCAAGCACCTCAAGGAGTTGATGGCCAAGGACGCGTCGGCGACCCCCGCCACGGTCGCCAAGCGCGCCGCCCTGAGCGAGGGGGTCGTCAGCGCCTTCATCGCTGGCGAGAGCGACGCAGTCGAGACGGCCTCGGCGATCGCATCGGCCTATTCCATCGCCCTGCCCGAGATCGAGGTGTGGGACTACCGCGCCAGCGGCTACCTGCCCGAGGTGCTGACCAACTACCTGGCCCTGCTGGGCTGGTCGCCCGGCCTGAAGAACCCCGACGGGACGGACGTCGATAAGTTCGACCTGGATTTTCTGGCCAAGCATTTTTCTATCGAGCGCATCGGCAAGACCAACGCGCGGTTCGACCGCGTCAAACTCTTGGCCTTCAACGCCGACGCCATCGCCAAGCTTGGCGATCAAGAGTTCATCGCCCGCTGGTTGGGTTGGCTCTCGACCTACGCCCCGCAGGTGCACAGCGGGCTGGCCGGGCCGTACTCGCAACAGCAACTGCTCTGGCTCGCCCAGGCCGTCAAGCCAAGGGCCAAGACCCTGGCCGACGCGCACAAATCCGTGGCGTTTATCCTGCTGGCCGACGATGCGGTGGTGCTCGATCCCTCGGCGGTGCAGCGCGGGCTGGCCGGCCAGGCCGCCCCGGTCAACAAACAAGACCCCCCCACTGGCCTCACAGGCCGCGACGTGCTCGTGGCCATGCGCCAAGCCCTGGCCGAGGTGCCCGACTGGGAGCCAGCCAACATAGACTCGGCTCTTTCATCGCTGGCCCAGGCCAAGGGCGTTTCACTTGGCTCTGCCGCGACAGGCCTACGCATCGCACTGACCGGCTCAACCGTCAGCCCGGGCCTTGGGCACTGCTGCGCAATCCTCGGCCGCGAACGCACCCTCGCCCGCGTTGACCGCTGCTTGGCCCAGGCCTAATCCCACCGACCTATCCTCTCATCCCCGAGTGTTTGGGGGCTTTGGAAAAGGAACCTGTCATGATCGCGGCCTTGAGCGGGATCGTTCGGCAGATGCAACTCGGCAGCGCAGCGGCGCTCTTGTGCCTGGCCCTAGCCGGGTGCGTCGCGCCCGCGCCGGTGCGCGAGCAGCCGCTGCAGACCGACACTTCCGTGCAAACCGCCCCCGCCAGCGCGACCTGGCAGAGCATCCCGGTGCCCGAGGCCTCCTCTTTGCCCCCCACATTCGGCAAGCGTCCAGTCGCGCAGGAGGCACAAACCAAGCGCCAGCGCGTCGAGGCCCTGGCCGAGCGCCTCGCTGGGTCGTACAGCAGCCAGCAGCAGAGCGTCGAGGACCCGGAGTATTTCGACATCCGCCTGCACATGACGCGCATCTGGCCCGAACGCACCGACGGGGCGTGGCTGTACGTCGAGCAGTCGATGGCCGAGGTGCAGCAGAAGCCCTACCGCCAGCGCATCTACAAACTCTCGGCCAACGACGACGGCACGCTCGTCAGCCAGGTCTATGAGCTCCCGGGCGACGCGCTCACCTTTGCCGGGGCGTGGAATAACACCAGCAAACTGGCTGGGCTGACGCCTGAGAAACTCAGTCCACGCGACGGGTGCGAGATCACACTAACCCTCAACGCCGACGGCAACTACACCGGCAGCACACGCCAAGGCGCCTGTCCCAGCGCGCTCCGCGGCGCGAGCTATGCCACCAGCCACACCACCATCACCCCCGACGCGCTGATCACCTGGGACCAGGGGTTCAACGACAAGGGTGAGCAGGTCTGGGGTGCCGTCAAGGGTGGGTACGTCTTCCGCAAGCAGTAAACCCCCGGAGTGCCAGCAGTGAGCGATGCGATTGTCCTCGAAGGCCTCCGCAAGACCTTCGGCACCAAAGTCGCCGTCGATAACCTGACGCTCACCGTCGGGCGAGGTCAACTCGTCGGCCTCATCGGCCCCAACGGCGCGGGCAAGACCACGACCATCCGCATGGTCATGTCGATCCTCTTCCCCGACCACGGGCGGCTGGAAGTGCTCGGCAAGAAGTCTGCCGTGCTGAGCAAGGACCGCATCGGCTATCTGCCTGAGGAGCGTGGCGTCTATCGCAAGATGCGCGTCGGCGACTTCATCATCTATATGGCCCGTCTGAAGGGCGTCGATGCGCCCACGGCCGAGCGGCGGGCCAAGGAGTGGGTCGCGTGCATCGGCCTCGGCGAGGCCTATAGCAAAAAGTGCATGGAGCTTTCCAAGGGGATGCAGCAGAAGGTGCAGTTCATCAGCGCGATCATCCACGAGCCGGACCTCTTGATCCTCGACGAGCCTTTCAGCGGGCTGGACCCCGTCAACGCACGCCTGCTGCGCGACCTGATCGACCAGCAGCACCGCGCGGGGCGGACGATCATCTTCAGCACGCACCAGATGTATCAGGCCGAGGCCCTCTGCGACCGCGTGGTGATGATCCACCAGGGCGTCAAACGCCTGGACATGACCCCCGCACAGATGCAAGAGGAGTTTGACCCGCGCACGCTGGTCATCGAGCCGCACGACCAGCAGGCGTGGCAGCAAGCTCAGACGCTCATCGCCAACACACCCGGCGTGCAGTGCGTGCAGCGCATCGAGCGTGCGCTGGAGGTCGCGCTGCACCCCGGCGCCGACGCCTCAGCCGTGCTCGGCGTGGTCGCCGGTCGCATCCCGTGCCGGCGCGCCGAGGTCCGCAAGGTGAGCCTCGAGGACATCTTCATCGACATCGTGCAGGGAACCCAGGCCTCCGCCGAGCAGCGTGAGCAGCTCCGCCAGGCGATCGCTGGCGCAGAGCACGCCCAAGGCACGGGCGCAGTCCTGACCAGCGCGGGCGCACCGCCGGGGCGCTGACGCAAAGTGCGCACCATGCCCACCCTCCAGACCGAAACAGACCACACGCACACGCACGACACAATCGTCGCGTGCGCCAGCGGGCGCGGGACGGGTCGCGGTGGCTTGGCCGTGGCGATCATCCGCATCAGCGGGCCCGGTGCGTTGGGTGTTGCCGGTTCGCTCCTTGAACCCCAGCCCGTCGGTGCATCGTGTGGGCACGCGAAGCTCGCGCTGGGCGGCGCGACGATGCCCGTGCGTTTTATCGCCGCGCGTGGGCCGAGGAGTTACACCGGGCAGGACACACTCGAGCTGCTCATCCCGGGCGGCCCGGCGATCGTCGCCCGCGTCGTCGGGACGCTGCTGGCCTTGCCCGGCACGCGCCACGCCCAGCCGGGTGAGTTCTCTGCTCGTGCCTACCAGGCGGGCAAGCTCGACGCGCGCTCAGCCGAGCAGATCGCCGCGACCATCGCCGCGGCTACCAGTGCCGAGCTGGCAATCGCCCGCACGATCACCCAGGACCGCGCCACGCCCTATGCGCGCTGGGCCGATCAGATCGCCGGGGTTCTGGCACTGGTCGAGGCGGGGATCGACTTTGCCGATCAGGAGGACGTCGTCGCCATCACCCCGGCACAGGTCCACGCGCGTCTGCGAAGCCTTCTCGACCAGGTGCACACCGACTGCGGCGGCACGCGTGCCGGTGCCACCATCGGCGACCTTCCTCTGATCGTGCTGGCCGGGCCACCGAATGCTGGCAAGAGCACGCTGATGAACGCCCTGCTCGGCCGCCGGCGCGTGCTCGTCAGCGACGTGCCCGGCACGACCCGCGACGCGATCACCCAGGCCTGGCCGATCACCACGCCGGGCCAAGCGCCGACGCTAGCACTGCTGGCGGACATCGCCGGCCTGGACGCCGAGCTGGCCGAGCGCGACGGGCCGGTGCATACCTTGGCACAAGCGCAAGCGCGAAGCCTGATCGCCCAGGCCGACGTCATCCTCGCCTGCGATGAGGCCGGCGCGTTCGCGTTCCTCGACGAGTTGCCCGCAACCGGCCAGGTTGTCCGCGTCTGGACCAAGTCCGACCGGGCCCGCTCAGGCGCACCACCAGGTGTGGTGCGCGTCTGCGCACCGACGGGCCAGGGCCTGGGCGCGCTACGGGCGGCCGTGGTGCGTGCGCTCTGGGCCGGGCGCGGCTGGAAGGGGCAGGCCTCGCTTTTGCCCAGGCACCGCGCCGCGATCGACGCCTGCCGAGCGCACCTGCACGCGGCGATCGCCGGGCGCGCCGGCGAGCAGGCGTTGTTGGCCCTCGAGCTCCGCAGCGCGCTGTCGGCCATCGGTGAACTGACCGGGCAGGTTACACCCGATGACCTCCTGGGGAAAATCTTCACCAGTTTCTGCATCGGCAAGTAGACCGGCCGCACCGCTATTGCTCGTGCTTTGCCGTCGGTCCCTGGCCGATCCCTCCCCGCAGCATCACGGCGGTGATCACCTCATCGACCGCAGTCCCCGTCGAGTCGTGCCCGTGCTTGCTCATGCCAAGCCCCGCCAGCGCGCCAAAGCCGATCGCGATCTCGATGAGCATCCACGCCGAGAGCTCGGGGCTGAATCGCTTGCTGACAACCCCAGCCTCCTGCGCCCGCCTGACCTCGCGCGCGATGAACGCGTGCAGTGTCTCCAGGTGTACCTGCAACGCCTGGCGCACCTCCGGCTCCTCGACCTCCGCCATCGCCGCGATGATCACGCTGTAACGCAGCCGACCGCTCTCGGCGAGCATCGGGTTGGTCTTGATCAGCCTCTCCAGCCGGGCGCTCGGCGTCGGGGCCGAGGCGAGCTCGTGCTCCCACAGGCTCAGCGTGTCCTGGCCCGTCAACTCGACAAGGGCGATGAAAAGGTCCTTCTTGCTCTTGAAGTGCCGGTAGATGATCGGCTCGGAGACACCCGCCGCCTCGGCGAGTTCAGCGGTCGTCGCCCCGGCATACCCACGCTTGGCAAAGACGCGTGCGGCGGTATCAAGCAACTGGGCCTTGCGTTCGTTCGCGGGCAACCTCGCCATGCACTCGGCTCCGATTCCACACCCACCGGTTTTACCCCACGAGGCCAGCGACCCGGCCACCATGTTAGCGACTACCAACGCCCACCAGCAGCCCTCGCCCCCAAGACCAAGGTTAAAAACACAGCCACACCATCAAACAACCATACAAATACCATATAGGTGACCATCTCGGTCCTCGCGCCAGACATCCCGACCTCAATATCCTCAATTGCGACTCATTCGCAACTGGCACTGCTGGCCTGGCTTTGCACCTATGATCTGGGCGTACATCGCAGCGCCCCGGGCTGTGGCACGGCGTGTTGCCGGTGCCCGAGTTCAACCTGTCGGTTCTGTTTATAAGTATACGAAAGCCTTCCCATGCCCCTGCAACTGCCTATTTACATGGACCACGCCGCGACGACCCCTTGCGACCCGAGGGTCGTTGAGGCGATGCTGCCGTACTTCACCGAGAAGTTTGGCAACAGCGGCTCGCGCAACCACAGCTTCGGCTGGGCAGCCGAGGAGGGTGCGGACTACGGGCGTGAGATGGCCGCGAGGCTCATCGGCGCGACGGAGAAAGAAATCATCTTCACCAGCGGCGCGACGGAAGGAAACAACCTGGCGATCAAAGGCTCGGCGTACATGTACCAGAAGGCCCCGGCCGGCGCTGCCAAGCGCGGGCACATCGTCAGCTGCCTCATCGAGCACAAGGCCGTGCTCGACCCGTGCAAACGATTGCAGAAAGAGGGCTTCGACGTAACCTTCATCGAGCCGCCCGCCGACGGCGTCGTCACCGCCGAGATGGTCAAGAGCGCCCTGCGCGACGACACCATCCTGGTAACGATCATGTGGGCCAACAACGAGCTCGGGACGATCAACGAGGTCCGCCAGATTGGCGCGCTCTGCAAAGAGCGTGGCATCATCTTCCACACCGACGCCACCCAGTGGGCCGGCAAAATGCCCACCAACGTCGAGGCCGACAACATCGACCTGCTCACCTGGTCGGCGCACAAGATGTACGGGCCCAAAGGCGTTGGTGCCCTTTACGTCCGCAGGCACCGCCCACGCGTGCGCCTGCAGGCCTTGCAAGAAGGTGGCGGGCAAGAACGCGGCTTCCGCTCGGGCACGCTGAACATCTCCGGCATCGTCGGCATGGGCAAGGCGTGCGAGATCGCGATGGCCGAGATGGAGCACGACGCCATCCGCCTGGCCAAGCTCAAGGCCAAGATCGAGGCCGGGGTGCTGGCGCAGCTGGACTCGTGCGTCGTCAACGGGCACAAGGACAAGCGGCTGCCGCATATAACCAATATCAGTTTCGGCTTCGTCGAGGGCGAGGGGCTGATGATGGCCGTCAAGGACATCGCCTGCTCCAGCGGCAGCGCGTGCACGAGCGCGAGCCTGGAGCCGAGCTACGTGCTCAAGTCCATCGGCGTCGGCGACGAACTGGCCCACTCCTCCCTGCGGCTGAGCCTGGGCAAGTGGACGACCGACGAGCACGTCGAGCACACGATCGCCGCGGTTGTGCACGGTGTCAAGAAACTCCGCGCCATGAGCCCCCTCTATGACATGCACAAGGAGGGGATTGATCTGAGCAAGGTGCAGTGGGCGCACCACTGATCGGACTCAGGACCGAGTGGCAGAGTGACAAAGTAGCAAATAGTAAATACATTCAACCAAACTTGAGAACCCCCCGAATCTGATCCGTTCAATCCGACCAACCTCAAAACCCGGCCACTTGCTCAACCGCACCTGGCCCCTTGGAGACCCGCCATGGCCTACGGCCCCAAAATCATCGACCACTACGAGCGCCCACGCAACGTCGGAAACTTCGGCACCCAAGAAGCCATGAAGGCCGACAAAAAAATCGGCGTCGGCCTCGTCGGCGCGCCCGAGTGTGGCGACGTCATGCAGCTGTGCATCAAGGTCGACCCCGCCACCGGCAAGATCGAGGACGCCAAGTTCAAGACCTTCGGCTGCGGCAGCGCGATCGCCTCCTCAAGCCTCGCCACAGAGTGGCTCAAGGGCATGAGCCTCGACCAGGCCGAGGACCTGCGCAACACGCAGATCGTCGAGGAACTGAGCCTCCCGCCTGTGAAGATCCACTGCTCAGTGCTGGCCGAGGACGCCGTCAAGGCCGCGCTTGCAGACTATCGCAAGAAGAACGGGCTTCCCGTCGAGGACCACGACCACGCCGGGGGCAAAGCCGGGGTGTGAGAACCCGCGTCGTACTCGTATGCCCGTTGTTTCTTGTGCCAAACCCCTCCCCCGAGAGCAGGGGTGGGGTTGGCAACTTCCGATGCACGCCGTTTAGCAATGATCCATTAGTTCAGGACGTGAAGAAAATCGGTCATTTGCAACACCCCCCACTATCTCAGCACGCACCTCACCACCACCGCGAACGTATAATCATAAATCTCAAGACTGCAAGG
Source organism: bacterium (assembly GCA_046339895.1). GTDB lineage: Bacteria > Planctomycetota > Phycisphaerae > Phycisphaerales > UBA1924 > JAJTGZ01. The sequence goes on along the minus strand of JBKDDT010000009.1, from coordinate 3,111 downwards.
AACCACCCATGACCAACGCCACCCCCCCCACTGCCCCCACCACCACCCCGACCGAGTCGCCGGTGAAGCTCAGCGAGTCTGCCGCACGCGAGGTGCGCAGCATCGTCGCCCAGCAGGAGCTTGATGCCGAGAAAATCTGCCTCCGCGTCGGCGTCAAGGGGGGCGGGTGCTCGGGCTTCAGCTACCTGCTCGACCTGACGGAAACGCAGAAAGAGACCGACGAGGTCTTCGTCATCCACGGCATCAAGGTCATCATCGACCCCAAAAGCCTCCTCTACCTCTCCGGCGTAACCATCGACTTCAAAGATGAGATCATGGGACGAGGCTTCGTCTTCAACAACCCCAACGCCACCAGCACCTGCGGGTGTGGCAGCAGCTTTAGCGCATAAACAATGCCTTGATGGTCGGCTCGGAGAGCCGACCTACTCAAAGCCTCGCATGCCGGGGTTTTTTTGCGTGCGCACGCCACCCCGGCCCGTGCCGAACCCAACACCTCCAAAAATATCCTGCCCAAACCCCCTCGGCCCACTTGCACTCCGCCCGGCCATCTGTTATCTTCTACCACCCGGCCCAGGTACCCCCGGCGTTTCTCGTGGAGTGGATACATGCAAACCGAATCACCCGCCGTCTTCAAACCCCCCGCGCTCATCACCCGCCGGGGCCTTGTGCTCTTCGCCGCCGCGTCCCTCGCTGGCGTGGCCCTTGCATCCCTGACCGGGTGCCGGGTTGGTCGGCGTGGCGCAGGCTCGGCCTACCGCATGAGCGAGCGTGAGCGTCGCCGGCAACAGCGCGCGGTCCCCTACACCGTCAAGCCGATGCCCGAGTCGTTCTACAAAGAGATGGACGCGCACTGGGCCAACTGGCTCAAGCACACCAAGCGCCTGAAACTCGACAACGACACGACTAGGAATGTTGCCGCCGTCGACGTATTTCTCAAGGCGTGCAAGAACGACAGCGACATTCTGACCAAGCCCCAGCCGGGGGACGTGATCGATGCCGCGGGCACCGCGCTGGGCGCGGGGCTGCTCCACCGCGCCGGGATGAAGTGGGGCGTGCTCAAGGTCAAGTACGACCCCGACGAGATCTACGTCCTGACCGACAAGGCCGAGCGCGTGCTGGTCAGCCCGTGGAGCCTGACCGACGCCGTCTTCAACGGCAATGCGGAGGAAACCATCGCCCAGACGACCAAGAAAATCGAGGCCGCCATCGGCAAGCCCGAGGTGGTCTGTTTCCCAGAGGATTCCTGATACGCCCTCCCCCAGAGCGTTCTGGCGGGCAGGGGTAGGGGTGGGGCTTGATCCAGCAACAGTCGCGGGCAGCCCCCTCAAACCCGGTAAAGATGTTCGCGGAGGGTGCGAAGGTAGGCGGAAGGACGCGGAGAGCAACGCAGATTAGATTTATGTTGATCGCGCCGACCCACTCTGATACTTTGCCACTCTGCCACTTGCCCCCCTCCCCCAATCCCTCCACCCCACCCCACCGGCGTGCCGATGATTGGCCATGCTCGCAACCGCCACTGACCTTCCCCCACCACCAACCCCACGCGCACCCGACCCAGGCTCACCTCGTGCCGAACGCACCGCGTGGCTCCTGACCATCATCCTCGGCATCGCCATCGTCTTCATACAGCAGGTCGGCGTCTCGTCCAATACAACCGCCAAGCAAGCCGCCCCCGCCCCCGATGCACCCCTGGTCAACGCCTTCGACCCCATCCTCCTGACCGGCAAGATAATCGTCAAGATATCATCCCTCGTCCCACCCCACCAGCGCGGCGACCTGGCCACCAACCTCGACCCCTCGGCTGCCTCTGTCGAGCAGGCCATCGCTCTCGTCCCGATCATCGCCGAGTTGCGGGGTAAGGACGCCGCACTCCAACTCATCGACCAGATCCGCAAGCGCGACGGTGCCAGTACCGTCACGGCTGACCTCGACTTGCTGCACACTATCTACACCTCAACCCCAAGCGCCCTCGCCCCCAAAGCCCAGGCCCAACTGCAACGCCGACTCGGCTGGGCCGGCGATCTCGCCCTCACCTTTGGCCAGCCCGACACCGACCCCGCACGCGCGGCCATCTTCGCCAACGCCTCCGGGCTGTTGGTCTTTCTCATCCTCGTTGGCCTGGGTATCTTGGGAGCATTCTTCGCCGGGTGCGCCGTCCTTCTCTACTGGCTCATCACCTACTCCTCCGGCCGATCCACCCCACGCCTGCCCCGACCCGTAACCGGCGGCTCCGTCGGCATCGAGACCGTCGCCCTCTTCATGGCCTGCTTCCTTGCCCTCAAACTCCTCTCGCTGGCGATGGGGGAGCTCTTCGTCGGCAACCTCACCGGCCCCGCAGCCGATGCCGCCGAGCACCGCCTCACCATCACCGTCATGATCCTGCAATGGGTCATCCTCCCCATCGTCCTCTTCTGGCCCACCATCCGCGGCCTGCAACAACCAGACGCCCGCAAGGCCCTCGGCCTGCACAGAGGCAACGGCTTTATCAAGGAAATCGCCGCCGGCTCCCTCGGCTACATCGCCTGTTTCCCTCTGCTCATCGCCGGGGCCATCGCCTCTGTCCTGCTCATGTTCGCCTGGCAAATCATCCAAAAAGCCCTCGGCGGCACGCCCCCCAACCCGCCCGCCAACCCACTGCTCGACTACTTCGAGCAAGGCCCCACCCTCCTGATCCTCCTGGCCACGCTCGCTGTCATCTGGGCGCCGATCGTTGAAGAAGTCGTCTTCCGCGGCGGCCTCCTCCGCCAGCTCTACACACGCACCAACATCATCCTCGCCGCGATCATCTCCTCCATCGTCTTCGCCTTCATGCACGGCTACCCGATCATCATGCTCGGCTCGATCATCGGCCTGGCGATGGGCCTGGCCATGCTCCGCTGGTTCCGAGGCTCGCTCATCTCCTGCATCACCGCCCACGCAATCCACAACGCCCTCGTCAGCGCACTGCTCTTCACCCTTGTAAAACTCCTCGGCTAGGTCCTGTCTGACGGATCGTTTGTACGGCGCGGGTTAGGTTGCGCTTTCGTGAAGCAGTCGTCACACTGTGGCTTCCGGCAAGGAGGCCAGCGATGGGCGCGACAGGACGCAAGCAGGGACGGGGCGATCTCTCCG
>JBKDDT010000008.1:0-8119 GCA_046339895.1 bacterium | reverse complement strand
TGGGGGTGGGGGTGGGGGTGGTGGGGTTGCTGGCCGGGGGTCATGGAGTGGTCATCGGCAGGGCGGGGTAGGGGGCGTGAGGTGGGGCAAGGGCAATACCTGGCCGCAAGCCCTGGCTGTTCCACCGGTTTGGGGGAGCTTCGTGGCGGGCAGAGAGCGCGTGGCGGCCACTTCGATCCCCTCCATGCGGCGGCCTCCGGCTCGTTGCTCTTACCGTCGTTTCCGTTCCTCACCCGTGCGAGTGAGAGCATTCTTATCCCCCAGCCAATCCCAGAACACGCTTGTTACGCTTGAGGGCGATCCGGTATCTATGTCGCCATTTGCAAGCAACTCGCGGACCCTTGCTGAGACAGCCGCCGCTGTTTGGTCTGTGCGAGCGTGTTTCTTGCTCTTCTTTGGCGTGTAATCAAAGAGTTTCGCAACACTCGCCGCGGCCAGCAGCTCAGCCGAGTCCTGTTTGTCCTGCGCTGCCGGCACGAGGCTACCGATCATGTCAGACAAAGAGTGCCGCCGGACTGCATCGGGGTGGTCAAATGATGCAAGCAACAAAAGGCCGAGCGGACAGGCCAGTTCATACACGGGACGATTAGGTTGAAGAACCTTGTACTCGATCAGCGCGCACGCCACGGCTACGTGGTAGTCTCGCACGCTTGACTGCGAACTCGAGGCTCCATACATGCTCATCTCAAGATGATCCCGAAACTCGAACGTGATGTCGTCCAGCGGGGTAGGTCGCGTCATGCGAACGATACCTGAAATAACCAGGGGGCCCTCAACGGTCATCGGGTGCATCAGAAGCTCTGCAACCTGGTGCGGTGTGATCGCGGATGCGACCGCGACTCTGAATCGTTGCCAATCGGTAAACATGGGCATTGTCCGCTCAGAAATGTCCGCTTCTTATGGAAGGCCGATCTAAGCGTTGACAAAGGGCCAGTCGATGGGACCCACTGGAAGGTCCGCGTAACGCTCGACGCCGGATGATTCACAAGCCACTGCGTCTGGGCTGGCATAGCGGATGGAACCCATCGTATAGGCCGGATTGCCGGTCGGGGTCGAGTGCCTATACTAGACTACCTGGGTGCTCAGCCCGGGCGGGTGGTCTGTGCCGGTGTTCGGCGTGGGCACCCTGTGCGTGTTTGTGCGTGAAGCGCCCTTGGGCGACGCGCGGGCTTCGGGGCCTTTGGGCCTTCGGTGCCGACTGAGCCGGGCGTTGCCGGTGTCGCTGAAAGGGTTTGTGTTATGTCATCGCAACTGGTTGCGGACCTGGTTGAATCGGGGATCCACTTCGGGCAGCGTTCGGCCTCTTGGAACCCCAAGATGGCCCCCTACATCTGGGGCAAGCGCAACGGGATCCACATCATCGACATCAAAGAGACGGTCAAGGGGCTGCTGCTGGCCAAGAAGTTCCTCTCGCGCGTCGTCGCCGACGGCAAGGACGTCTGCTTCGTCGGCACCAAGCGCCAGGCACGCAGCGTGCTCGAGCAGCGCGTCGGCGACGTGAAGATGCACTACTGCATCGAGCGCTGGCTCGGCGGCACGCTCACCAACTTCCGCACCATCCGCTCCCGGCTCAAGCGCCTTGAAGAACTCGAGGCGATTGAGCAGGCCGACAACTTTGCCAGCTACAGCAAGAAGATGGAGAGCCAGCTCCGCCGGGAGATGAACAAGATGAAGCGGAACCTCTCGGGGATCAAGGGGATGGACAAACTCCCCGGCGCGCTCGTCGTCATCGACACCAAGCGCGAGCTCTCGGCCATCAAAGAGGCCCGCAAACTCGGCATCCCGACGGTCTGCCTCATCGACACCGATGGGTCGCCGGAGCTGGCGGATATTGCTATACCGGGCAACGACGACTCGATGCGGTCGATCGACGTGGTCGTGCGCGAGCTGTGCCTGGCGATCGCCGAGGGCAAGCAGCAGCGCCAGTCGGAGAAGCCCGCCCCGGGCCAGCGCGGCACGGGTGAGGGTGAACGCGACGGCGGCGACACGGGCATCGGCGGCCCGGACGGGGACCGCCCACGGCGCAGCCGGCGGAGCCAGTTCCGCGCCGATGAGCCGTCGGCACCGGCCGAGGCTGTTGCGCCCGGCTCGGCCAAGGCGTAAGGTGGCCTGTTCCCCTCAGTGTCGATCGTGCGCGGGCTGGAAGCCCGCGCCACCGTGAATCCATCCAGCAGCACGTCAAGCACCGCAGCAAGTGCAAGGAACCGAACAGTGGAAATCTCCGCAGCAACCGTGATGAAGCTCCGCAACGACACCGGCCTGTCGATGATGGAGTGCAAGAAGGCCCTCGTCGAGGTCGGTGGGGACTTCGAGAAGGCCAAGGACCACCTCCGCAAGGCCCTCAAAGGGAAGATGGACAGCCGGACTGACCGTGCGGCCGGCGCGGGCCGCGTGGCCGTGGCGATCGGGGCGGGCAAGGCCGCGATCATCGAGGTGCGTGCCGAGACGGACTTCACGGCTATGAACGAGAAGTTCGGCGATGTCTGCAACCGCGTCGCCGCCGAGGCCCTCAAACTCCCTGCCGGGGCCATCACGGCAACGCCGACAATGACGGCGATCATCGACGAGATTCGGATCAGCTCCAACGAGAATTGTTCGTTTGCACGCGGGGTTGTCTTTGAGGGTGGTGTGTTTGGGGCGTACGTGCACTTTGATAATAAATCTGCCGCGCTGATCAAGGCCGAGGGCACGGTGTCGGCCGACCTGCTCAAAGAGATCGGCATGCACATCGTCGCCAACCCCGACCGCCCGCTGGGCGTAACGACGGCGGAGATCCCCGCCGAGTTGATCGAGAAGGAGCGGAAGTTCCGCGTCGAGCAGGCAATCGAGAGCGGCAAGCCGGCCCAGATCGCCGAGAAGATGGTCGAGGGCGCGATCAAGAAGTTCGTCGAGGAGCGTGCGCTCAACGAGCAGCCGTTCATCAAGGACCCGAGCAAGAAGATCAAGGATGTGGTCGGCGCGGGCGGGAAGTTGACGGGGTTTGTGCGTTATCAGGTTGGGGAGTGAGGCTGGGTCTGCTCAGGTACGACTCAGCCCCGATACAGCACAAACTGCCTGATCACCGCCCCACCGGCAGATCAACAAAGATCGGCGGCGGGGCCATCCCCTCGCCCGCGGCGACGAAGCCCACCGCCAGCATGTTGTCGCGCTCGGCCACCACTGACCCACCCGGCGGCTCGAGTGTTACAACAAACGCCGCCGCGTCGGCAATCGGCATCGATGGGTCCAGCGTTACCAGCACGTCCGTCTGCCCCGGGCGGATCGGCACGACCCCGGCGTTGATCGGATGCTTCTGACCACGCGCCGAGTCAAAGACCCACAACTGCAGGTTCTTGCCCGCAGACTCCGCCGGCTTGATGTTGCTCAGACGCACCACCCCCGCCCCCTCACGCCGGCTCCAGACCACCTCCCCGATGGTTACCTCGTCGCCCGCATCCGGCGCGGCCTTGCCAATCGGCACGATCACAACATCCCCGCTCGGGCCGCTGAAGATGCGGCCTAAACGCTCGAAGGCACGCGCGGTCATGTCCTCGGCCAGGCGCTGGACAGGACCCGCGATCGGCTCGGGGATCAACACCGCCCGCTGCTGTGGCGCGGCGACGCGCTCAGCCACGTCGTTGCCCGTCGGCGCTGGTGCGTTGAAACGACCTGCGAACATGAACGCGCCGAAACCCAAGCACGCCGCCGTGGCTATCCAGCCAGACCACTCACGCAGGTAGCGATGGCCCATGACCATCGGCGTGCGCACGGCCCGGCTGTCGAGGAGCCTGCTGCCGCTGCTGCCCAGCCGGGCCAGCACGTTCTCGCGTGCGCTGGCCACGCCCGCGCACCACGCCGAGCCTTCGCGCTCGATCCGCTCGATGAGGTCATCAGGAATCACCACACCCCGGGCTGGCTCCAACGCGCGGTCAAGCGCAGCCGCGGCGATCTCCAATGAGTTGTCCTCCGACTTGCCCGCACGGTTGAGCAGTTGCCGAAGTTCCGCGGCCTCCGCCTGCGTCAACGATCCCACAGCCCGGTCAGCCAAAAGCTCATCGAGCCGGGTCAACGGGAGGTCGTCGTTCGGGATATACCTGGGGGTGTTGTCCATCACGCTAGCCGATCTTCTGTTCCTTCGCCCGAATCCCGGTTTGGATTCGCCCCGGAGCGGTGTTTTTGTAGTGCCGAACGCAACGATATCAACCCCCGCCGGACGTGCGTCTTGACCGTCCCTAGGGGCAAGTCCAATAACCCGCTGATCTGCTCGTGGCTGTACCCCTGCCCTACGGCCAAGCGCAACACCTGCTGCTGCTCAGGACGGAGTGTTTGCAGCATGGCTGCGGCCTGGCGGGCGTCTTCGGAGAGTTCCGCCGGCGCGCCGGGCGCGCTGGCCGGGGTCTGGTCGCTGGCCATGAACGAAAAGTCTTCGGTCCCCTGCTCGATGCGCCGACGCGCTGACTTGCGTCGGCGGTCGATCAGCCGACGACGTGCGACCATCGCCACGAACGTGTCCTCCCCCGCGATCGCGGGGTTGTAGCGTGCCGCACTCTGCCAGAGGGCGATGAAGATGTCCTGCACGGCGTCCTCAACCTCGCTCTGGCTCAAGCACATCCGCCGAGCCAATGCATAGACCAGCCCGGCATACCGCCTGGTCAACTCCTTGACGGCCCCGGCGTCGCCAGCGGCAACCTTGTGCAGCAAAGACTCGTTCACACGCACACCAGTGTAGATGCACGCCACGCACACGCAAGTGCGCGGCGATGTCATTCGCGCCCGTCCACTGGGCATGCAACGGCCCAGCGATCATCTTCAGAGAAGAGCACCCAGCAAAAAGTCCGGGACGTGTGCGGGTTTCTTCCCCTTCGCAATGGCCGGGCAGGCAGGAACTTTGCCTATTCCATGTTATTTGCGACCAAATACTGGCAGCGTCTGTTTCTATGGGGTATCTGTATACGTCAGGGTTGCAGCGGCGGGCATCGGTGGCCTAATCTGTGCTGGTTTGGCTGTGTCTACAACTTGTTACCGCTTGCCACCCCAACGCATACCCGGCGATTTGCTGGCCAAGGGGGGCAACGCGCCGGGTGACCTGATTGTTTGTGGGTGTCTATTCTCTGTATGCTATTGACGGGTTAACTTACTCTGGAGACTTGCATGAACCGTTTCTTGATCGCGTCGCTGGTGTCGGTTGCCGGGTTGGCCGTGGGTGTGGGCGCAGGTGTGCCGGGGATCAATCTGTACTTGCCCCTGGGCGGCGATGGTTTGAGCCAGTTCATGGATTTCAACGGCATCAGCAAGGACGGCGGCGTGCTTGTCGGGCAATCGACCAGCGCCAACAACGTCAACGGCGGGCCGGTCTATCTCGACGGCGGGCTCTTCGTCGAGATCGGCGGCACGATCAGCTCCGCCCTCAACGCCGCGAACGCCGACGGCTCGCTCCTCGTCGGCGCACGTGGCACCAGCATCCTTAACAACCAGGGCGTCTTGCACGTCCTGGCCACGGGCGACAACATCACACTGGCCGACCTCCCGGGCGGCGCGGTCCTCCAGTCCAACGCCTTTGCCATCAGCGACACCGGCAGCCGCATCGTCGGGTTTGTCACCCCCTTGGGCACATCAACGCCCGCACGCTGGGAGTACACAGTCGGCACCACCCCGGCCAGCATCGCCCCGCAGACGATCGCCATGCCCACGGGCATAACCGTTACCGGCGCGTTCGCACGCGGCATCTCGGGTAATGGTTCGATCATCGCCGGATTCCTCCGCCGAGGCACGTCCCCGAACAGCAACCCCGCCGGATGGGTCAACGTCAACGGCGGTGCCGGTCCCTCGGCGATCCTCCCCGATCTCTCAGGCGGGACGGACCTCGGCGAGGTCTATGGCGTCTCCAACGACGGGAGCACCATCGTCGGGTGGGGCACAGACCAGGCGGGCTTCCCCGCCGTCAAATGGACCGGCGGCCCGACCGCCTGGGCACCAGCCGCACTTGCCCTGCGCCCGGGCAGCACCAGGGCCATCGCCTATGCCGTCAACGCCAACGGTTCGCGCATCGTCGGCGAGTCGATCCTTGGCACGACGAGCGAAGCGGTGATCTGGGATGGCAACACCGTCACCTCGCTGGCCGACGCGATCGTTGCCGCCGGGGGGTTCGTTCCCGCAGGTGTCCTGCTGGTCTCAGCCTCGGGCATCTCCGGCGATGGCTCCGTCATCGTCGGTGAGGCGGTTATTGACGGCCTCATCGACAGCGCGTTTGTCGCAAACCTCCCCACCCCCAACCCCTGCCCCAACCCCAGCAATGTCTCAGGCCCGGGCCAGAACACCACCGCCATCGACGGCGAGCTCACCGCCGACGACATCATCGTCTTCCTCAACCGCTTCTTCGCCGGCGACCTGCTTAGCGACGTCTCGGGCCCAGGCCAGAACACCACCGCCATCGACGGGGAACTCACGGCTGACGACATCATCGTCTTCCTCAACCGCTTCTTTGCCGGGTGCTAGGGAAGCGGCGAGGGGTTAGGTTGGGTTCATGGTGCGTTCGAGCAGCAGGGCGCACGGGATGGGTGGGTAGGCGACCTTGAGGCGGTAGGCCGCAAAGTCCTCGGCACGCACGCCCAGCCGTGCGCACAGTTCGCCCAGGAGTTGCGGATAGCGTGGCAGGCCTTGGATGTGCAGCGTCTGCACCCCCATGCCGTGCTCTTCGAGCGGCCCGGCCCCGTGCAGCATCACGCGCTGCGCATCGGGTGTGAAGGCGGCACTGACCCCTCCGAGCTCGGAGGCGAGCCCCCCGAGCATCTTGCCCATCGGGGGCAAAGCGCGGTGGAAGAGCACGTCCAGGACCAGCATCTCGCTGGGTGTGTGCGCCGAGGCGGCCAGTCGCAGCACCTGGTTGTCCGGGTCATTGCGATCGGCCAGCCCGGGGCGGATCGTCTCGGCCATGAAAAAGGTCAACGCCGAGCCGCGCCCGACGGGTCCGCTCAACAGGCGGTCGATAGCCGTGCCGTCGGGGAAGTACGACCGGCTGACCTTGGGCAGATCCCCTGCCGTCAGCGCCCGCACCAGCGGGACGCCTCCGAACTGCTCTGCCGTGTCGGGGTCAATGGGGACCGGAGTAGCCTGGCCGTAGCTCTGCCCTTGCGTGTCCGATCGTCTGCCGCGGCCGATGATCCAGGCGACATCCCCACGCAGCCGGCTGAAGCCCCCAAAGCCCCGCAGGACCCCCGCGGCTGAGGTGCCCTGCCCCTGTTTGGTCTGCTCGGGCCAGAAGAGATAACAAGTAACCTGGACCTGAGCCTGCACCCCGACGGTCGCGGCGTTGGCCCGAAAGGCCGACCGGCGTGCTGCCAAGTCTCCCCCCGGCGTGCCCGCGCCGGCGTGCATGAGCAGCGAGTCAAGGGCCGAGCGCGTCCCGGCGTGCTGCTCCATCAGCCGGGTGTAGGCCTCGAAGGCTTCCTGAGCCTGGGCCATGACGCCCGCGTCGACCCCAAGTCGATCAGCCGCCCGCAGCACAATGCGCACCGCGCCCCGCCCGGGCACCCGCCGCAGGGCGGATAAAGCGTCCGCCCCCGGCGCGGTGCCTGCGATCTTGAGCAGTTTCCAGGCCAAGTTGACATCGATCCCCCATGTCGCCGCCAACTCTGCACCCGTCCGGCACGGCCCGGGAACACTCGCCAACAGGGCGCTCACCGCCGAGGACAACCTCCTGCCCACGTCTTCGACGGCCTTGGAAAAGTCCTCCCCTTGCGGCCCAGGCACCGCTCCCGTGGCCTGCCGATTGGTTCGTTGAACGTCCGCTCTACGTTGGATTTTGCCTCCTGCCAAGTTTCTTCTTCTCCTTTGCCGCGCCACCAGGCAAGCCAGGGGGACCGGCATTACAGTCTACATGGTTTTTCTAAAAAAACTTCCAAAAGTGTTGGCAAGTTGCAAAATCATGGATTATCTTGAATCTATGACGCAGGTATGGGCACTGTCGCCCCACCTCCCGTCAGTGCGCCAACGTGCCAATCCAACCCCGGAGCTTCCCCATGATCATGCCCACACGTTGTCTTGTAGGACTCGCCGCGACGTTCTGTTCTCTGAGCCTTGCCCATGCCCAGCCTCAGGACTGGAACAATATCGGCGGCAACGCCCAGCAGAATGGGCTGGT
>JBKDDT010000007.1:0-45684 GCA_046339895.1 bacterium | reverse complement strand
CCCCACACGCCCCCGGCGACCCCGCACCAGACTGCCCCCGCAACACCCACGCCGGCGACCCCTTCACACTCTCGGCCCACCGGGGCCGATGGGTCGTGCTCTTCTTCTACCCCCGCGACTTCACCCCAGGATGCACGGCACAGTCGTGCGCTTTCCGCGATGGCTTTGCCGAGCTCTCAAGACTGCACGCTGTCATCCTCGGCGTCTCGGGTGATTCAGACCACTCGCACCGCGCTTTCGCCACCAAGCACGCCCTCCCCTACCCCCTCATCAGCGACGCCGACGGCTCGCTCCGCAAACTCTTCACCGTACCCCGCTCCCTGCTGGGCCTGCTCCCCGGGCGGGCAACCTACGTCATCGACCCGGCAGGCGTGGTCCGAATGGTCTTCATCTCCCAACTACGGGCACGAGAGCACGCCGAACGGGCGGTACACGTAATCCAGCAGGCTTCCGTGTAGGTCGGCTCTCCGAGCCGACCCGGGTACCCCGGATCTCCGAGCCGGGCGTCTTTGCTTGCTGATGTATTGCATGCCCACCCCCGCGCCTCACGGCCCCGTCACCCACACCCACTTCCACTTCCCATTCTCCAACGCCAACCAGACGCTGTCATACCGCAGCCCGCGCGCAGGCCCCTTCCGCAAGCGGAAGCAGTACACCCCGCCACCCTGCTTCTCCATGCTCACGTCCATGCTCTGCTCGGCAAAGGGCATCCGCCGAAGCAGGTCCTGGATGTCCTGCGTGTTCTCACGCAAAAACACCACCGCGTCCTCCGGCGTGCCCCCATCGGCGACCATCCGCTTCTTGGTCGTCTCGCTGATGAGCTGCTCCAGCAGCATCCCGTCGCTCGCCGGGTCGTTGAGCAGCCGGCCAAGATTAAATATCGCCTGGTGCGGCGACTCGAGCACCAGCACCTCCCGCCCACGCTCGTCCTTCTTGCTCAACTCCTCACGCTTGGCGCGTGCGGCCTCAACCGGCGTCTGCTGCACCTGCTTGGCCAGCGACGCATCACTCCGCGACGCACCGGGCACGCGGTCCAGCGGCGTCTTGTACGAAATCTCACGCGACTGCTCACACCCCGTCAACGCCAGCAACAACAGCAGCAAGGGCAGGTGCTTCATGTCTTGACCGCCACCTTTGAGTTCCCCACCACCGTTTGCCCCTGCGGCCCGATCGGACGCAGCAGCGGCCCCTGGCTGTGCCGGCTCCAGCAGTCGTGCGCGACCAGCTCGGCACTTGGGCTGGCAAAGTCGTCGCGCCAGTGGCACCCCCGGCTCTCCCTGCGCGCAATCGCCGACTGCGCAATCAGCCGCGCCACCAGCAGCATGTTCTGGATCTGCCAACCGCGCGGGTCATCGAAAATCTTGTCCAGCGTGTATCGCCCCCAGAAGTCGATCATGTTCTCCGCCGAGGCCAGCCGAGTCCCCGTCCGCTCTATCCCCACGTTCTTCCACATCGCGCTCCGCAGCGACCGCTCCACGTCTTCTAGGTCCAGTTCACCCGAGTCGCTCGGGCGGATGTCCGAGACAATCGGCACCGGCGCCTGCCGTGCCACACCCTCCCACCCCGCGCCGCCGTGCGACCCATCGCTCCCATTGCGCACGCCAGCACTTGCCGGGCTTGCACGCTCCTTGGCCGCCTGCGCCGCGATGTGCCCAAAGACCAGCCCCTCCAGCAGGCTGTTGCTCGCCAGCCGATTCGCCCCGTGTAGCCCAGAGCACGCCGCCTCACCGACCGCATACAACCCCGGCACGCTCGACCTTCCCTGCGCGTCGGCCAGCACACCCCCGATCGTGTAGTGCTGTGCCGGGTGCACCGGGATGTTGTCCCGGCTCGGGTCGATCTCATACTTGCGCAGCATCTGGGCGATCCCCGGGAATTGCTCGGCAAACCCCTTGATGTGCCGGGCATCGAGATAGACACGCGAGCCTCCGGTCTTATGAAGATGCTCAACAATCCCCTTTGTAACCACGTCGCGCGGCGCAAGCTCCCCCTGCGGGTGCACGTCGGTCATGAATCGGTTCCCGCCCTCATCAACCAGATACCCACCCGCGCCACGCACCGCCTCAGTTACCAACGATCGCGGCGCACCGGCCAAATACAGGCACGTCGGGTGAAACTGCACAAACGCCATGTCCGCAAGCACCGCCCCCGCCCGGAACGCCGCGGCAATCCCGTCCCCAGTCGCCGTGCGCGGGTTGGTCGTCTCCCGATACACCAACCCCGCACCACCCGAGGCCAAGATCGTCGACTTCGCCCAGATCACCTGCAAGCCATACTTAGGGTGGTGCGTGATCGCACCCATCACCGGCGCGCCCGGCTGGTCCGTCGGCGTCAACAGGTCCAGGCAAAAACACCTCGTAAACCGCCGAATCCCAGGCGTCTGCACGCACTTGTCCCACATGCACCGGTACAACTCACGCCCCGTTGCGTCCCCGTCGGCATGCAGAATCCGCGCCACCGAGTGCCCACCCTCAAGCCCCCGCATCAGTTTCCCGGCCACGTCCCGGTCCAGCCTAATCCCCCACTCAAGCAACTCGGCGATCCGCGCCGGCCCCTGCTCAACGACCAACTTCACGATCCCCGGGTCGCACAAACCTGCACCCGCAACCAGCGTGTCCTCAATGTGGCTGGCCGTCGTGTCCCCCGCGTCCGTTACCGCAGCGATCCCACCCTGCGCCCACGCCGTGTTGGATATCTGCGGGTCGTCCTTGCACAGCAAAATCACCTCACCATGACCCGCCGACGTGATGGCCGCACGAAGCCCAGCAACACCCGCGCCGATCACCAGTGTGTCGCAAAAAATCTGCGGCAACAACGACGACCGGAACGGGATCAGATACCGACGCTTGTCAAAGAGCGATTGCACCAGCAATAGTAGTGGCCCCGTCTCAAACGGTGGCACAGGCCTCCCGCCTGTGCGGATCATGCGGGCATCTGTGCACAGGCCAGAGGCCTGCGCCACCAACCAGTGCCAGACTTCTCAACCAGCCTCTTACGCCAGCGCACCCTTGAGCGACTCAGCCGGCTCATCACTGCGCACACGCAGCGATGACAGCCACTGCCCACTCGGCACCAGATGGACCCCGTGCGCGGCATAGTCGGCCAAGTACGTGCAGCTGTCAACCAGGTAGCAAAACTCATGATCACCAGCAGGGATCGGCAACACGCACGACCACCACCCCATCTCGTGCCGCTGCATCGCCGCGGGCTTTCGCTTCCACCCGGTGAAGGTGCCGATGAGCTCGACCTGTGCCGCGTGTGGCAAAAAGGCCTTGAAAAGCGTGCGACCGTCGGGAAGGTGCGTAACCATCGCCAAGACTCCTTCACTCCCAGCGCCATCAACGCACTGGGACACCTGGTTGGAACGCATATGACAGGCACGAATATCCGCGCACACACTGCCACACTGTTCTACGCTCTGATCGGTGAAACGGGTTGCTAACTATTTAGATTTCCGATCAATATCCCCACAATCCACCCGCAAGGGTGTTGCCGGTGGCCTTTGGAGCTTGCTCATTGCGCTGGGAACGCCCCTTGGCGCAACTGCAACTGCCAAAGGGCAACCAAGCCAAGTTGCACCCCAAAGTTCGGCCCAGCAGCACAGCCCAGACCAGACCAGCAAGCCCGTATTGGTCTTTGTCCCCCCCACCGGACCGGCCATCTTCATGCTCGAAGGTGCAACGCGCGTGCAAGCCAGCGGGGTCGACCTCCCGTTGTCGCTGCACCACTTTGACATCACCCCGGCGACCCTGCCCGAGCGCTCCCCCATCGACCACTGGATCTTCAATACCCCACGCCGATGGGTGCTGCGCTCGGCCGATGCTGCCGGGACTCCCCCTGGCAGTGGCCCCCTCGGCACCCTGACGCTCGGCCTGATCCAGGCCGGTCCCGACTCCCCCATCCGTACACCCATCCAGGGTGATCGGCAAGGGCTAGCCCTGGGCGCATGGGAGCCCAAGTCCAAGAAGGTCCTGTTCATCCCCCTACGCGACATCCAGGCGGGGCTGGCCATCCTTCGGCAAGTCGCCTCGCGAATGCCCCCGTTAACCCCAGGACAAACTCCATCCCCCTGGCCTGGCGACGAATGGCGCCTCCGCCTGCTCCGCGGCCACCAGGAGATGGCCACGCCACCCCAAGCCACCGATCAGCCCGAGGCCCTGCGCGTCTGGAGCACCTCGGCTGAGGGAGCCGTCGCCTCGGCTATCGCGGTCATAGCGTCGGCCGACCGCGCCCTCGCCGAGCGCACGGCCGAGCGGCTGCTGCAAACCGCCCAACTCCCCCTCCAAGGTGGCCTGAGCGTGCGCGTGCCGATCTGGGCCGACCAAATAGCCCTTAGAAGTTTGCTCGAGCTCGTCCTGACGGGCAACCCAACCCGGCGGGAGATCATCGAGCGAGTCTCCGGTTGGCTTGGCACAGCAGGCGCCCCCGACGGGGTGGTCTGGACGATCGACGACGCCGGGGGGCGCGACGGGAACACAGACCAACCCATGGGCCGGCTAGGGGTCCTGACCCTCGGCAAGTCAGCCGTCCCGAAAATCACCCCCGATGATACGCAAGTGCTTGTCAAAGCAGATCTTACGACACTGGAGAAGGGGCAAGGGCAAACCCTGAGCATCTCCCTGCGACAGGACCGCCCTCAGCCCGACCCCGAGAGCATGGCCCAGGCCGCCGCAGAGGGGGTGGGCATGCGCGTGCAGCTCGGCGACGCCGAACTCCCGGCAAACCTGGCCCTACGCCCGGTACCGATGCGCCCGCCTGGGGTGCCAATCGGCCCGGCGGTGGAGGATTGGACGATGGCAGGCTTCCAGCTCGGCGTGCCAAACCCCCGTTTGGGTGCCTCGGGTTTGGCGATGGTGGACCCGGAGACTGGGCAGGTGAGACTAGTCTTTGAGTCTCCCCTGGCCGGGCCGGAGGACCGCCAGAGCGTGGCGGTCTACATCGGCACCCCAGGCCGGAGCACGCTGGTGGCGACGGCGACAAGCCAGGGGAAGTTGACGAGCCTGCCCGCGGGCCAGGCGACCGGCAGGTTTGCCCTGGGTGCCGAGCGTTGGTCGGTGATCGTGGACCTGCCAGCGGAGGTGATCGACCCAGACGGGAGCGTGCGAGTGGGTTGGACGATCGTTGACGGTGCTGGCCGACGTGCAAGCTGGCCGCGCCCGCAGTTGCCGTGGGAGGTCGAGCCGGGGCGTGTGGTGCTGGATGTGCGCGGGTGGGACCAGGGGTTGGTGCAGGGGGGGCAGTAGAGACTCAGGCAGGCTGGGAAGCCTGCCCCACCGGGAATAGGCAGGCTGGGAAGCCTGCCCCAGGATTAGCCCGCCGAGCTTGGCGTGAGGGTTTGCGTGGGGTGGTCGGCCAGGGCGGCGGGCAGGGTTGGGCGGGTGATCACTGGGCCGTCTTGGACCAGTGGGCTGTAGCGGGAGCCAGCCAGTGGGATCCGTTTGTTGCTGGCCGTGGCGGGGAGGATGCCCTGGACGACGATGACGGATAACCCCAGGGCGATGTTGATCAAAGCGAGTTGCCACCAGAGCGTCAGGCCGAAGAAGACCATAAGGGTGGTGGCCAGGACCAATGCCAGCGAGATAGGGATCAACCCCTGCCAGCCGACTTGCATGATCTGGTCAAAACGCATCCGTGGGATCGTCCAGCGGATGGCGATGACAAAGCAGACGAGTGCCACGGCCTTGCCGAAGAGCACGGCAAACTTCAGCAGCACGATCCAGAAACTCTCGGCGGGCACGCCGCTGAGGGCGGGGATGAACGGGAGGTGGTACCCCCCCAGGAACAAGACGCTAAACAGTGCGCACCCGGTGATGATGTGCGCATACTCGGCCAGGAAGAAAAGGCCAAAGTGCATCGAACTAAACTCGGTGTGGTAGCCGCCGACAAGCTCGTTCTCGCACTCAGCGTTGTCGAACGGCGCACGGTTGGTCTCGGCGAGGATGGCGATGAAGAGGATGACGGCCGCGAGGGGCTGTGCGACGATGAGCCACCCGTGCTGGACCTGGTACTTGATGATGTCCGTGGGCATCAAGCTGCCGACGGTGAGCAGGACGACCAAGAACATCAGGCCCATCGGGATTTCATAGGCGAGCATCTGGCTGGTGGCGCGCAGGCCGCCTAGGAACGAGTATTTGTTGTTGCTGGCCCACGCGCCGAGCGCCAGGCCATAGACCCCAAGGGCGGCGACAGCCAGGCCGTAGACGATGCCGATGGAGATGTTCGCCGCAGCGACGGTTACCGTCTGCGCCGGCACGACCCAGTCCAACAAGGGGATGGTGAACTGCGAGATATTCCACTGCCCACCCCAGGGGATCACGGCAAAGGCGAGCAGAGCCGGGACGACGGCCAGGCCCGGGGCGACAAAGTGCATCACCTTGTCGGCACCTTTGGGCATGAAATCTTCTTTGAGGAGCATCTTGATGCCGTCGGCGGCGGACTGGCCCAGGCCCAGCAGCCCGCGGATACCTGGGTTTTTGCGTTTGTAGTCCTGCTTGCCCAGCAGGGCCAGCGCGGGCAGGCCCAGGTCAAGGCCCACGCGGTTGGGGCCGATGCGGTCCTGCATCCAGGCGGAGATTTTGCGTTCCAGCCACAGGGCGATGCCGACAAACCCGAGGATGATGTGCACCACGATCACCATGGTCGCGGCATTGACAAGGAACTGCGCGGTTACGAAGTCGGGCTTGGGGATATCCATACGCTGCGAGGATAGCCGGGGGCGCGGGCTTCTGCATCGGCGGGGCTTTGCACAAGTCCGGTTGCGTTGTGCGGGCGGGGGCCATACGGTTTGCCCCTCTGCGGCCTGCGATGCGAACCTCATGCTGAACATTGACAATATTTACAAGTCATACACCACCGGCGGGCGGGTGGTGCAGGCCCTGCGCGGGGCGTCGATGTCGATCGACGGGCCGGGGTTTTATGCGATTATGGGCGCCAGCGGCTCGGGCAAAACCACGCTGCTGCACCTGCTCGGGGCGATGGACAAGCCCGACGGCGGGACGATCACCATCGGCGGCGAGCGGATCGACCGGCTCAGCGAGCGTGCCCTGACCAACTTCCGCCGGCGGCGGGTCGGGATCGTCTTTCAGGCCTTCAACCTGCTGCCGACGCTGACGGCTGTCGAGAATGCCGAGCTGCCCGGGCTGCTGGGCGGGGACGACCCGGCGGTCATCCGCGCCCGCGCGATGGAGCTGCTCGAGAGCCTTGGCGTCAGCCACAGGGCCAGCCACCGGCCCGATTCACTCTCGGGCGGTGAGCAGCAACGCGTGGCGATCGCGCGGGCGCTGCTCTACCGCCCCGCGCTGGTGCTCGCCGACGAGCCGACCGGGGCCTTGGACAGCAAAAACGCCGAGGCCCTCTGGTCGCTGCTCGGGCGCGTCGCCCGCGAGCAGCAGACGACGGTGGTGATGGTTACCCACGAGCCAGCCGCGGCGGCACACTGCCGGCGTGTGTTCGTGCTCTTAGACGGGGCGATCACCGGTTTCTTTGATGTTCCGGAGCAACACGATGACGGCGCAAAGGGGAATGCCTCCCTGGTGGCGGCTCGCTATCAGCAACTTATTGGCTAGGCGGGGGCGGACGGCGCTGCTCGTCGGGTGTGTGGCATTGTGTGCCGCACTCGTGGTGGCGATCCGATGCAGCATCGCCTCGCTCAACGAGGGGCTGAACCAGCGCGTCCTGGCTGCGGTCGGCGCGGCGGACGTACGGATCGTCAACCCGGCGAAGGTCGGCTTTGACCTCGAGGTCGTGCGTGCGGCGCGGGCCTGGCCCGAGGCCAAGCTCGTTGCACCCAGGCTGGTCGATGGCCTGGCCCTCTCGCTGGGCAAAGAGGGCGGCCCGGCGCGGAGCATCCGGGTGATCGCCTATGGCGTTGACCCCGTTGCCGAGGGGGCCCTGCGCCCGTTGAAACTGTCGGCGGGGCGGTGGCTCATGGCAGGCACCCCGCCCAAGGGTGCGCCGGGTGAGGTTGTGCTCGACCAGCGCGTGGCCGAGCAGCTGCACGCCAGCGTCGGCGATGTGCTTGAGGTGCAGCGGTTCGGCTCGCCGGTGCGGCTGGTTGTCGTCGGCATCGCGCAGCCCCCGGCGCTGTCGGGGTTGTTCAAGAACATCCTGCCGGTCTATGGTGATATCGCCGTCATAGGCGCGGCGGTCGACCGCCCCGGTGAGGTCAACGAGGTAGACGTATTGCTCGCTCCGGGCCGGGGCGCCGAGCAGGTCGTCTCAGATCGCCGGGCCGCCCTGCCCAAGGGGCTGCTCTTGCAGCCGACGGAGAAGATCACCTCGGGCTACTACGCCAGGCAGCGCGGCGGAGACTCAACGCTGACGCTCGCCTCGATCCTGGCCTTCCTGGCCAGCGCGTTCATCATCACAACGGGTATGACCTCGGCCGTCGGTGAGCGCCTGCGCGAGCTGGCCATCCTGCGTGCCGTCGGGGCCACGCGCGGGCAGCTGGCAGCCGGTGAACTGCTCACTGGCGCGATCGTCGGGCTGCTGGGCGCGTGCGTCGGCGTGCCGGCGGGGATCATCGGCTCGTGGGTGCTCGTCAAGATGTTCCCCGAGCAGTTGCCAGCGGGGTTTGTGCTCTCACTGAGCGGGGTTGCCGCGGGTGTGGTCGGGTCGGTGCTGGCGGGGATGGGTGGTGCGGGGTATGCCGCGTGGGCGGCGTCGCGCGTCAGCCCGATGGCGGGGCTGGCCTCGCGTGCGCGCCCTGTGCGCGGGCGAACGATTGTGATCTGCCTGCTCGCCGGCGCCACGCTGGTGATGGTGCAGGCGTTGATCGTGCTGCACCGCCCCAGCGACCCGAGCGGGTTCTTCTGGCTCTATGCACCGATCGGTGCGCCCTCGCTCTTGACGGGTTATTTTTTGCTCTCGATCCCAGTTACCTTCGCGGCCTCGTGGTTGCTTGGCGGCGTGGTGGCGCGGGTGCTGGGGGTGCCTGGGGTGCTCCTGACGCGCGGGCTGATGCGCACGCCGGTGCGATCGGGGTTGACCGCCGGGTCGATGATGCTCGGCCTTGCGCTGATGGTCTCGATCTGGACCAACGGGCGGGGGATCTTGGACAGGTGGTTTGAGGGTGTGCAGTTCCCCGACGCGTTTGTTACCGGGTTGAACCTCAAGCCCGACCTAGCCGAGCGGGTTCGTCAGGTGCCCGGCGTGCAAGGGGCGACGGCCATCACGCTGCTCAACGTCGGCACCGACGCTTTTGGGATCGAGGGGTTGACCAAGTACCGCACCACCTTCCTGGCCTTTGAGCCCGAGCCCTTCTTTGCGATGACCAAACTGCAATGGTTGCAGGGGGACGTAGCAACAGCCTCGGCAGCCCTCCAAGCGGGCGGCGCGGTGCTTGTCGCACGCGAGTTCATGGTTACGCGCGGGATGGGCCTGGGCGACAAAATCACGCTGACGCACAACGGCGTCGGGCACGACTTTACAATCGTCGGCGTCGTAACCAGCCCTGGCCTGGACATCGCAAGCAAGTTCTTTGATATCGGCGAGAACTACGTCGACCAGGCCGTCAACTCCGTCTTCGGAACGCGCGCAGACCTGCGCAGCCGGTTCGGCAGCGAGGCGATCAACCTCGTGCAGATCGCCTTCACACCCGGCGGGAACGCCGAGGAGACCATGCGGGCCATCCGCAACCTGCCCGGCACGGGCATCCTCGCCGGTGGCACGGCCGTGGCGATGAAGGCGGAGATCCGAGGGACCATCCAGGGCGCGCTGCGCGTCTTTGCACTCGTGGCCGTCGGCGCGATGCTCGTTGCCTGCCTCGGCGTCGCCAACGTCATCATCGCCTCGGTCCGGGGGCGTTCCTTTGAGTTCGGCGTCATCCGCGCCAGCGGCGGCTCACGCGGGATGCTCGCCAGGCTGATCCTCGGCGAGGGGCTCCTCATTGCCATCGCCGCCGCCATCCTGGGCACGGCACTGGGCCTGCAAGGGGCCTGGGGGGGGCAGAACGTTACCGCCTCGTCGATCGGCATCGAACTACCGATCCGGCCACCATGGGACGCCATCGGGTGGTCGGTGCTGACGGTAACGGCAATCACGCTGCTGGCGGCAATGCCCGCCGCCCTCGGGCTGCTCAGGCGGCAACCGAGGGAGTTGCTCGCGGCCATGCGCGGGTGAGGTGGGTTAGGGGGTAGCCGCCCGGCCCGGAGGTCCGGGATAACCATCCAAGGCGCTCGTGATCGCCTCGATCGCCTCCGGCAAGGGCAGGTGCAGCTTGATCCCCGCAGCGCGGGCGTGCCCGCCGCCGCCGAGTTTGTTGGCGATGGCCGCGACATCGATCGCCTCTGGCCCGGGCTTGCTGCGCAGTGAGACTTTGACCAGCGGGGTCCCGTCGGGCTGCGCGGGCATCTCGGTGAGCGTGGCAACGACCTGCACGCCCTGCACCGCCAGCACAGGCTCGGCAAAGCCGCCGGTATCCTCCCCGATGGCCCCGAGCACTCGCATGTCAGCATCGCGCAGGGCCATCACGGCGACGCGACCGCCGTGCTCGTACGTCAGCGATGCAAGGGCCTGTCCCAAAAGCCTCGGGCGGATGGGTGCTTGCTGCTGCTCGACGGCCTGGTAGATCGCCGGGTGATCGACGCCCCCGTTGACCAGCCGAGCGGCGAGCTCGAAGGTGTCCGCAGTCGTGTTGCTGAAGCGGAACCAACCCGTGTCCGTCGCCAGCCCGAGATACATCGGCGTGCCAATATCAATCGGCAGCGAGGCCCGCCCCGGCACGCCGAGCAGTTCATCGACGACCGGCGCGAGGGCCTCGGTGCAACTGGCCGAGGCGGGTGTAACCAGCCGGAGGTGTGCGACATCACCCTGCCCGTGCAGGTGGTGGTCGATGACGACAGCCCGGCCGGTGCGGGGTTTGAGCCACGCGTCCAGTGGCTTGAGCTGCGACCACGCGCCGGTATCAACGATCACGATCCCGCTGGGGTCAAAGTCGGGGATGCTCGGGCTATCACCGCCAAGCTTGCACACGGCAGACGAGCCAGCAAAGAACCCGAGCCAAGCCGGGAACGGCCCAACGAACCACGCCTGGGCATCGATGCCGATGTGCTCGGCTACGCGCAGCACCGTCAACGCTGAGCCGAGCGCGTCCCCGTCGGGCTTGGCGTGCGTGAGGATGACCAGCGAGGTCTGAGCCTTGATAAACGCGGCAACTGCTTGCGGGGTGGCGTTGGATGTGTAGTCGCTCATGGTCTTGGTCCACAGGTGGGCGTTGGTGATGGTGCCAGAAGGCTCGCCGAGCGCTGGGCACGCTGGATATCCCGCCCGAGCTGCTCGCGCAGGCCGGCAACAGTGCTAAACCGCATCGTGTCGCGCAGGTACGAGAGGAACTGGATCGACACCCCCCACCCATACTCCTCCAGGCCCTCAATAGCCCGCCAAGGTTGGTCTGGCTGAGTGGCGCTCGCGCCGATCAGGTGCGCCTCGATCGTTGCGGGCCGGTCAAACGTCGGGCGCGGCCCGACGTTCACCGCGGCCACAAAGACGCGCGCATCATCAAGCCTCGCAAACGCGGCATATACACCCGGCACCGGCGGCGCAACCTCCGTGCGCACGTTCGCCGTCGGCACGCCGATGGCCCGACCGCGCCGGTCGCCCGGGACGACTGTGCCGGGCAACTCATACCACCGGCCCAAAACACCCGCGGCATCAAAGACGCGCCCGTGGCCCAGCAGCCAGCGGATCGTGTCGCTCCGGCATGGGACGATCTTCTGGTCGCTCAGTGCCACACCCATGTGCTCGATGACTTGGGCGCTAAAGCCAAGCTTTGCCCCAAGGTGCGCCAGCAGCGCGTTGTCCCCCGCGCGGGCCTTGCCAAAGCGAAAGTCTGGCCCCTCCACCCACGCCCGCACCTGGCCCAGACCCCCATACCCGGCTATCACGCGATCAACAAACGCCTCGGGCGACAGGGCCAGCACGCCACCGGCCGGGTCGATACGCTCGACCAGATCAGCCCCGGCCTCGTGCAGCCACACCCGGCGTTGCGCAAACGTGCTCAGCCGAGCGGGGGCGGCCTCGGGGCGCAGCACCGTCAATGGGTGCGGGTCCAGGACCAACGCCAGCACCCGCCCCTGCATTGCCGAGGCGATCTCGCGTGCGCGTGCAACCAGCGCCGCGTGCCCGCGGTGCACGCCGTCAAAGGTGCCGACCGTGATGACAAGGGCCTGGGTGATAACCCCGAACGCTAGCGGGGCTGAGTTGCCCACGCCGAGCCAGCGCACCTCTACAGTGCCCAGGCACGATCGGGCACGCGACCGGTTGACCGTTAGCACCACCGGCAAAGGGCATGGCACATGGGTTGGTTAGGCAAAAAGTTATCCGCATCGAGCACAACTTTCGCCCCAGCACCCGTTGCGGGCCCGCCCGCCGCGCCTGCGGGTCAGGTCAGCCAAGAGCGCATCGTGCAACTCGGCACCGAGCTGCTGACGCTGGCGCGCAGGCACAAGAGCGGCCTGCTCTCCTCGGCGTTCTACTCCGACGCGCTGATGAACTGGAGCATGAAGGACCCGCTGTTCAAGGTCCAAATGTTCCGCTTCGTCGACTGTTTCCCTGTGCTCAAGGATGCCGAGGATATCTACGACCACCTGCAAGACTACCTCACCCAGCCGGGCGTTACGGTCCCCGCGCCGATCGCCGCGGCACTCTCGGCAGGCAAACTCGCCAAGGGCCTGGCCGTGGGCACCATCCGAAAGCAGATCGAATCAATGGCCGGCAAGTTCATCGCAGGCACCGACGCGGCCAGCGCACTGCCCAACCTGCGTGCCCTCTGGGACGACGGCATCGCCTTCAGCGTCGACCTCCTCGGCGAGGCGTGCCTGAGCGATGCCGAGGCCGATGCTTACCAGGCCAAGTATCTCGACCTGATCAACAACCTGCCCGCCCAGGTCGCCGGGTGGAAGCCCAACACGCGCCTCGAGAGCGACCACCTCGGCCCCGTGCCACGCACCAACGTGAGCGTCAAGGTCAGCGCGCTCAGCGCCCGCTGCGACGCGATCGACACCGAAGGCTCGATCAAGGACCTGATCAAACGCCTGGTGCCGATCCTGCACGCCGCGCACGCCAAAGGGGTCTTCATCAACTTTGACATGGAGCAGTATGCGCTCAAGGGCCTGACGCTGGAACTCTTCGAGCGTTGCTGCACGCAGGTGCCCTTTGAGGGTGGGCTGGCGATGCAGGCATACCTCCAGAGCGGCCCCGACGATGCGCTGCGGATTTGCCGGTGGGCCAAGCAGGCCGGGCGGGTGGTAACCGTGCGCCTGGTCAAGGGTGCCTACTGGGACTACGAGACCATCAACGCCGAGCAGCGCGGCTGGCCCACGCCCGTCTGGCCAACAAAGAAACAAACCGACGCCTGCTTCGAGCGCATGGCCGGCATCCTCCTAGACCACACCCCGCGCGCACCCGGCGAGGGAGGCGTCAAACTCGCACTCGGCAGCCACAACGCCCGCTCGATCGCCTCGGCCCTGGCCGGGTGCGAGGCACGCTCGCTGCCACGCAACACCCTCGAACTGCAGATGCTCCACGGCATGGCCGACCAGCTCAAGCACGCCGCGGCTGAGATGGGCCTGCGCGTCCGCGAGTACGTACCCGTCGGGCAGATGATCCCCGGGATGGCCTACCTCGTCCGCCGGCTGCTGGAGAACACCAGCAACGAGAGCTGGCTCAAGGCCGGGTTCCTTGACAACGCCGACCCCGCGCAACTGCTCGCCAGCCCGCACGAGCACGCCTTCCCCACACCGGGCCCAGCAACTGGCGACGCCAACACCATCAAAACCGCCGAGCCCTCGGCCAGCAACCTCGCCCGCGCCCCCGAACGGCACATGCTCACGCCCAGCGTAAACGCCCCGGGGTTGACGCTCCGCCCGTTCTACAACGAACCATTCCGCGACTTTGCACAGCAAGCAACGCGTGAGGCCTTCGCCCGCGCCGTTGCCGACGCGCGCGTGCCCGCCGTGGCCAATGACAACACCCCCGCCGACGCGAAACGAATGATCGACGCCGCTGCCCAAGCGTTTGAGCCTTGGCGGCAACGGCCAATCCAGGAGCGTGCCCAGGTGCTCATCCGTGCCGCCTCGGCCATGCGCGCACGCCGCGATGAGCTCAGCGCAATCATGGTCAAAGAAGCCGGCAAAACCTGGCGCGAGGCCGACGCCGACACCTGCGAGGCGATCGACTTTTGCGAGTACTACGCCCGCATGGCCCTGCCGATGTTCCTCCCCCAACGCATCGGCCGGTTCGTCGGCGAGCTCGACGAGCAGCTCCACGAGCCGCGCGGCGTCGCCGTGGTGATATCACCCTGGAACTTCCCCCTGGCCATCTGCTGCGGCATGACCGTCGCCGCGCTCGTTACGGGCAACACCGTCGTCGTCAAGCCCGCCGAGCAAACGCCCGGCATCGCCAAGGTGATGGCTGACATCCTCCACCAGGCCATCGGCGCAGACGCCAAACGCATCCTCCAACTCTGCCCCGGCCCCGGCCAGACCACCGGCGCGGCACTGGTCCGCGACCCACGCACCACCCTCATCGCCTTTACCGGCTCACGCGACGTCGGCCTAGACATCTTGAACGCCTCGGCGCCACCATCGCCCTTCCTGGGTACCTCGGATCTCCGAGCCGAGCCGGCATACCCGACCCACGTCAAGCACGTCGTCTGCGAGATGGGTGGCAAGAACGCCATGATCCTCGACACTAGCGCCGACCTCGACGAGGCCGTCCTCGCCGCCAGGCACTCGGCCTTCGCCTTCCAAGGCCAGAAGTGCTCGGCACTCTCGCGCCTCATCGTCGTTGACCCCGCCGGGCCAAACGGCCCCGCCATCACCCACGTCCGCCAACGCCTCGTCGAGGCGACCAACGCCCTGACCATCGGCGACCCCGCCCACCCCGGCACCGACGTCGGCCCCGTCATCGACGCCGACGCCGCCGCCAAAATCAATGGGTTTATTCAACGCGCCAAGGCCGACGGCCTGCCGAACCACCAACTGTCCCTCCCTGCGGCCCTCGCCGCATCCGGCCGCCACTACGTCCCCCCGGCGATCTTCTGGAACGTCCCGCAAACGCACGAACTCGCACGCGAAGAAATCTTCGGCCCCGTCCTGGCCATCCTCCACGCGCACACCTTCGACGACGCCCTCCGCATCGCCAACGCCCTGCCCTACAAACTCACCGGCGGCGTCTACACCCGCAAGCCCGCCCACCTTGAACTCGCCAAACGCGCCTTCCGCGTCGGGAACCTCTATATCAACCGAGGCATCACCGGCGCACTCGTCGCACGACAACCCTTCGGCGGCTTCGGAATGTCCGGCGTCGGCAGCAAAGCAGGCGGCGACAACTACCTCCACCACTTCGTCGTCCCACGCGCTATCTGCGAAAACACCATGCGCCGCGGCTTCGCGCCGGAACTTTGACAAGTTCCGCTGACAGTGTCAGAGTGGTTTGCGGTTGCATCAGAACCCCTCACCCGAGGGGAGGGGCAGGGGTGGGGTTCGGTGGTGCAGGCTTCCAGCCTGCACAGCAACCAGATTCCACCACAGGGTCACAGGGGGCACAGAGAGGAGCAGATGCAGGTGTTTGTAGGAAAGACTAACCCAAGCCCTCTGCCTTTCTCTGTGCCCCCTGTGGCCCTGTGGTGATTAATCTTGCTGCGCGGGCTGGAAGCCCGCTCCACCCATACCCGCCCGCGCACCCACCCACACCTATTCCCCCGCTCCAACCCCAGCAAACAGCCCCGCCACGCTCACCCCGGCCATCTTCGCCTCATGCTCCAGCAGCCACCGCTTACGGGCGACCCCGCCGCCGTAGCCCCTCATCGAGCCGTCCGAACCGATCACGCGGTGGCAAGGGATAATCAGGCTCAGGAAGTTCTCCCCATTCGCCCTCGCCACGGCACGCACCCCCCGCGGCTTCCCAACTGCCTGCGCCTGCTCGGCATAGCTCCGCGTCTGCCCGCTCGGGATGCGCCGTAACTCCGCCCACACCGCACGCTCAAACGCCGAGCCCCCCGGCGTCCCACCCGGCCCGATCGGGGCCAGCACAATCCCCCCCACCTCGGCCTCCAGACCGGCCTGCTGCGAGGTGGAGGTGATCGCCGAGGGTTTGCCCGCAAAGTACAGCCGGAGTTCTTGTTCGACGGCGTCGAGGTACCGGTGCGCCCCCGGCACGATCGCGCACGCGAGCACACGCCGGATCGTCCCGATCTGCCGAGGAAGCCCCCGGCGGTCAACAAAGTCAAGCACCCGCAGCCCGGCATCATCGGCCAGGGCGAGCATCGCGCCGATCGGGGTTTGGAGTAGCCGGGCAAAGAGGACCCGGATCGTCCTTGGTGCCTGGTCGTCAAAGAGTGTCTGCACGGGTGAGTTCATCTGCCCAATCGTTGCACCCCCGACGGCTGGCAGTTGGGGATCGGTTGGAACCCGGGCAGAGGTGCGAAAGATCAGATGAGGAGTGGAAAGTGATGGGTCCAAAAAAAGACAAGGCCCGATGCTTGCGCACCGGGCCTTGCCGTTATCAGTAGAGCAGTTGGGTCGCTTGACCGGCACTTGCGTGCCGGGTATCTGAAGTCCCGACGGGCGGTCTTCAGACGAGATTATGCTGACGAACCAGTATCAGATCGCTCTGATGGTCTGGTCTAAGGAATCCCTTAGAAAGGAGGTGATCCAGCCGCAGGTTCTCCTACGGCTACCTTGTTACGACTTACTCCCAGTCATCGATCTTGCCGTAGACGCCACTGAATCGTGGCGGCTTTGGGCGCTACCGACTTCCATGAGTTGACGGGCGGTGTGTACAAGGCTCAGGAACACATTCACCGGGGCGTAGCTGATCCCCGATTACTAGCGATTCCAGCTTCATGCAGGCGGGTTGCAGCCTGCAATCCGAACTGAGGTGCGTTTTTTGCGATTTGCTCCGCCTCGCGGCCTTGCTTCGCTTTGTGCGCACCATTGTAGCACGTGTGCAACCCTGGATGTAAGGGCCATGAGGACTTGACGTCATCCCCGCCTTCCTCCGGTTTGACACCGGCAGTCTCGCTAGAGTCCTCGCCATTACGCGTTAGCAACTAGCGACAGGGGTTGCGCTCGTTAAGGGACTTAACCCGACGCTTCACAGCACGAGCTGACGACAGCCATGCAGCACCTGTTCATGTTGTACCCTTGCGGGCCTCACAAATGTTTCCACCTGCTAATCCATGTATGTCAAACCCAGGTAAGGTTCTGCGCGTTGCTTCGAATTAAGCCACATGCTCCACCGCTTGTGTGAGCCCCCGTCAATTTCTTTGAGTTTTAGCCTTGCGACCGTACTCCCCAGGCGGTACACTTATCAATTTCTCTACAGTCCGAACGGCGTCAGAGCCGCTCCGACTCAGTGTACATCGTTTAGGGCGTGGACTACCAGGGTATCTAATCCTGTTTGCTCCCCACGCTTTCGTGCCTCAGCGTCAGGAAAGGCCCAGCGGGCTGTCTTCACCTTCGGCATTCCGGTTGATATCTACGCATTCCACCGCTCCACCAACCGTTCTGCCCGCCTCTACCTTCCTCAAGACCGCCAGTTTGCCGTGCGGTTCTGCGGTTAAGCCGCAGGCTTTCACACGACACTTAACGGTCCGCCTACGCACCCTTTAAGCCCAGTAATTCCGACTAACGCTCGGGGCCTCTGTATTACCGCGACTGCTGGCACAGAGTTAGTCGCCCCTTCCTTTGGAAATGATCAGTGTTTCTATTTCCTGACAGTGGTTTACACGGCAAAGCCGCTTCATCCCACACGCGGCGTCGCTCCGTCAGGCTTTCGCCCATTGCGGAAGATTCGTCGCTGCAGCCTCCCGTAGGAGTCCGAACAGTGTCTCAGTTTCGATGTGGCAGGCCGTGCTCTCACACCTGCTACCCGTCTATGGCTTGGTGGGCCATTACCCCACCAACTACCTGATAGGACGATCGCCGATCCCAAGGCAGCAAGCCTTTGGTCCGTAGACATCATGCGGTATTATGCCGGGTTTCCCCTGCCTATCCCGCACCTCGGGGTACGTTCGATCGCATTACTCACCCTTGCGCCACTAGCCCTTGCGGGCCCGTTCGACTTGCATGCTTTAGCCACGCCGCCAGCGTTCAGTCTGAGCCAGAATCAAACTCTTCAGTTGTTTTTCGTTGCACTACAGGCAAAAGCCCATAGAAAGCTGCGAAACGAGAGCATGACCTGTGAACAGTCATTCTTCATGAACTGCCGGTCTTTCCTGCAACACCCCGGTTGAACCCGAAATGCCACAGGCCCCGCCCTCGGCTAGAAGGCGGTCTTTTTTGCTGAACTCAAGATACTAAAAAGGGTTACTTTCTAAATATCGTCACGAGTTGCGTCCAGCTGTCTGCCTGTGAAAGCAGACACCTTGGATTCGACTTCGGCTGGCCTCGGTTAGAAGCCCGGGCGTGACCCCGTTGCCGAGCCGCACAACCTCGCGGACGACCCAACTGCTCACTTTTCAAACATCAGACCCGCGTTACGCAGGCCCCTGCACATTGTTCGACCCGCGTCGATACTTTTGTGCGTGGGAGGGGATCATACCCCATCCACCCACCACGTCAAGCCCACGCCACAAACTTGACCACAAAAATCTTCCCGTTTTCACCCCCGCGCAACCTTCTGACCATCCGCACCACCACCAAATCCTAACAAAATACAATCAAAACCCATCGGGCCCCTTCTCAACCCCACCCCGGCGCTCCTCAGTCACCGCCACCACCCCCAAAACCACCTGCAACTGCCCCAGCCCTGCCGACTTCGCCCACACCCGCAGCGCCCGGCAGGCTTCCCGCAGCGTCGCGCCCGTCGTCGTTACATCATCCACCAGCACCACCGTCGCACCCGCACGCAGGCGACGCTCCACGCCGGGCCTGCACCTGCGCACCCACCACCCCGAAGCCTTCGACACCGACATCGTCCCACGCACGCTCACCTGCCGCTCCGACGCCGGCAAACTCGTCTGGCTCGGCCGGTGCTTGCGACCGAGCACAGAAATCACCGGCACACGCACGCCCGTCCCCACACCCAGCCCCCTGCCCACGCCCCCGGCAATCACACGCGGGTGGTCAATCCCACGCGACAAACGCCGTCGCAAACTCGTTGGCACGGGCACCACCAGCACCCGCTGCATATCCACCCCGGCATCCATCAACCGCTGCCCCAGCCGCCGGCCCAGCAGCACACCCAACTCATGACCCAACTGCCCAAACCGCGTGTACTTCACCTCATGCACGCACCCCGCCCACACCCCCACATACGCCCCCAGACGCACAGTCTGACCCCAAGGCTGCCTGATCCCCCGGCAACGCCCGCACCCCCCACCATCACTCTCAAACACCCCGATGCTGTACCCGCACCGCCAGCAATACGCACCACCGGCATCCACACCGAGGCCCGCCCCAACCAACCGATCGGCCAGCGGCTGGCTCGTTACATCCAGAAACTCATCCTCCACCACACGCGCAAGGCCCCGCAGCCGGCCAACCTGTTCACCAACACCACTCCCCGCCGAGGATGCCGAACCCCCAAGAGGTGCCGCCTCAGTCGGTCTCGGGGGCCAGATGAACGGGCCGGTACGCACGCCCACAGCATACCCGCCCACCCCCTTTGCCCGCTCGAACTACACTCACCCATGCCCGACCGCAAACTCCTGGAAACCTTCCCAACCCCCAGCGCCCTGCCGTTTGTCATCGAGCACACCTCCGACGAGTTCACCAGCGTCTGCCCCAAAACCGGGCACCCGGACTTTGCCACCATCGTCCTGCGTTACCAGCCGGCCACCTCACAAACCAAAGCCGGCAAGCACGGGTGCGTCGAGCTCAAGAGCCTCAAACTCTACTACCAATCCTTCCGCAACCAGGGCATCTATTACGAGGCCGTGACCAACGCCATCCGCGACGACCTCGCACGAACACTCAAACCAACCTGGCTCCAGGTCATCGCCCACTTCAAAGGCCGCGGCGGGATCAAATCCACCATCCGAGCCGAGCACGGCAACGTCCCAGCGGCATGGAAAAATCTCTAACCCCTATCCCCTTCAGAACCCCTCCCTGGCGGGGAGGGGCAGGGGTGGGGTTCTCTCAAGGTGGCGCGGGCTTCCAGCCTGCACAGAAACAGATTTCACCACAGGGCCACAGGGGGCACAGAGAAGAGAGATGCATGGGTTTGCTGGACAGACAAACGCAAGGCTTCTCCCTTTCTCTATGCCCCCTGTGACCCTGTGGTGAATTGCCTTGCCGCGCGGGCTGGAAGCCCGCGCCACCCAAATCCGCCCGCGCCACCCACTCACGCCCGCAGCAGCCCACTCACGCCCCGTCTAGCAACTCCACCGACGCGAACGGCTTGCCCGAGAGCATCTCCAAACTCGCACCACCACCCGTGCTGACGTGCGAGAACCCACCGGCTAGGTGCAGCATCTCCGCCGCTGACGCGCTGTCCCCACCACCCACGATCGACACCGCTCCACCCTTGGTCGCCTCAACCATCGCCTGCGCCACGATCTGCGTCCCGACGCGGAAACTTGCCCACTCAAAGACCCCCATCGGCCCGTTCCAAACAACCGTCTTGGCCTTCTTGATCACCAACGCATACCGCACCTGCGTCTTGGGCCCGATGTCCAGGCCCATGAACCCCTCGCCCATGGCGTGGTCAAAGATCTTCTTCTCACCCTCGGTCTGGCTAAAGACCGTCGAGCAGACGTGGTCCTCGGGCAAAAACAACTCGCACCGCGCCTTGCCCGCC
Organism: bacterium; assembly: GCA_046339895.1. GTDB lineage: Bacteria > Planctomycetota > Phycisphaerae > Phycisphaerales > UBA1924 > JAJTGZ01. The sequence continues at coordinate 24,942 of JBKDDT010000007.1, read as the reverse complement.
AGGTCCAGCAGCCCCTTGGCCGCCGCGACGTCCTCATCGGAAGCACGCGAGGAGCCGATCTGCTTGCCCTGCGCTTTGAGGAACGGGTACGCCATCGCACCCCCAACAAGAATCTGGTCCGCCTTGGGCAGCATGTTCTCGATCAACGCGATCTTGTCGCTCACCTTCGCGCCCCCGAGCACCACAACAAAGGGGCGCGCGGGCTTCGCCAGCGCACCGCCGAGGTAACGCAGCTCCTTGTCCAGCAGCAGCCCGGCAACGCACGGCTTATCGTTCGCCTTCATCTCTTTGGGCACCGCGTACATGCTCCCGTCCTGCCGGTGCGCTGTCCCGAAGGCGTCGTTGCAGTACACATGCCCATACGCACCCAGCGCCGCGGCATACGCCGGCTCACCCTTCTTCTCACCCTTGGCAAACCGCACGTTCTCCAGCAGCAGCACCTCCCCCGGCTTGAGCGCCGCCACCGCCGCGGAGCTCGCCGCGTCGGTGCAATCGGTGCTCGGGAACTGCACCGACCGCCCGAGCAACTCCCCCAAACGCGCCGCCACGGGCTTGAGGCTGTAGACCGCCTCATACCCCTTCCCCTCCGGCCGGCCCAGATGGCTCATCAGCACCAGGCTTCCGCCCCGGTCCCGCACGCTCCGCAGCGTCGGCAATGCCTCGCGGATCCGCCGATCGTCCCCAATCACCCCCTCATCGATCGGGACATTGAAATCAACCCGGCACAGCACCCGCTTGCCCGCCACTTCGATCTGCGCGATTGTCTTCTTTGCCATAGGAACCGAGGATAGCGTCCCGACAACCCACCCGGCGCACCCGGGCCAACCCGCTCAACCCGGCCCGCGTGCCGGCGTGTCTACTTCCCCACCATCCCCAGCCGACGGGCTATGAATACCTCCCCCCAAGACACCCCCACCCCCCACGAGTACACCCCATGCCCACCGATTCCACACCCGTCATCCTTGCCGCCAAGCGCACACCCGTCGGCCGGTTCTTCGGCGGCCTCAAGGGCGTCCACGCACCCCTGCTCGGCTCCTACGCCATCGCCGGCCTCTTCGCCCAGACGCCCAAACTCAAGGACGAGGCCCTTGCCGGGCACGTCGATGAGGTCATCATGGGGTGCGTCCTCCAGGCTGGCCTCGGGCAGAACCCCGCACGCCAGGCCGCGCTTAAAGCCGGCCTGCCCAACACCACCAGCGCCCAGACCATCAACAAGGTCTGTGGCTCAGGCCTGCAGGCCGTGATGCTCGCCGCACAGTCGATCAAGGCCGGCGACAACCAACTCGTCCTGGCCGGGGGGTTCGAGAACATGACCGCCGCGCCCTACTTCGCACGCATCCGCGACGGCGCGGGCGCGCCCAAGTTCGGCCCCGCAACCTTCGAGGACCACATGCAGCACGACGGCCTCCGCTGCGCGTTCGAGTCCTGCCTCATGGGCAACAGCGCCGATCACACCGCCAAGCAGCACAACATCACCCGCGACGCACAAGACCGCTGGGCTCTCCGCAGCCACTCCCTCGCCGCACAGGCACAAAAGTCCGGCTACTTCACCGCCGAGATACAGCCCCTCACAGGCGAACAAACCTTCGACAAAAAATCCCCGGGCCTCTCTGCCGACGAGGGCGTCCGACCCGACACCACCATCGAATCCCTCACCAAACTCCGACCCGCCTTCGAGAAAGACGGCACCGTAACCGCCGGTAACGCCTCCCAAATCTCCGACGGCGGCGCGGCCGTCGCCGTCGCCTCCCTCGCCAAAGCCGAAAAACTCGGCCTCAAACCCCTCGCCAAAGTCCTCGCCTACCACACCAGCGGCGTCGCGCCCAAAGACATCTTCACCGCACCGGGCCTGGCCGTCCCCGCCGTCGTCGCCAAGGCCGGGCTGAAACTGGCCGACATCGACCTTTTCGAGCTCAACGAAGCCTTTGCCGCACAACTGCTCCAGAACATCCACGCCGCGGGCATCCCCGAAGAAAAAGTCAACGTCGCAGGCGGTGCCATCGCCCTGGGCCACCCCATCGGCGGCTCCGGCGCACGCTGCCTCGTCACCCTCATCCACCAACTCATCCGCACCGGCGGCAAACACGGCGTCGTCGCCCTCTGCCTCGGCGGGGGCAACGCCGTCGCCATGGTCATCGAAGTCTAAACCAAAACCCACGAATTCTCTTGAATCGAACCCCTCCACCGGGCAGGGCCAGGCGTGGGTTCGCCCACGCCAAATCCCCTATAAAAACAGGTTCGCGTCTGTCGCGGGCCGTCGCCTCCGCCCCACCTCAGAACGGTATGTCTTCCTCACTGATCTCCGGCGCCGCCGGCGCAGGCCGACCCGCTGGCCTCGTCTTCACCTGCGGCCGCCCGCCGTCATCATCCCCCTCGACCTCACCTCCCCCACCACCACCGCCGCCGCCACCCTGGGCCGAATCAACGAACTGGAAGGTGTCCACCACCACCTTGAGTTTGCTGAACTTCTGACCATCTTTCTCCCACTGGTCGAGTTTCAACCTCCCCTCGATAAAGACCGGCCGCCCCTTCTTGAGGTACTTGCTGATCGTCTCGGCTGTCTTCCCAAAGGCGTCGCAATCCACAAACGTCACCTCCTCGTGCTTCTGACCGTCCGCCGTCGTGTAACGCCGGTTGACGGCCAGCCCCAGCTTGCAGATCGCCAGGTTCGAGGGTGTGTACTTCACCTCCGGGTCGCGCGTCAGGTTGCCAAGCAGGATCACCTTGTTGAAGCTTCCAGCCATCGATCGCCTCCAGTGAGGGCAGGTGCGGGTTCGTGCGCCCTCAAGCCAAGTATACATCCTCGCCAGCCCGACCCCGCCGGACCCCTAAACTCTGGCAACATGACCACCGAACCGATCAACACCACCCCCGGCACACCCCCCAAGCCGGCCGCACCCGTCCCACTCCCCCAGATCAACCCCACCACCCAAGCCCCCCGCCCGCAGCCGCAGCAGCAAAAGGCCCCCCCGCTGCCGGGCGTCAAGCACGTCATTGCCGTCGGCGCAGGAAAAGGTGGCGTCGGCAAAAGCACCATCGCCGTCAACCTCGCCGTCGGCCTCGCACAGCGCGGCCAAGCCGTCGGGCTCCTCGACGGCGATATCTACGGCCCGTCCCTGCCCACCATGCTCGGCCTCGACGCCCTCGCGGCCAACCTCCTGGGCAACATGCTCCAGCCCTTCTACGTCCACGGCATCAAAGCCATGACCATCGGCAAACTCGTTGACCCCGAAAAGCCCCTCATCTGGCGCGGACCCATGGCCCACGGCGCTTTCAAACAACTCGTCGAGCAAACACAGTGGGGCCAACTCGACTACCTCATCATCGACCTGCCCCCAGGCACCGGCGACGTCGCCCTCACCATGGCGCAACTCCTCAAACTCACCGGCGCTGTCGTCGTCTGCACCCCCCAACGCGTCGCACAGGACGACGCCCTCCGCGCGTTACGCATGTTCCAGCAACTCAACATCGATATCCTCGGCGTCGTCGAGAACATGTCCTGCTTCATCGCCGACGACGGCAAAGAATACGACATCTTCGGCAAGGGCGGCGCGCAACTCATGGCCCAACGCACCGGCGTCCCCTTCCTCGGTGCCGTGCCTATCACCATGGCCCTGCGCCAGAACAGCGACCTCGGCAACCCGAGCGCCAACTTCCAAGGCCAAACCCCACTGGCAAACGCCCTGGACACACTCTGCACCAACCTCCAAGGCCAAGTCGCCCTCAGCGACTTCAAAGCCCCCCAACGCACGCCGACGCTGACGATTAACTAATAATTTATTCCGATCTTCCTGCATCAGAACCCCTCCCCCAAGGGGAGGGGCAGGGCTGGGGTTGGCCAACGCCAAGAACATTAAAACAAGTGGTTCGCGAAGGGTACGGATCTTGGCGGACGGACGCGGAGTAAATGCCGGGCATGATCCCTGCGGCCACCAAAGCCACCCACAAAGAAACTCTGCCACTTTGCAACTTTCCCATTCTGCCACTGACCCTCTGCCCCTCCGTCCTCTGAGTAGATTTCCCCCTCTGGATCCTCAGGGCCTCTAGAGTAAAACTTATTTTCTTACCCCCAAGCCCCGTGTGCGAAGATCATCCCGCGCTCACCCCCGCGCCAACCCACTCGCCCACAGGCTCATCACCAGCAGCATGTACAGCCGTTGCCCGTGGTCGCGTGTGCGTTCGTCGTGCTCGCGCAGCATCTTCATCGCTGCGGTCTTGTCGATGCCCACCCCGGGCCACGGGTCGGCCTCGCTGAAGCGTTCGTTGAGCAGCGTGCGCAGGCCGGCAAAGTCCTCGCGCAGCCACCGGCCCATCGGCACACCAAAGCCCATCTTCTTACGGTCGATCGCCGCCGCGGGCACCATCTGCCGAGCCACCTGCCGCAGCAACCCCTTGCGCCCCTGCCCGGCATAAACCTCCCCCAGCGTCGACCGCAGCGCACGCCCAACCACGCCACGCTCCAGCAGCGGCGCACGCACCTCCAACGCCACGGCCATGCTCGCCGTGTCCACCTTCCGCATCAGGTCCCCCGGCAAATACACCGCAAAGTCATCGTGCCGGGCATCGCCCCCAACATCCCGCCCCGCGTACCCCGCCGACAGCAACTCCCGCGCTCGCCCCGCCCCCAGCAACCCCTCCACCTGCGGCGTACGGAAAATCGTCAGCACATCGTCATACCCATGGTTCCGCAACGCCGTGGCAACCCTCCCCGCACTCCCGCCGAGCATCCCAACCACACAGGCGGGCACCGCACGCACCACCGGCCGCAACCAACGCGCCCGCGCCATCGCCTCGTTCGCCTGATAACGCTGGTACCCGCCGAAGAGTTCATCCCCACCATCTCCCCCAAGCGCCACGGCCACGCGCTCCCTCGCCGCCACACTCACCCAGTGCGTCGGCAACAAGGAACTATCCCCAAACGGCAGCCCGAGTTGTGCGATCAGTCCCACCAAATCCCCCGCCGCCGAGGGCTTGCACGTCAACTCCACATGCTCACTGCCGATGTGCGTAGCAACCATCCGCGCATACGGCGACTCATCCATCCTGCTCTCAGGCATCGCCACGTGGAATGTCAAAAGCCTCCGCCCAGACTGCGCCAGCGCCGCCTGCGCCACCGCCGCGACAACCGATGAATCTACCCCGCCTGATAGAAAACACCCGATCGGCACATCGGCATCCAGCCGGCCATGCACCGCCCCCAGCAACAGGCTCTGCACCTCCGCCGCCGAGATCGGCCCACGGTCGTGCTCCTTGCCAAACCCGGCGGGCACAAGCACACACGCCGGCTTGGCCAGCGCGTGCCCAGCCGACGCCCCCGCCGAGATCACATGCGTCGCCCCAGGCACAACCTCCGAGATATTCACCGGCAGCCGGGGCCAATACCCGTGCTTGAGCCACATCCCCACGCCCACCGCATCAACCACCACCGGCACACCCGCCAGCCGCATCACCCGTGCCACGCCCGCGCAACTGCTCCCAAAGGCCAGCACCTCATCACCATCGTGCGCAAAGACGCTCGCGTACATCGGCTTCTCACCCGCCTGGTCCCGCGCCAGCGCTAGCACACCCGCAGCACGATCCCACACGGCAAACGCAAACATCCCGTCCAGTTCACCCCCAAGCCCCGCTCCCCACGCACGCCACCCGTGCAGCAACACCTCCGTGTCGCTGTGGTCGCTGGCAAACACATGCCCAGCCCCCACAAGCCGGGCACGCAACGCCCGGTGGTTGTAGATGCACCCGTTGAAGACCACCGCGACCAACCCACGCCCGCTGCGCACCTGCTCGTACCCGCACCATGCTTCCGCCGGCGCCGATCGACCATGAAACAACTCACCACCACCCACATCCGCACCACCACCATCCGTCGCAAGCATCGGCTGCCGGCCCCCGGCGTGGTCGAGGATCGACAACCTCCGCTGCACCAACGCGACATCCACCGACGCACCATCGCCGCGAACACCCCGATCACGAAACCTCCCACGCCCATCGGGCCCGCGCTGGGCGATGCTCGTGTCCAGCGCATCGAGCCACGCCTCGGGGATCGCCACACGCGCAGGCCGCACCCCCGCGTCGCCACGAGTGCTCACACGCAAGATGCCGGCTATGCCGCACATAAGCAAGAGCCCAGGGGTAAGGGCCGAGATATCACTACAATCCAATCCAGCGTCCGCACGGCCACGCCATAGATCAAAGAAAATCTCACTTGGACTCGACCTCAAAGCGTATCTGGTTCCGCTTCAACGCCGTACCCATCGCCGCGTGCAAACGCCCGAGCGCGGCGTTGTACTCCGTCAACGCCGCCAGCTCCGACAACTCCGCGCTCGCCAACGCCTGCTGACGACGTAACTTCAGGTCCAAAAACTCGGGCGTGAGGTTCTGCGTCGTCTTCTCCTCGACCTCCAGCGTTCGCAGGTTCTCCGCCGCGGCTATCCGCGTTGCCCGGCTCTGCTCGATGAGCGTGAAACTGGTAACCACACCCCGCAACGCCGTCTTGACCTCCAGCAAAATCCGCTGCACCACCTCGCGATAGGTCAACTGCGCCTGCATGTTCTCGATCATCCGCCCCCGATACGCCGCCTCGGCACCACGGTTGCCGATCGGCTGCTCGTAGTTCAGCCCCACCAGGTAGTTGACGTAGTTCGTGTCGATCAGCCGGCCATACGCCGAGTCGATGTTCCCGTCCAACTCTGACACCTGCACCTGCAACCGCATGTCCAGCAGCGGCAAACGCGCGTTGTCGGCCAGCTGCTGGCGGATCGCGCTGTCGCTGATCGCCAGGATCGCCCGCTGCACCTCCGCACGCTCGGCCAGCGCCGTCGTAACGATGTCCGCCAGCGTGAACGTCAACGCCTCGGCCACCGGCGCATCCGTCGGCACCAGCACCACCTCGCTGATCACAGGCGCGTTCGTGTCGTTCATCAACTGCTTGAGCTTGTCGCTGGCCTGCCTCACCGACGAAGCCGCACGGATCACGTCCGCTCGCCTGGCCTCCACCGTCGCCACCGCATCAGAAAGCTGGCTCGCCCGCACGTCCTCGGCTGACTTCTGCCGCTTGCGCAGCGTGTCGCGCGTCTCCTGCCCACGCTCCAGCAAACGCCGCGCAATCTTCAACTCCCCGTGCGCTCGCACCAGCTCCCAATACGCCGACTCGGTGTCCCCAACCTGCTGCACCAATGTCGCCTTGAGCTGCTGCACCGCGTCGCGGTCGGCATTGGCCGCCAGACGCACCTCCGCCAGCGTCGCCTCCGAGCCAAAGTTCCGCAGCAACGGCTGGTCGATCTGTGCCGTGATGTTCACCGCGTTGGATGGGTTCGGGTCGCTGTTGACCCTCGGCGAGTTGTTGTCGATCCGCTGCACCGACTGCTGCAGCGTCAACCCACCACCCGACTCCATCCGCCTACGCAGACCAAGCGTCAGCAGCCCCTCACGCCGCTGGTCCGCCGGCGAGTCGAAAGCACTCGACCGCACACGCGCCTGGTCCACCTGCGCGAGGCTCGAACTGCCAAAGAGCGTCCAATCAAACGCAGACTCGGCCGCGATGAGCCTCGCCTCGCTCAGCCCGGGCGCGAGCCTCGCAAACTGCACCGTCAGGTTGTTCGCAACCGTCGTCATCACGCTCCGCGAGAGCGTTACGTCCGCTCGCTCAAGCTCCCCGCCCGACAAACTCGGCCCCAGCTTCAACGCCAACGCCTCGTAACTGCCCGGCCCGCTGATCTTCTCCAGCTGCGCCAAAATCGCCGGGCTCAGACCGATCGCCTCGCTCACCGCACTGACCGACTGCGGAACGCTCCCCTGCTCCTTGACCACCGCCAGCTCACGCCGCTGCGCCGCCAGGATGCTCTTGCGAATATCATCCCCGCTCCCCTCATGCAATGGAGACGCGCAACCCCCCACGCACGCCAACGCCACCGCGAGCACCAACGCACAACCAGGCCCAGGCACGTACTTGCTTGCTCTGCTCATCGAACCCAACATTACCCCACTCCCATGACCACCATCGTCCTGGCCACCGCCAACGCACACAAACTCCTCGAACTCCGCGCCATCCTCGCCCCGGCGGGCATCCGCCTGCTCGGCCTGGACGACCTCCCCGGCTCACCCTTGCCCGAACCCGCAGAAACCGGCACCACCTTCGCCCAGAACGCCAAAATCAAGGCCCTCGCCTACGCGCAAGCCACAGGACACAACGCCCTGGCCGACGACTCGGGCCTAGTCGTCGACGCCCTCAACGGCGCGCCGGGCGTCATCAGTTCCCACTACGCAACCCTCGGCCACGACGACGGCGCCACACGCCAACAACGCGACGACCGCAACAACGCCACACTCCTAGAACACCTCGCAAACATCCCCAACGAGTTACGCTCCGCACGCTTTGTCTGCACCATGGCCCTGGCAACACCTGGCCCCCATCAGCAAATCCTCGCAACCACCCAAGGTGAACTCCCAGGCCGCATCGGCACACCACCCAACGTCCCCAGAGGCAGCCACGGCTTCGGGTACGACCCCCTCCTGCTCCTCCCACCAGGCTACCAACGCACCAGCGCACAACTACCACCATCAGAAAAAAACCGCATCAGCCACCGCGCCATCGCCGCGCAACGAATGCTCCAACGCCTCATCCACCTCGGCCTCGCCCAAAGCACCCAACCAAACACGCCACAAGCCCAAGGCCGCAACAACGCCTAATGTCCCCGCTCAAACAACCTCGCTCGCTGGCACACTCCCGCGCCCGAGGGTCGCTGCGTTTATGGATCACGCACGAAGGCGTAGCTCAGTTGGTAGAGCAGCGGACTTTTAATCCGCTGGTCGTGGGTTCGAGTCCCACCGCCTTCATTTTCCCTGGCCCACACCGGGCCAGGCACGGAGCTTCTACCCCTTGGCCACCGTCGTGCTGCACGCCAACTGGACCGCAGGTGCCCTCCACCTCTGGGCCGAAGTTCCACCGACCACCACCCCTACTCCTACCCCCACACACCCCTTTGCCGCCTCGCACCAGGCCCTCGTCGACCTGCTCACACCCATCCTCCCACCCGACGCCATCGCCGGGTGCCAGCAGGCCCAGATCACCCTCCGCCTGCCCGTGCACACGACCGAGTCGGGCAACTTCATACCGATACCCAGCCCACGTGCCGCCCACGCCCTCGGGCACGTCGAGCACGAGGCCGCACCGATCCTCCTCGAAGCTATCCCCGTCCCGGCCATCCGCCTGCCCATGCACATGCTCGCGCTGTCGCTGCAAGCACTCGACGGGACCTTCACCGTCCGCGAAGCCATCGAGCACCAGACCGACGGCCTCGTCCCCGGCCCCGGGCTGGACTTCTTCATCGCCGCCGACCACTTCGCACAGTGGCTCCTGGCACAGCAACGCTTCGTACCCGCCCTCGTCCAAGACCTCGGCGGGGGCGTCCGCGGCCTCTGGCAGCCCTGGCTCGCCGACGAGGCCGTCGCCACTCGCGCAGGCGCTCTCCTCCGCGCCCTCCCACCGGCCGCCCGCGCTCCCGTCGATGCACTCGGGCACGAGGCTTGGGCCGTGCTCGAAGACTTCCTCGTCCACGCCACCGACGCCCGCGCCCGCGCCATCATGGTCCGCGAGACCATGGCCGACACACTCGACAACCGCCACAACACCGGCACCGACGAAGCCCAGCAAGACCCCCACGTAACCTGGCTCGCAGGCCTCCTCGGCACGCCCGACGCCGTCAACGCCCTGGGAACACGCCGCGCCGACATGCTCAAACGCGTCCGTGGCTGGATCGGCGGCCTCGATCAACGCTCCGCCGACGCCGGGTGGAGGCTCTGCCTCAAGGTTGTCGAGCCACGCAACCTCCCGGACATCCCAGGCGTCCTCGAACCCACCGAGGCCACCACCTGGAACCTCCAGCTGCTCCTGCAGTCCATCGAGAACCCCGCCTCCACCGTCGCCGCCGCCGATATCTGGATCCTCCCCACCGACGGCGCCATGGTCGCAGGCCGACGCATCGACGCACCCCAAGAACTCCTCCTCGCCGAGCTCGGCCGCGCCGCACGCGTCTACAAACCCCTTGAAAAAGCCCTCGGCGACGCCGAGCCGGCACAACTGCCCCTGTCCACCCAACAGGCCTACGAGTTCCTCCGCGAGCACCGTCAACTCCTCCTCGAACAAGGCTTCGGCGTCCTGGCACCCACCTGGTGGGACTCCCCCGCCGCTCGCCTGGGCGTCCGACTCAAACTCGACTCGCCCGATTCCATCGACCCCACACCCACCGCACCCGGCGCCTCCCCCATCGGCCCTCACTTTGGCCTCAACGCACTGGTCAACTACAAGTGGCAAATCTCACTGGGCCAGAACACCCTGAGCATCGACGAGTTCCAACGCCTCGCCACGCTCAAAAGCCCGCTCGTCTACGTCGGTGGCAAGTGGGTCGAGGTCCGACCAGAGGACATCAAGGCCGCCGTCGGATTCCTCCGCGATAACCCAGGTGGCCAGATCGAGATCGGCCGCGCCTTACGCATGGCCTACGGCGTCGATCCACGCTCGGCCAGCGTTCCCGTCACCGGTATCGAGGCCACCGGCTGGGCCGCGAGCATCTTTGCCACCACAGGCACCAGCGAAAGCCAAAAATCCTTCACCATGCCGATGCTCGACGCACCCCCCGGCTTCGTCGGCAGCCTCCGACCCTACCAAGTCAAGGGACTCTCCTGGCTCGCCTTCCTCGACCGCCTCGGCCTCGGCTCCTGCCTCGCCGATGACATGGGCCTGGGCAAAACCATCCAGCTCCTGGCCATGCTCCTGCACGAACGCCTCGCCGCGGCCAACCTCCCCCCCGGTGCTGCTCCCGCGCACCTCGGCCCCAGCCTCCTGATCGTCCCCATGAGCGTCGTCGGCAACTGGGCACGCGAGACCAAACGCTTCGCTCCCTCACTCCGCGTCTACATCCACCACGGCCCCGAACGAAAACTCGGCCAGCCCCTCCGAGACGCCGCACTCAACGCCGACCTCGTCATCACCACCTACGCCCTCGCACACCGCGACCGCGCCGAGCTCGAAACCATCGGCTGGCACCGCGTCGCCCTCGATGAGGCCCAGAACATCAAAAACCCCGCCGCCAAGCAGACCCAGGCCGTCCGCGCCATTGACGCACCACGCCGCATCGCCCTCACCGGCACACCCATCGAAAACCGCCTGACCGAACTCTGGTCGATCATGGACTTCCTCAACCCCACACTCCTGGGCACCGTCCACGACTTCCGCACCCGCTTTGCCACCCCCATCGAAAAGTTCAACGACGCCGCACGCGGCAAGCAACTCCGCGCCCTCGTCCAGCCCTTCGTCCTCCGCCGGCTCAAGACCGACCCACTGGTCATCGCCGACTTGCCCGAAAAAGTCGAGAGCAAAGAGTTCTGCTACCTCACCCCCGAGCAGGCCAGCCTCTACGAGCAGGTCGTCAAGGGAATGCTCCAGCAGGCCGAGGCCGCCGAGGGGATCACACGCCGCGGCGTCATCCTCGCCGGCCTGACCAAGCTCAAACAAATCTGCAACCACCCCCTGCAATACCTGCGCCAAGACCTCGACGAAGAAGGCGCACCGGTCGCCCCCCTCGGCCCAGCCCCCGCCGCCAGGTCCGGCAAGGCCACGCGCCTCGTCCAGATGCTCGACGAGGTCGTCGCCGCCGAGGGCCAGGCCTTGGTCTTCACACAGTTCCGTGCCATGGGTGAAATGCTCGCACCCATGCTCCGACACGAACTCGACCGCGAGGTCCTCCTCCTCCACGGCGGCACCAACGCCAAGGACCGAGACGCACTCGTCGCACGATTCCAACGCTCCGACGGCACCGCACCCATCTTCGTCCTGAGCCTCAAAGCAGGCGGCATAGGCCTCAACCTCACCGCCGCCAACCACGTCTTCCACTACGACCGCTGGTGGAACCCCGCCGTCGAAAACCAGGCCACCGACCGCGCCTTCCGCATCGGGCAGACACGCACCGTCCAGGTCCACAAGTTCGTCGTCGCCGGCACACTTGAAGAAAAAATCGACCAGATGATCGAGAGCAAAAGCAACCTCGCCGACAGCGTCATCGGCTCGGGCGAAGGCTGGCTCACCGAGCTCTCCCTGGCCCAACTCCGAGAGGTGCTCACACTCCGCCCAGACGCCGTCGAGACCGACTCCATCGCCAGCGTGGAGGAACAAGCGTGACCAACCCCAAACCCACTCCACCCAAGCACACCGCCGCAGACAAAAAAAAACCGGCGCAAGCCCCCACACCACCACCCGCACCCGCACCACCCACACCCCCCAACACCCGCGGCGAGCTCCCAGGCATGTCCCTCCAGGCCGCCGCCCAGGTCCGCCCCATGCTCCCAGGGCAGTACGTCCCACGCGCCCCCGTCCCCAGCACACACCCCCGCAAAGTCCGTGGCGGCATCAAACTCACCAGCAAAGCAGGCCCCGTCAGCAACGCCTGGGCCACCCAACGCTGGATGCGCCTCGTCGAGGACCTCGCCGCCGCCAACGCCATGGCCGAGGGACTCGCCTACGCACGCAGCGGCCAGACCAGCGATCTATCCATCTCCCCAGGCACCATCACCGCCAACGTCCAAGGGCGCATGCCCTACCCCTACCAGGTCCACGTAACGCTCCCCGTCCTCACACCCGAGCAGTGGGACAAGGTCCTGAGCACCATGCTCGACGAGGCCCGCCACCTCGCCGGCCTCCTCGCCGGCGACGTCCCACCCAACGTCGAAGACCTCTTTAGCCCACTCCGCCTGCGCCTCTTCCCGCAAGAGCAGCCCGACCTGACGGTCTCATGCTCGTGCGGCCAGTGCGGCCCAGGCGGCACCGCCGGGCCCGGCTGGTGCAAGCACGTCGCATGCGTCATGGCCGTCGTCGGCGAACGCCTGGGCATCGACACCTTCCTGATGTTCCAACTCCGCGGCATGGGCCGCGAGCAACTCCTCGACGAACTCCGACTCCGCCGCGCCGCCACCGGACCCAAAAGCAGCTCCATCGCCGGCCAGGCCCCCGCCACACGCCCAGTCCCGGCCTACCTCCCACGCCTGCCCGGCATCAGCGACCTGCCCAGCACACCCCTGGAACAATGCCTCGACACCTTCTGGGCCGCACCCGGCACACTCAAAGACCTCGACCTCTCCATGCAACCCCCAGCCGTCACGCACCCCCTCCTCCGCCGACTCGGCCCAAGCCCCTTCGACGCCAGCACCGGCGCACGCTTCCCCCTGGTCGGCCTACTGGCGACCTGCTACGACCTCATCAGCGAACACACCCTCCGCGACGCGGCAGGGGAAAACATATAAACCCATCCCTCCCCTCGGGGCAGTGGTCCTAATTCAGAACCCCTCCCCCAGAACGTTCTGGCGGGGAGGGGCAGGGGTGGGGTTGGCTCACACAAGTGCCCATGCGAAGAGCAAGACGCCCGGCTCGGAGATCCGGGGTACCCAGAACCCCTCCCCCAGAACGTTCTGGCGGCCAGGGGCAGGGGTGGGGTTCTCCCCCGGTGGTGCAGGCTTCCAGCCTGCACAGCAAACAGTTTCCACCACCGAGGCACAGAGGCACCGAGAAATGCAGGAAGGTGGCGTTGACCACTTCCAACCCACCACATCCACTGTCGATCCATCCCACCACCAAACCACCGGCGATCAAACCCTCACCGCCCCACACCCCGCCGACGACGCAGCGCCACCACCCCACCCAAACCCAACAACCCGGTCACGCCGGGGGTGGGGATGGGACGCGTCCAGAGGAGGGCTTCGTTGCGGTTGGTGATGGTGTTGTAGCCCCAGCCCGCAACATATGTGTTCACGCCGTCGCTGGAGATGCCCTCGGCATAGCTGTTGGTGAATCCTGTCGGCAGGAAGGCCGAGAGATCGACCCAGGAGTCGGCCGTGCCGCTCCACAGGCTCGCGCGGCTCACCCCGCCCACACCGGCATACCCCGCCTGCTGCCCGTCGCTCATGTGAAATACATAGGAATAATTCGCGCCCAGCGGGTTGAGATTGACCCATGAGGCGGCCGTACCGCTCCACAGGCTCGCGTGGTACGTCCCGCCCACTCGGGCATATCCCGCCTGCTGCCCGCCGCTGATGGCAGAGGCGAAGGACTCCACTGAGCCCGCCGGGTGGAGATCGACCCACGAGGCGGCCGTGCCGCTCCAGAGGCCCGCGTGGTACCTCCCGCCCACACTGGCCCAGCCCGCCTGCTGCCCGCCGCTGATGGCATAGGCCCTGGAATCCGTCGCGCCCGCCGGGCTGAGATCGACCCACGAGTCGGCGGTGCCGCTCCACAGGCTCGCTCGGTTGACCCAGTTGATAGTGGCAGTCCCCACCTGCTGCCCACTGCTGGCGGCATGGGCCCGGGAATACTGCGCTCCCGCCGGGTTGAGATCAACCCACGAGGCGGCCGTACCGCTCCAGAGGCTCGCACGCGTTACCCCGCCCACTAGGGTTTCCCCCACCTGCTGCCCACCCCCGGCGGCATAGGCATAGGACACCGTCGCACCCGCCGGGTTGAGGTTCGTAACGGTCCACTGCCCCTGCGCGGCGGTGGTCAAGGCCATGGTGCTGGTGACGGCCGCAAACGCGGCCACCCTACCAAACTGCTTCATAGTCATCTCTCTCTCCTCGGGCTTCCGCCCATACTAGCCACGGCCCGGACCAAGTACACTCTCGCCCCGGCACCAAAGCCGCAGCCCCGGCGCTGGCCGGGGACGCGGGGGTTTGTCATTTCGAACGCCGACGACGCAGCGCCACCACCCCACCCAAACCCAACAACCCGGCCACGCCGGGGGTGGGGATGGGTTGTGTCCAGAGCAGGGCTTCGATACGGTTGGTGAGGGCGTTGTAGCCATAGCCCGTGACATACGTATAATCGGCGTCGCTGGAGATGCCCGTCGCTTGGCTAAGTAGGAATCCAGTCGGCAAAAAGGCATGCAGATCAACCCACGAACCGGCCGTGCCGATCCATAGACTGGCCCGTTCCACCCCGCCCACATTGGCATAGCCCACCTGTTGCCCGTCGTTGACGGCATTCGCAAAGGACAGGACCGATCCTGCGGGGTTGAGATCGACCCACGACTCGGCCGTGCCGGTCCACAGGCTCGCGCGGGCGAACCCTCCCACGCTGGCATACCCCACCTGCTGCACGCCGCTGGCACCATAGACCATGGACTCCGTCGATCCAGTCGGGTTGAGATCGACCCACGAGGCAGCGGTACCGCTCCACAGACTCGCGTGGCCCTGCGCGCCGACTCCGGCCCAACCCGCCTGCTGTCCGCCGCTGATGGCATAGGCATAGGAACCTGTCGATCCCACTGGGTTGAGATCAACCCACGATGAGGCCGTGCCACTCCACAGGCTCGCGCGGACCGCCCCTCCAACAACGGCATATCCCGCCTGCTGCCCGCCGCTGATGGCATAGGCAGCTGAACCCGTAGAGCCCGCCGGGTTGAGATCCACCCACGATGCGGCCGTGCCGCTCCACAGGCTCGCGTGGACCTCTGCGCCCACTATGGCAAGCCCCGCCTGCCGTCCGCCGCTGATGGCATAGGCACGAGAACCCGTCGATCCTGCCGGATTGAGATCGACCCACGAGGCCGCCGTGCCGCTCCAGAGGCTCGCGTGGTCATTGTCGCCCACTATGGCATACCCGGCCTGCTGCGTGCCGCCAGCGGCATAGGCAACGGTTTGCGTTAATCCCGCCGGGTTGAGGTTGGTAACGCTCCACTGCGCATGCGCAGTAGTGGCGGTCAGGGTCGCAACGGCCGCGAAGGCGGCCACCGTAGCGAACTGCTTCAAAGACATATCTCACTCCTCGGGCTTCCGCCCATCCTCGATACTACACAGACCAAGTACACTCTCAGCCCCGCCCTAAAGCCACGCCCCCGACGTTGGCCGGGGACGCGAGGGTTTGTTATTTCCAGCGCCGACGCCGAGCCGCCACCACCCCACCCAAGCCCAACAGCCCGACCGCGCCGGGCGTCGGCACCGCCTGCGTCCAGAGCAGGGCTTCGTTGCGGTTAGTGACTGGGTTGTAGCCCCAGCCCGCGACATACGTGTTCACGCCGTCGCTGGAGATGCCTGATGCAACGCTAGAAGAGAATCCGGCTGGCAAGTAGGCATGGAGATCGACCCACGAGTCCGCCGTGCCGCTCCAGAGGCTCGCGCGTCCAATCCCCTGCACGATGGTGTACCCCACCTGCTGCCCGCCGCTCATGGCGTAAGCACTGGACTCCGTCGAGCCCGTCGGGTTGAGATCGACCCACGACTCGGCCGTGCCGCTCCACAGGCTGGCGCGGCGCATCCCGCCCATTTCAGCAAACCCCGCCTGCTGAACGCCACTGATGCCATTGGCTTGGGAATACGTCGATCCCGCCGGGTTGAGATCGATCCACGAGGCGGCGGTGCCGCTCCACAGGCTCGCGCGGGACACCCCGCCCACAACCGCGTACCCCGCCTGCTGAGCGCCCGTGATGGCACGGACTTCGGAATAGGTCGAGCCCGCAGGGTGCAAGTCAACCCACGAGGCCGCCGTGCCGCTCCACAGGCTCGCGCGGACCGCCCCGCCCACAGCGACAATCCCCGCCTGCTGCCCGCCGCTGATGGCATAAGCAATGGAAAAGCCTGTCGGATCCGGGTTCAGATCGACCCACGATGCGGCCGTTCCGCTCCAGAGGCTCGCACGGAACACCCCGCCCACGTAGGCATACCCCGCCTGCTGCCCGCCGCTGATGGCATAGGCGAAGGAAAACGTCGATCCCGCCGGGTGTAGATCGACCAACGAGGCGGCCGTGCCGCTCCACAGGCTCGCGCGGTTTACTCCACCTAAATCTTCGAGATACCCCGCCTGCCGCCCGCCGCTTGCGGCAGAGGCATAGGAATACGTCGCGCCCGCAGGGTGGAGGTTGGTAACGCTCCACTGCGCGTGCGCAGCGGTACCACCCAAGGTCAAAACCCCCGCAAACGCGGCCACACCAGCAAACTGCTTCCAAGTCAT
Source organism: bacterium (assembly GCA_046339895.1). GTDB lineage: Bacteria > Planctomycetota > Phycisphaerae > Phycisphaerales > UBA1924 > JAJTGZ01. The sequence goes on along the minus strand of JBKDDT010000007.1, from coordinate 7,955 downwards.
CTCTCTCTCCTCGGGCTTCCGCCCACTCTCCACACACCCCGGCCACTAGGCCGGGCACATGGATACACCAATCTACCCCCTCCACCCCCACCCGGCAAGGGTTTTCCATCACTTTGTGCAACAATCCGCACAAATCAACTCTTCCAATGTCAATCTGGGCAACCTGGGCATCCACCACCACCACCCCACCGAAAGCACCCCCATCCACCCCCGCATATCCTCCCCCAACCACCCCCGGCACCTCAGCCCACCTCCACTCCCCCCGCCCCGCCGGTCGATAGATCAACCAGACCGGGCCTGGGCCACAGCCGACGGGCCTTTGGATCAAGGATGCTCCTATGTGCGGAATCGTTGCTTATATCGGGTCCAAGGTCGCTCGGCCCATCCTCCTCGAAGGGCTCAAGCGTCTGGAATACCGCGGCTATGACTCGGCCGGGATCGCCATCATCCAAGATGGGCGGCTGAGCGTGCAGAAAAAAATCGGGCGCGTCGCCAACCTCGAGGCCGCCATCGAGGGCAAGCCCGGCTTTGACGGCTCGCTGGGCCTCTGCCACACGCGCTGGGCGACCCACGGCGGTGTAACCGACTTCAACGCGCACCCACACACCGACGACCGCCACGGCATCGCACTGGTCCACAACGGGATCATCGAAAACTACAGCGCCCTCAAAACCTACCTCCAAGAACGCGGCCACACCTTCAACAGCCAGACCGACACCGAAGTCCTCGCCATGCTCATCGGCGAGCTGTATGAGGGCGACCTGGAGAAGGCCGTGCAGGGTGCGCTGCGTGAGGTTACCGGCGCGTATGCCATCGCCGTCATCTGCGAGAAGGAACCCGACGTGCTCGTCTGCGCTCGAAAAGGCTCGCCGCTGCTCGTCGGCATCGGCTCAGAGAACGAGTACGTCGTCGCCAGCGACGGTGCGGCGATCATCGCCCACACCGCGCGGGCCATCCACCTGGACGACTACAACGTCGTCAAAATCACACGCGAGGGCTTCCGCACCACCGACATCCACAACACCGCCCTCACGCCCAAGGTCCAGCAGCTCGAACTCGAACTCGAACAGATCGAGCTCGGCGGCTTCCAGCACTTCATGCTCAAGGAAATCTTCGAGCAGCCCAAGAGCGTCCGCGCCTGCCTCGGCGGGCGCATGGACATGCGCGAGGGGCGCGTCGTGCTGGGCGGCCTGGCCGCGTTTGCCAAGGACCTGACCAAGGCCAAGCGCGTCATCCTGACGGCCCAGGGCACGGCCCTGCACGCGGCCATGATCGGGCGCTACATGCTCGAGGACCTGGCCAAAATCCCCTGCACCACCGAATACGCCAGCGAGTTCCGCTACCGCAACCCCGTCATCGAAGAGAACACCATCGTCGTGGCCGTCAGCCAGAGCGGCGAGACGGCCGACACGCTCGCCGCGCTGCACGAGGCCAAGGAACGCGGCGCGCTGGCGATCGGCGTTGTCAACGTCGTCGGCAGCTCGATCGCACGCGAGACCGACGCGGGCGTCTACCTCCGCGTCGGGCCTGAGATCGGCGTTGCCAGCACCAAGGCCTTCATCGGGCAGGTAACGGTCCTGAGCCTCATCAGCATGCACATCGCACGCAAGCGCTTCATGAGCGCCGACCAATGCCTGGACATGATGCGCGAGATGGAGGCCATCCCCGCCAAGATCGAACGCATCCTTGAGCAGAGCCAGCGCATCAAACGCATCACCGAGAAGTACGTCGAGCGCGAGAACTGGCTGTTTTTGGGCCGGGGGTACAACTATCCAACCGCCCTCGAAGGCGCGCTCAAGCTCAAGGAGATCAGCTACATCCACGCCGAGGGGATGCCCGCGGCGGAGATGAAGCACGGGCCTATCGCACTGATCAACGAGGGGATGCCCGCCGTGTTTATCGCCAACAAGGGCCGGCAGTACGAGAAGGTGATGAGCAACATCCAAGAGGTGCGCTCGCGCGGCGGGCACGTCATCGCCGTCGCCACCGAGGGGGACACCGAGATCAACAAGCACGCCCAGGACGTGATGTACATCCCCGACGTGTGTGAACCACTGAGCCCGATGCTCGCGGTGGTGCCACTGCAACTGATGGCCTACTACGCCGCGGTCGCACGCGGGCACGATGTGGATAAGCCGAGGAACTTGGCCAAGAGCGTCACGGTGGAGTGACGAGCGGGGCGCAATTTGTGGGCGATCGTGGTGCGTGTAACTCCGCGCGGTTGTGATCAAAGGTGGAGATGCACCAGCATGGCTCAGGAGCCATTCGGCGGGGTCGGGTGGACCTCTGGACCCTCCCGGCGGAGGACGCGGCATCGGGGCTGTAAACGTCGCCGTGGGGGTCCGCGCAAAGCGGTGGAGATCGGCAAGGCCATTGACTCATCGCTCATCACTGATCACTCGTCGCTGTCGGACTCTTCCGACTCATCGGGCGTGTGCGTCGGGGGGCCGAAGATTGCCGAGCCGATGCGGACGAGGTTGGCGCCTTCCTGGATTGCTAGCTCGTAGTCGTCGGACATCCCCATCGAGAGGATGTTGAAATGCTCCCCCCCCGCGCCGATGCGGCGTGCTTCCTCGAAGAGTTCGCGTAGGCGGATGAACGTCAGCCGGGCGGCGGTAGGGTCGGTGCTGGTGTGCGGGGCCATGGTCATCAGCCCGCGGACGCGGACGTTGATCATGGTTTCGAGCATGTCGAGCATGTGCATGACGGCGGCGGGGGCGATGCCGGTCTTGGTCTCTTCGCCGGAGGTGTTGACCTGCAAGAGCACGTCGGTGGTCTTGCCGAGTTTGTTGGCGGCGATCTGCACGTCCTCGGCAACGCGGGCGTTGTCGACCGAGTGGATCAGCCGGCAGAGCTCGACGGCACGCCGGGCCTTGTTGCGCTGTAGGCGGCCGATCATGTGCCAACGGATCGGGGCCTGCGCATCGCCCGCGGCGGTCTTGAGCACGGGCAACGCCTTGGTGCGTGTGAAGAACTCGTCGAGGGCCGCGGCGCGCTGGGTCAGGGCCTGGACGTGGTTCTCGCCGAAGTCGCGGTGCCCGAGCTGGACCAGTTCGCGGATCTGGTCTAAGCCGGTGTACTTGCTGACGGCCACGAGCAGGATGTCCTTGCCCGTGCGGCCACTGCGGCGTGCAGCCGAGTCGATGTTGGCGAGCACGGCGAGGTAGCGTGCCTTGAGTGTGTCGGCCGAGCCAGCCTGGGAGCGTTCTGTTCGGATCATGGTCACGGGTGCCTCCTGCGTGGGCGACGCGGGAGCATAGTGCCCGCTCGGGGGGCGTGCGGATATGAAGGGGTGGATTTATTGATCTCCAGTGATTGTCGTGCGTTCGAGGTGGCCAACCCCACCGCTGCCCCTGCCCTCTGGGGTGTCGGCGGCGAGCTGGTCGAGTGTGAGCAGGCCGTCTTGCACGGCAAACATCGCGGCGACGCCGGTGAAGCTTTTGATGCCGCTGGCGAGCGGGTGGGGTGCGTCTGCGAGCCAGTTGTTGTTGTAGCGCTCGAATATAACTTGTCTGCCTTGTTGGACGAGCACGGCCTGGCCGTCGAGTTTGGTGGAGTAGTCCGTGGCGCGGGTGAAGTTGGGGGTCTGGGGGGGTGGGTGCGGGTGGGTTGAGGGGGGAAAAGAGAGAGATTGGTGCGTGGGGTGGCTTCAGGAGGGGTGGTCGATGGCCGATAAGCGAGGTGGGTCGGCGCGGGATGGCCGTGCGGACGAATCGGGAGCAGACCCATGCGATCAGTCAACGATATCTTTATCGCACCTTTGATGGGCGTGGCGTTGGGGTTGGCCTGCGGGCCTGGCGCGGCGTTTGGCCTGCAGGTTGTCGCCGATACGCCGAGCGATGCCATCGAACAGGAAGTGCGGGAGATGGAGTTGCTGGTGGCACAGGCCAAGGCGGCATCGGGCGCGTCCGCGCCAACTGGGCGTGCAGCGGTTGGCCGGGCCAAGGGTGCCCCGGCGTTGCAGGGCGCGGGCAAGGGGCGTTGGGGGTTGCTCGGCGAGACGATCGCGCAGCTGCTGCCGACGAGCGAGCCGGTGCGGGGTAAGAGCAAGGATGAAAACCTTGGGGTGCGTGGGGTCGCCGGTGGTCTGGCGGATCAGGGCGTTGTCGGTGAGGGTGCAATCGACGGCAAGATGAACGTGGGCGCTGACGGTGGCGCGGGCGTGGAGAGCGACGCTGGTGGAGCGTCGGGGGAGGTGCCGGTGTGGCAGCAACTGGCGCGGCCCTCGGCGGCGCACGCGTTGCTGGACGTCTTTGTGGGCACTTGGAGCGTTGAGGGGAAGTTTGACACCGGGCCGGGGGAGCCGCCGGCGACGGCGACGGGAACGATGACGACGACCTGGACGCTGGGCAAGCGTTGGCTTCGGCAGGAGTATTCTGGGAACATGCCCGCGCTCGGGGCGTTTTCGGGGATTGGCTACCTAGGCTTTGACAATGCGCAGCAGCGGTTTATCTCGACGTGGATGGACACGCTCTCGACGAGCGTGATCACCTCGGCGGGGACGTTTAATAACTCGACGGGCGTGTTCACGCTGGTGGGGCAGTTTGCCGCGCCTGGGGGGCAGATGTTTAGTCAGAAGCAGGTGGTGACGGTGCAGTCTCGGGACCGTTATTCGATCGTGCTGATTTTGGTCTCGCCGGACGGGAGCGAGAGCCGGACGGGTGAGGTGCGGTACGTGCGGAGCGGTGGGGTGCGGACGTTTACGAGCGTGCGGGAGGGTGAGCGGTGAGGTTTGGGGGGGCTGAGAGGCTGTTTCAGGAATCGAAGGGCACGGGCTGGAAGCCCGCGCGACGGTCTTAGAAGCCGAAGGGGATGCCAAGCCAGTACCACGCGCTGAAGAAGAGGATCCACGAGATGAGCATGCAGAGGACCAGGGGGATCATCGTGGAGAAGACGGTGCCGATGCCGGCGTTCTTGTCGTACTTCTGGAAGAAGCCGAGGATGAGTGCGAACATCGAGAGCATGGGGGTAGCGGTGTTGGTGGGTGAATCGCCGACGCGGTAGGCGGCCAGGACGACCTCGGGGTCAACGCCCAGGCGCATGAGCAGGGGTACAAAGACGGGTGCGAGCATGGCCCACTTGCCGATGGCCCCGGTCATGAAGATGTTGAAGATTGCGATGACGATGATGAAGCCGATGAGGAGGAAGAAGGGTCCGACATTCATCCCTTCGAGGGTGTCGGACATGGAGATGGCCAGGAAGGTGGGGATTCGGCTGAAGTTGAAGTAGGCGACGAACTGGCTGATGAAGAAGAGCATCATGATCATGCCGCTGAGGCCGACGACGGTCTTGTGCATGGCCTTGATGACATCGCCGATGTCTTTGAAGGTGCCGGCGCCGAAGCCGAAGGCGGTGCCCATGGCGAGGAAGACGAGCATGATCATGGCGATGAGCCCGTCCATGAAGGGGGTGTTGCCGATGATCTGTCCGGTGGCGGGGTCGCGGAGGGGCGCGCCGGGCGGGAGTGTGAGCAGGCAGATGAGGGCTGTTACGCCCAGGAGGGCAAAGAGTGCGTAGCGGAGGCCGCGTGCCTCGTCGGCGGGTGAGGGTGTGTTGGCGGCACCATCCTTGGCTTTGGCCTTGGCATTGGCGTCGGCGGGATTGTCGGCCTGTTCGGTGCCGGTGTATTTGCCGAGCCTGGGCTCGATGATGCGCTCGGTTACGAGGGTGATGATGACGGTCAGGAACAGTGAAGAGGCGATGTTGAACCAGACGTTGGAGGTGAGGTTGATCGAGGCGGTCGGGTCGATGATGTGGATGGCGTCGTTGGTCAGTTCGACGAGCACGGCGTCGGTGGGGGTTATAAAGATGTTGATGCTGAACGCGCCCCCGACGGCGGCGAACCCGGCGGCCAAGCCGGCGAGGGGGTGCCGCCCGACGCTGCGGAAGGCAACGGCGGCGAGTGGGATCAGGACCAGGTACCCGGCGTTGCTGGCGATGCTCGACTGGATGCCGACGAAGACGATGAAGTAGCAGAGGATCCAGCGTGGTGCGACGGCGACGAGCTTGCGGATCATGGCGTTGATCATGCCGGATTCCTCGGCGACACCGACGCCGAGCATCGCGGCGACGAGCTGCCCGAGTGCAACAAAGCCGAGGAAGTTGGGGACCAGGGAGCTGAACATGAAGCGGACGCCCTCGCCGGAGAGGAGGCTGCGTACGGGCTGGGTCTGTGTCTCGACCTGGTGGGTATCGGTGTTGATCCTCTCGAACGTGGCCGAGGCATCGAAGAGTTGCAGCACGGCCGAGGCGATGACAACGATGATGATGAGGAAGAGGAAGAGGAGAACGGGGTGGGGGACCTTGTTGCCGACTGCTTCGATGCCGTTGAGCAGACGCTGCCCGAAGGTGTGGTTGTGGGTGGGGGTGGATGGGGTCGTCATCTGCCGGCTCCTTGGGACGAACTTGATTGGTCGAGGTTAGCAGCCGGGTGCGGTAGGGGAAGTGGCGTGGTTGTGTAAGTGCGTTGGAGTGGTGCGGTTGGGGTTGCGCCGGGGTCGGGGGAGGCTTGACTTGACGGGGGGGGGGGGGTGCGTACGGTTGTCGGCGTGCGTGGTGTGCCGGCGGTCTGCCGGCGGGTTGCTCGGGGATCAATGTAATAAATACAAGGAGTGCGTCATGGAAGATCGCTTGCAGGTGGCTGTGGTGAGGATGGGGTTGGGGTGCGCGGCGGTGCTCGCGGCGGCGGGGTGGGCGGGGGCGCAGCCGGTGGCATTGCCGCCGGCGCCGGCGGGGGTGGAGGTTACACGGGAGCAGGGGTTTGAGTTTGTGACGGTCAGGGGTGGTGGTCAGCAATGGACCGCCCCGCAATACGATCCATTTTTCGGCACTGCGCCCAGGTTCGGTGCAGTCCCCTTTGACTACCGGATTTCAAGAACTGAAGTGACGGTCGCTGACTTTGTAGATTTTTTTAACGTGCTCTCGACTCGTCCTTCTCAGTTGCCCGCTGTAACTGCTGTTCGTGTTGACGTGCGATCAGGCCCGACAATGGGGCTTGTCGAAGACCTTAGTTACTCTGGTCCTGGCGTGCGTTGGCAGGTTGCAGCGGGGCAGGACAACCTACCCATCGACGGGGTATCTTGGTACACGGCAGCGATGTTCTGCAACTATCTGCACAACGATCGGCTCCCAACAATGGACGCGGTGCTCAGCGGCGCGTACGACCTGCGGTTGTTCTCTGACGGCCAGGCAGAACCCCGATCGCACAGCCCTAACGCAAGATTCTGGATTCCTTCTGCAGATCAGTGGTATCGGGCGGCTTATTACGATTTCAACAACTCCATGTGGCGGGAGACGCCCACACCGACTGGCGACCCATTGATCTATGGTCTGCCGGGGATCGGCGAGGCGGGGGCGGGAATATATGGTTATCTCCCCGTAGGGCAGTACCCAGTTCAATCGCCGTGGGGAATGCTCGATGCGGCTGGGAGCGTGCCGGAGTGGACGGAGTTTGCTTGGCCTATCCAAGATCCATCTTGGCCCGTGAGTGGAAGAATGGTAGTGGGATCAGGTTTTTATAATGCGCCAGAGCTGGCTGGCTATCTTGACCGCCTAGGCAACTATCAGTTCTTTTGGCCCGTTTCCGGTGCCGGTATCCGGTTGGCCGCTGCGATTCCAACACCATCCAGTTTTGTTGTTTTTTTGTTGTTCTCAGTTTGCAGCTTTAACCGAAGGAGGTCAGCATGAGGTTTTTTGCATTACTGTTTTCTCTCTTATTTACAACAGCGGCGATTGGGCAAGTTCGTTTCTTTGAGGTATTTGCTGAAGGAACCTCTGATCTATGCCCACTCCACGGTCTGAGGCTGATGCCTGGCGTGTGATCGCGTTGGGTGGGGGAGAGCGGTCAACGGGGATGTCCCGCGGCTTACGCCGCGTTGGTCAGGCTCAGGCTTCTCTTGAGGTTGCAGGCGGTCAGGACGAGGGCGAAGTCGAAGGCGTTGCGTTCATGTCCTCGG
>JBKDDT010000006.1:0-57080 GCA_046339895.1 bacterium | reverse complement strand
GTCTACACCCGCGCAGCGGCGCGCACAAAACTCCTGTGCACCCACCCCCGACCTACCCCTGACTGTCGTCCCCAAAACCTCACCCACAACCGCCAACCCCCGTATCAATCCCAGCAACAAGGGCCCACGCCGCGCGGCGGTCCTGATCCTCATCCACCTCGTCATCATCGCGCACATCATCCAGTGGCTCACCTCAGGCATGAGCGACGGCCTCCGCCAGACCCTCTCACCCGTCGAGCCAAGCGAGAGCATGTTCACCCTCGAAACCGGCCGCGTCAACGCTGGCATGGTCATGTTCGCCGCCGCGATCCTCTCCACCCTCATCTTCGGACGCTTCTTCTGCGGGTGGGCCTGCCACGTCGTCGCCCTCCAAGACCTCTGCGGCTGGTGCATGAAAAAACTCGGCATCCACCCCAAGCCCTGGCGCACACGCCTGCTCCTGTGGGCACCACTCATCCTCGCCATCTACATGTTCCTCTGGCCCACCTTCCGCCGAGAAGTCCTCATCGCACGCTGGCTCTGGAACGACTCCAACGCCAACGGCCTCATCGACCTCGGCGAATACCCGCACTGGCTCGGAGAGATCATCCCCATGCACGGCTTCACACAAGCCTTCATCGTCCAAGACTTCTGGCAGACCTTCCCACCCTGGTATGTCGCAATCCCCTTCCTCCTCATCTGCGGATTCGCCACCGTCTACTTCCTCGGCGCAAAGGCCTTCTGCACCTACGGCTGCCCCTACGGCGGCTTCTTCACCCCCATCGACAAACTCAGCCCACTCCGCATCCGCGTCGACCACAACTGCAACTCCTGCGGCCACTGCACCGCCGTCTGCACCAGCAACATCCGCGTCCACGAACAAGTCCGAAACTACGCCGCCGTCGTCGACCCAGGGTGCATGAAATGCCTCGACTGCGTCAGCGTCTGCCCACAAAACGCACTGCACATCTCCCTCGGCAAGCCCGCGATCCTCACCAAACCCCGCACCACCCCGGCCGCCCTCGCCAAAGCCACACTCGCCCACCAACGCCGATGGGACCTCACCTGGGCTGAAGAAATCCCCATCGCCCTCCTCTTCCTCGGCCTGGTCATCGGATACCGCAGCATGTACAACAGCGTCCCGCTGCTGATGGCCATGGGCATCGCCGCCGTCGGCTCGTTCATGGCTTACAAATCCTGGCGCTTGCTCCGCGATGCCAACGTCCGCGGCCCCTTCCGCCAACTCAAACGCGACCGCCGAATCACACCCGCTGGCTACGCCTTCTTCGCCGCCACCCTCGCCGTCCTCGCACTCGGCGCCCACGGCGGCGTGATGAACTACCACCTCCACCGCGGCACACTCGCCGATAGCGCAATCACCACGCCCCGTCAGGTCGTCTTCACCCAAGGCTACAAGCCCACGCCCGCCGACCAAGCCGCCGCCACCGCCGCTATCAACCACCTCACCATGCTCCGCCCCTTCAACCAGGGGGGCATCTCACTGCTTGAACAGTGGGGCCCACTCGTCCGCCTCAGTTGGCTCTACAGCGTCGCCGGAGACTTCACCCGCGCCGAAGATGCACTCACCCGCGCCCTCATGCTCCGCGAGCCAAACGATCAACTCGTCGCCGGCCTCCTCCAGTTCCACACCCTCCGCCAAGCTACCACAACCCAGACGCAAGCAACCCTCACCAAACTCATGCACCGCTGGCACGGCACCGAACCACTCCGCCGAGCACTCGCCACCACCTACCTCCAAGCCAACCAACCGCAACAGGCACGCGCCCTCTTCGAAGCCGGCCTCAAAGAGCACCCACGAGATATCCCCACCATCCGCTCGGCCGCCAACCTCATGCTCGCCCTCGGCGATATCCCCGCCGGCGTCACCATCCTCCGCCAGGGCCTCGTTGAACGCCCAACCTCACCGGACCTCCAAGAAGACCTCGCCGGCATGCTCCTGCAACTCGACAACGCAGACGAGGCCCTCCAACTCCTCACCCAAGCCGCCAAGCACGACCCAACGATGCCCCGCTGGTACAAACTCGCCGAGCTGACCAGCGCAATGGGCCGCCGGGACGAGTCCGCCACAGCCCTCACGCGCGCCCGCGAACTAGAGATCGACCAGATCAAACGCGACCAAGCCCGCGCACCCCGCAAAGAGCTCTTCAACCGCCACGCCGAGCTCCTCCGCGCCCTCGGCCGCGAAACCCAAGCCCGCGCCGTCGAGGCCGACGCCAACCAAACCCTCGCCCGCCTCGCCGCCCGAAGCAAAGCCAGCCAAACCCGGCACCAGCCTTAGAACCCCTCCACCAGAACGCTCTGGCACCGAGAGGCAGCGGTGGGATTGGTAAGTTCTAATAATTCAATAAATTTTTTTCACCACAGAGGCACAGAAGCACAAAGAATACAGGGATGTGTCAAGAAGCAACCGATCCAATCTCCTGCTTTCTCAGTACCTCTGCGCCTCTATGGTAAAACTCCTCCGTAGCTAGTTTTGAACACCCACACCACAGATTCATAACACCTACCGATATCCCCCCGACACCACTCTGAAAACCTCCACACCTCCGTCCTCTGAGCGACTCCCTCTCTGGATCCTCCGGGCCTCGGGAATAAAGTTTCTTCCCCCCACCCCGCGAATAATCCCACATGCCCACACCCCTCCGCACCCGCGCCATCACCGCGATCCTCACCCTCTGCACCCTCCTGACCACCGCCCTCGCCCAGCCCCCCACAACCCCACCCACTGCCCGCCAAACGCCAGAAGAAAAAACCGCCGCCGCACGCGCCACCTTCCAGCAAGCGCTCGATACTGCCCGCGCCCAACGCCGGGTGCTCGTTGTAACGTACAGCAACTCACAGTCAAACGTCAAAGCCAACCGCGCGATGCTCGCCTCGATCCCCACCCAGGCCTGGCTCGAACGCCACGCCCTCGTCATCGACATCACCGACCAACCCCTCATCGCCGAGCTCATCCAAGCCGGCATGCCGATGCAGCCAGGCCTCGACCCCCTCCTGCTCATCGACGGCAAGCCGGTGCCCATCGTCGCCCCCCACAACCCCAGCCGAAAAGCCCCTCCCGAAACCCTCGCCGGCTCACTCGCCCTCGCCCAGCGCCTCGACTGGTCCGTACAAACCTCCCAACTCGAAAACGCCAAATCCTTCTCAGACGACAACACCCGCGCCGCACAACTCGTCAAACTCCAACTCCCACCCCCACTGCATACCACCGGCACCGGCATGGGCAACGACCGCATCGAACCCTTCGCACCCGACCCCGCCAAACCCGTAGACATCCTCCCCGTCCTTGCCGAAGCACGCGCCAACTTCAAGTCCCGCCCCCTCCACGCCGCGGCCATCTACACCTGGCTCTGGGAAGCCGGCGACGCCGCCAACCCCGCCTTCACCCCCACCCGCCTGAGCACCATCGCCGCCGAGATGCACGCGCTCGCCAAGGCCAACCCACCCGTCGCCACACACTTACGCGCACTGCGCGACGCCCAGGCCCGCCGCACAGACCTGCGCACCTACGCAAGCATCTACGAATACCTCATCCTCAGCCGGGTCATCGAAGACCACCTGCACAACCTCGAGTTCTACGACGCATCCCTCACCCGCGACGACGCCAAAATCATCATCCCACCCGACGACGCCGAGGCTCACGAGCGCCTCCTTCCCCTCTGCCACTTCAACGACCCCACCCAGAACGCCTCAGACCCCTGGCGTGCCCCCGTCCGCTTACTCAACCGCGCCAACGACCTCCAGGCCCGCAAGGACCAAACCCCCCACGCCGAGCTGATCGACTTCTACCGCTGGCTCGCCCGCCTCGAAGCAGCCCGGCGGTACGCCTGGGTCCTGCCCGCACCCAACGACCCATCCCCCAAACCCGCCCGCGCCCAAGCCATCATCCAGCACGTCCTGCCGATGGACGACACCCCAGAGTTCCGAAACATGCTCACACTCGCCGCCCGCGCCAGCGCCAAAGCCCCACCGGCCGACCTGCAACCAAAGCCCTGATCAACGTCTTGGAGATTTCCAACCTGCGTAGCAAACCCATTTCACCACACAGAAACACAGCAATAAAGAAGAGAAATCCAGAGGTTGTACAGAAAAACAAAGCTCAACCCTCTGCCTTTCTCTGCGCCTCTGTCTCTCTGTGGTCAAATGTATTTTCCACCTACCGCAGCCCCACCCCTCACCCCGGCATCGCCGCCCGACCAGTCGGCGCCACCAGATAAAAACGCCCTACCGCGATCTCAAAGACCCCACCCTCGTCGGTCTCTAACTGGTAACTCCCCTCCATCGTCCCCCACGACGTCTCGATCGGCGTGAAACTCGAATAGTTAAACGTCTGCCCAGGGGCCAACCTCGGCTGCTGCCCCACCACACCCTCACCCTCGACCTCCGTCCGCCTCCCCACCGCGTCCACCACCAGCCACCTCCGCCGACGCAGCGTCGCTGACACACCGCTGACGTTGGTCACCTGGATGCGGTAGACAAACACAAACCGCCTCCCCTCAGGGTCCGAGCGGTCTGCCGCATACTCCGGCTCAACAACAACACGCCACCCGGCAGTCTGCACCGATGAGCCAAGCTTCTTGTTGACCACGCCCAACGCCGATGTCATGCCCAAGCATAGCGACGCCGCCCAGCCCCAGGCCACGCGCACCGCTTTACTTGCCCGTCGGCGCACCACCAGGCTCACCCGCCCCCGACCCCGGCTCTGCAGTCCCCGGCTCCGCCGCCGGCTCCTCCCAACCACCACCAAGGCTCTTATATAGTTCAATCAGCCGCAGCGTTACCTTCCCCCGGCTCTCGGCCGCTTGGTCCTGCAGGACAAACAGGTTCCGCTCCGTGTCCAGCACGCTAATAAAATCCGTCAACCCCTCGCGATAGAGTTTCGTCGCCAGCTCCACCGCACGCGCCTGCGCCGACTCGGCCTCCTTCAACGATGCCGTCTGCAACTGCTGCTGCATCAACCCGATCACCGCCGTGTCTACTTCACGCAACGCCACCAGCACGCTCTGCTCATAGACCGCCAGCGCACCGGCCACACGCGCCTCTTGCACATTGATCAACCCACGCGTGCGACCAAAGTCCAGCACGTTCCAGCTCACACCCGGCGCGATCGACCAATACCGGCTGTTGCCCTCAAAGAACGTCCCCACCTGGCTGCTCGCCAAACCGATCGCGCCCTTGATCGAGAAACTCGGGTACAAGTCCGCCGTCGCCACGCCGATCCGCGCCGTCGCTCCCGCCAGCTCACGCTCGGCCTGGCGAACGTCCGCACGCCGACGCACCACCTCCGCCGGCACACCCACCGGCAAACCCGCCGGCACACCCGGGATCGGCCCCGCCAACTCCAACTCGGACACCAACGCCCCAGGCGACTGACCCGTCAGCACGCTCAAAATATACATCGCCTGTCGCGCGCCCGTAACCAGCCCAGGAATAATCGCCTGCGTTGTCGCCAACTGCGAACGCGCCCGTGTTACGTCCAGCTCGCTGGTCAACCCCGCCCGCAGGCGGTTCTCCGTCAGGACCACCGTCTCCTTCTGGGTCTGCACGTTCTGTGCCGCGATCACCAGACGCTCCTGGAACGTCCGCAGATCGACATAGTTCCGCGCCACCTCCGCCACCAGAGAGACCCGCACATCCCGCAGCCCCCACTCGGCACTTGCAACGTCCGCGTCCGCCGCCTCCACCTGACGCCGTACACGACCGAACACGTCCAGTTCCCAACTCGCGTCAAACCCGCCCTGGTACAAGTCCCGCCCGCTGCCGTAATCACCCTGGGGGATCGACCCGGTGTTCTCGCTCTGCGTGAACCGCTCGTACCCACCCCCGGCGTTCACGCTCGGCTTGTCGTTGGCCGCCACCACCCCCCGTGCCGCACGAGCCTCACGCACACGCGCTTGCGCCAACTGCAAGTCCTTGCTCCCGGCCAACGCACGCTCGACCAGCCCGCTCAGCGTCGAATCATTAAACTGACCCCACCAACGCGCAAGCTCCACCTGATCAGCACTCGGCGGCGGAAGCGGGCTTGACCACCCCGCCGGCAATGCCAACTCCGGCTGGGCATAGTCCGGCCCCACGGCCTTGCAACCCGACAGCAGCACCAACGCCGACACGCTCACAACCAAACCCCCCTGCGCCAACTTCTTCGTCCTACCCACTGTGCCTCCGCTTTCCCGCAGCCCCGCCGCGTTTGCCAACACAACACTTCCACCACACTCCAACCACGCTCGCACCAACTATTTCCCCCGGGTCGACGCGTCCGCCGCACCCGCCTCGATGAACACGTCCATCTGCTGCCCCACAAACACAGGGATCGCACCTCGAGGGAACGAATACAGTATCTGCAGCACCCGCGTATCCACACGCTCGGAACTATCCCCTGTCAGCGACCGCTTGGGCACAACATACGGCTCGATCCGCACAAACGCAACATCCGTGCTCAACGCGCTGTTCCCACGCAGGCTCGCCCGCGCCCGCGCCTCGGGCCTGATACGCCACGCGTCGTTCTCATCAACATCCACCCGAACGTGCAGCGTCTGCGTCTGCCCAAAGAGCATCAGCGGCACGCTCAGTGCGCCGGCCTGCGCAAACTCCCCTGCACGCACGTTCACCTGCAAAACCTGACCGTCAAGAGGGGCCTTGACCGTCAGGCGGTCGATCTCCGTCTGCACCGCCGCCACCCCGGCCTCCGCCGCCGCAACCCCGGCCTTGGCGCTGTCGATCTGCGCACGGGTGATGTCCATTTCCGGCTGCCACGTCCCCGCCTTGAGCCTGGCCAACTCCGCCTCGACCGTTACCACACGCGCCTGCGATGCCACCACCGCCCACTTGCGACGGTTCATCTCCTCAGTGCTGATCGCACCGGGCGTTGCGCTCACGCTCGTGGCGTTGTCCAACTGGTTCTGCGCGTCCTCACGCAGCGCACGCAACTCCGCAAGGCGAGACTCCACCGGCGGCAGGTCCTCGGCACGCGGCACGCCCCTTTGCTGGACCAACCTCAACTCTACCTCACGCAACGCCGCACGCTTCGAGAGCAAGTCCGCCTCACGCTGCATCAACTCCGCCTTCAGCGAGCGATCGTCAATCGCAAACAACGGCGTCCCCGCCACCACCACGTCGCCCACCTTCACAAACACTCGCGTAACCACCCCCGGCACGTTGGTCCCGATGGCGATGTTCTGCGTGCTCGCCTCCACGATACCCGCCCCGGCCACCTGACCGGCAAACGGGCTGACCGCCGGGGGCGCAACAGGCTGCGCCGGCACCACCGGCTGATTGCTCCGCACCGCCGTGTAGGCCGCCAGACCCACACCCGCCAACGCCAACACAGGTATCACAATGCTGCGAATAAACATAGAAAATCCTCACAAAACCCACCCTCGCCTGCCACCACACCGGCGGCAAGGCCGGTGGCTAGTGCCTGTGGACCGCCTCCAACTCCGCCGCTGTCCCAACGCTCACCACCGATCCGTCGTTCATACTCGCGACACGATCGGCAAACCCAAAGATGCGCGCGTCGTGCGTAACGATCACCAACGCGCGGTCCTGCGCCATCGCCACGCCTTTGAGCAGACGCATGACGGTATGACCCGTTACCGCGTCCAGCGCGCTCGTCGGCTCATCGCAGACGATCAACCTCGGCTGGTGGATCAACGCCCGCGCGATCGCCACACGCTGCTGCTGACCGCCCGAGAGCTGGCTCGGCAGGCTCTTGCCACGGTCAGCCAGCCCCACTGTCGCCAGCACGTCGTAGGCCTTCTTCACCGCCGCGTGCCGGCCCTCACCGAGGATCATCAACGGCACGGCCACGTTCTCCGCCGCCGTCAGCGTCGGCAAGAGATTAAACTGCTGAAAGACAAACCCGATGTTCATCCCGCGCCAGCGCGTCCGCGCGCCCCCGCTGAGGGTTGCAAAGTCGGTCCCGAAGACCGTGCACTCCCCGGCGTCGCGGTCGAGGATTCCCGCGATGACGCTGATGAGCGTCGTCTTGCCGCACCCCGACGGGCCCACAAGCATCATCAGCTCGCCATACTTGATCTCCAGGTCCACCCCGCGCAACGCCAGCACCTTGCTGTCCCCCTTGCCGAAGTGCTTGGTTACGCCCTTGCAGTGCACCGCCAGGCCCCCGGGGCTTGGGCGCGTGGCGGCGGTTTGGTTGCTTGTTGCCGTGCTCATGGTGCTGACCTTGTACTACGCAGACTGCTACGCCTTGAATACCTGCGACAACTCCAGCCTGAGCACACGCCCAAGGCTCACTACGGCCGCTACGCAGCAGCAGATCAAGATCGCCACACCCGTAAAGACCGGCACATGCCAGGTCATCCGGAAGGCCAGCGACCCCGAGTCGCTCATCACCAGCCCCGTCACCCCCGCCACCCCCACCCCCAGCCCAAACCCGATCACCCCCGCGGCACCCGCCTGCACCAGCACCATCATCGCCAGCGTCAGGTTTCCCGCACCCATCGCCTTGAGGGCCGCAAAGTTCTTGGTGTTCTCGAGCACAAAGCTGTAGAGCAGCAGCCCCGAGACGAGCACCCCAATGACAAACCCCAGCGCTATGGTGATGCCGAAGTTGATCAAAATGCCCGTCTGGATAAGGATGTAGCGCGTCGTGAGCCGGGCAAACTCCGCTCCGGTGTGCGCCGAGAGGCCCGTCGCGGCGTTGATCCGGCTTTGCAACTGGGCCAGGTCCTGCCCGGGCTGGGCCTTGACCATGATAAACTGCGTCAACTTACGCTCGGGTGGTGCCAGCCTCAGCGCCCTGCTAAAAGTGGTATAAACCACGGGCTCCCAGAAAAACTCGGCGGATTTCGAGTAGACCCCAACGATCTCCACCTCGTTGTCGTTGATGTCCAGTCGGTCGCCGACGCCAAGCTCGGGCGAGCCGGGCTTGCGCCTGGGCTTGAGGAGATTCCCAAGGTCGTTGGAGTTGACCATGATCCCCCTGTCGCGGCGCAGGTCCGCCAATGTCCCGTTGACCATCCTCGGCGGGCCGCCCATGAGCGTTGCGTCGTCCAGGCCGACCACGCGCACCGCCTGGATCGTGCCGTCGGGCAGCCGGGCGTTGAGGAAGCCGCTAAAGACCTGCGTCGCCCAGGCCACGCCCTCGACCGAGCGCACGCGCTGCAGCTGCGTGTCGGTCATGCGTTTCTGGTCGACGAAGACCTCCATCTGCGGGTCGATGACCCACAAGTCCCCTTGTGAGGTGTCGCGTATCCACGCCCCGGCCCGGCCGGCGTAGCCGGTAAAGATCGACGCCTGCTGGGCGATCATCATGGCCGAGAACGTCAGGCCGATGATCAGGGCAAAGAACTTGATCTTGTCCCCAAAGAGCATCTGCAAGGCGACGCGCGTCATCGTGCACCCCCCGGGCCACGCGCGTGCGCGAACAAGGGTGCAACGAGGCTCGGATCGCGCACCAGCCCGAGCAGGAGCGTGCGGCGCATCTCAGCGGAGGCCTTGTGGTGGGGCTTGACGAGTTTGAGGGTGGGGTCCTCGGCGAAGGTGATCCCGATGGTCGCTACGCCGTGCATCCCGGCCCAGAGGGTCTGGGTAACCAGCAGCGGGTCTGTAAGGTCGGAACGGAAGAGGCCCTGGCTCATCGCCTGGTGCACACACTGGGCCAGAAAGGCATAGGCGTTGACGTTGGGGTCTTGCAGGCGGGCGATCTCCTCGGGGGAGAGTTGCACGCCGGGGGGGAACTTGGTCATAAACATCAGTTCATAGTGCCTGGGGTGGGTGTAGGCAAAGTGCAGATAGGCCTCCCCCATCTTGTTGATCTTGGCCAGCGGGTTGGATTCATCGCGTGCGATGTCGTGCAGGGCCTGCTCGAAGCTGGCAAAGTCATGCCGGCAGAGGGCGAGCATGAGTTCTTGCTTGTCCTTGAAGTAGACGTAGATCGCCCCGGGGGTGTACTCGATGGCGTCGGCGATCTGCCGCATCGTCACGGCTTGGTAGCCACGCTCGATGAACAGCTCGCGTGCGGCACCGAGGATCTTCTCCTGCACGTCCAGTCGTTCACGGGCTCTTCTATCAACAGTGTTCATTGAATGATCGTCGGTGATCAGATGAAGTATATTCAGTGAATGACCAAAAGCCAATGAACAGCAATCATTTTTTGGAATTTTGTCGATATTGCGTCTAAGTTGTGCCAAAAGTATTCGATCGTACTGGATATGCAGTCCATGTGTTGGCGCAAAAGACAGTCGAAACTAATGGCGCTCTCCTATTTGAAGACGATTGCTGGCTCGACGCGGACGACCTTGACGAGCGCGAGCATGCTGGCCAGGACGCAGATGAGTGCGATGGCGACGCCTGTAACCAGGAGGGTTTCGGGGAGGAGCCTGAAGGCCAGTTCGCTCCCTTTGGTGATGTACCCGAACCCGGCGGCAGCGCCGATGCCCAGGCCATAGCCGACGAGGCCGACGACGACGGCTTGGAGGACGATCATGCCGAGGAGGCGGGAGTTGCTGGTGCCCATGGCTTTGAGTGCGCCGAACTGCTTGATGTTGTCGCTGGTGAACTGATAAAAAGTCTGCCCGGCGATAGCGGTCCCGACGAGGAAGCCGAGGACGACGGCGATGCCGAAGTTGATCGGGATGCCGGTGAACTTGATGAAGTACATCACGGTCTTCCAGCTGAAGGACGTGCCGGGCAGGGCCAGCAGGCCTGTACGCTGCTCGATGCGGTCGCAGAGTGCCTGGATGTTTGCGGCCTTGGCCTCTGGGGTTTGGGGGTCGTTGGCGTTGGTGGCGGCGTCGACGCAGATGAAGCTCATCAGCCGGCGTTCGCGCGGGGCGAAGTTGATCGCGCGGGAGTAGGTGGTGTAGATCACCGGCTGGCTCTGGAAGGTGCGCTGGACCTGGCAGATGCCCACGACGATGGCGCGTTTGTCGTTGATTTCCAGCACGTCGCCGACTTTGAGGGGGATGGGGGGCAGGGGCTTGCCCTTGTCGTCTAGCACGGGCTTGCCCTGGTCGTCCAGAACGGGTCGTGCGAGTCTGCCCTCGGCGCCGACCTTGTCGACGATGACCCCGTCGGCCCGGCGAAGATAGGCGATCTCACCCTGGACCATCGTCGGTGGGCCCCCGGTCAGGGTGGCGTCGTCCAGGCCGATGACGTTGCAGTTCTGGAATGTCCCGTTGGGCAGGCGTGCGCGGAGGATGCCTTTGTAGAGCGGCACGGCGGACTTGACCCCCTCGACGCCACGGACGCGGTAGAGGCGGATGTCCTGCATGGGCTTGGTGTCGTCGATGAACTGGACCTTGGGGTCCATGACCCAGATGTCGGGGTAGCCCGTGTCGCTGATGAAGCCGAAGGTGCGGGTCATCAACCCGACGAAGATGGAACTCTGCTGGGTGATGAGCATGGCGGCAAAGGCGATGCCCAGGACGATGCCGAAGTACTTGCCACGGTCGCCGACGAGCATCTTGAGGGCGACAAAGTTCATGCTCGGCTCCGGTGCGGCAATAGACAGTTACGGTGCGAGAGATCGAACAATACTCGGTGAAAGAGGGGGTAGTTCGGCATTCGGGTTGGGGAGGGAAAGGCGTTTGACTCCAAGAGCTACCAGAGGGCCCTGAGGGGAATCTACTCAGAAGACCCAGGGGCAGAGGGGAAGTGGCACAGTGGCAAAGTTTCTGAGAGTGGTTTTGCTGGCAGTAAGCATCACCGCTGTTCTTTGCACCGTGTTCCTTCGCTCACCTTTGCCCCTTCTGCGAACATCTATGGCGTAGCTGATGGGTTGAGGAAAGTCAGAAACCGGTCTCGGGCTAAGGCTTGGTCAGGTGGACGTCGAGTGTGATCTGCTGCGGCAGCAGGCAGGCGTTGTCGGTGCAGGGTTGGAATGTCACCGCGAGTGCGGGGTGGCCGGTCCAATCGCCGGTGAGTTCGAGGGCGATGGGCAGGTCGATGGTGCCTTCGTGGATGCCGGGGGTTCGGTCGCGTGCGGGTGCCTTGCTGCCCTTTGGATAGTCGGCATAAACGGCGACGCCGGTGCCGCCTGTGATTGCGACACGCAGGGGTGTGAGGGTGCCGGCCGAGTCGTCGCCGGCGTAGGCGTCGTTGATGTGCAGGCCCGGTGGGATGACGATGCGCAGGTGCATCTCGGCGGGTTGGTCGGGGGTGAGTATGACCTCGTCGGCGGAGGCGTGGACCTGGATGCCCAGGTCATCTGGTAGGGGGTTTTGGTGAGCCACGGCACCGGCGCGCTGCTGTGCCTTGTGCAGTGTGGCCTCGTCGCTAGTCAGCAGGCGCAAGAGCGCGCGGGTGCTGTTGGCCGTGGCGATGGGGGACTCGGCGACCGCGTGGCTGATCGAGGTCAGGACCGCCGCGGCGTGTTCGCGGGGGGGGTGTTCGCCGGTGATGTCGGCGAGGGTGAGCAGGGCGTTGGCGAGGGCGGAGTTGCCCGAGGGGATCGCGCCGTCGTAGGTGCTTCTTGGTGCGATGAACAGTGGTGGCTGTCCGGGTTGGGGTTGGGCGTCCAGGTGGTTGCCCTTGCCGTCGGCGAAACGCGAGAGGGCGTCGTCGAGCAGTGCGCGCGCGGGTGGGAGGAAGCGGGCATCGGTGCGTGCGAGTTCCAGGAGGCCCTCGGCGAGCATGGCGAAGTCTTCCAGGCCCGCCGCGATGGTGGGGCCGGGGGTTGCGTGGGCACCATTGCCGATTGCTCGGCTGGTGCGGATGAGGCCGAGGGTTGGGTGCGTGTGGTGGGCCAGGAGCCATTCGGCAGCCTTGGCGGCGGCGGCGTGGTAACGCGGCTGGCTGAGCAGGCGGCCTGCGCGGGCGAGGGCAGCAATCATCAGCCCGTTCCAACTCGTCAGGACCTTGTCATCGAGGCGGGGCTGTGGGCGCTGTTGGCGCACGGCAAAGAGCTGGGCGTTGATCGCGTCGAGGCGGTGTTGCAACTGCTCGGCGCTCATGCCCAGGCGCACGCCGTGGGCCAAGGGCCGGGCGCTCATGTGCAGGACGTTGCTGGCGGGGGCGTTTGGGTGGTGGGGGTCGGTGAAGTTGGTGCCTGAGTTGAGGCCGAAGATGTCCAGGGCGAGTGTGGCATCGTCGGGCGGGAGGGCGTCGCGGATCTGCTCGGGGGTCCAGAGGTAGTTTTGGCCCTCTCGGCCGCCTACCTCGGCGTCTTGGGCCGTGCTGAACGCGCCGCTGGGCTGGAGCATTTCGGTGAGCACATAGTCCGCCGTTCGGCGGGCGGTGTGGGCGTAGAACGGGTCGTTGTAGTGTGCGCTCGCCTGGGCATAGACGCTCAGGAGTTGGGCGTTGTCGTAGAGCATCTTCTCAAAGTGTGGCACGAGCCAGTAGGCGTCGACGCTGTAGCGGTGGAAGCCCCCGGCAACGTGGTCGAAGATGCCGCCCAGGGCCATGCGGTCAAGGGTCATCGTCAGGGCGTGGTCCACGGCGGCCTGCTGGCCTGGGTCGCTCAGGTGCCCGCGGACGGCCAGCAGGAGCTCGGCGTAGACGGGCTGGGGGAACTTGGGGGCGCGCCCGAAGCCACCATCGGCGCGGTCGAAGATCGTCAGCAGCGTCTGCACGGCCATGCCGACGTGCTCTGGACCGATCGCGACAGGGTGCGCGTTGGGGGCGAGGCGCTCGGCGACGGCGTCGGCGACGGCCTGGGCCTGCTTGGCGACCTCGCCGGGGCGGAGTTTGTACGCACCGCTCATGCGCCCGAGCACCTGCGGGAAACTCGGCATGCCGCGGGCGGGCGCGGGTGGGAAGTAGGTGCCAGCCCAGAATGGGCTGAGCGTGCGCGGGTCGATGAAGACGCTCATGGGCCAGCCGCCGTGGCCTGTGAGCATCTGCACGGCGGCCATGTAGGCGTCGTCGAGGTCGGGGCGCTCTTCGCGGTCGACCTTGATGCAGACAAACTGATCGTTCATCTGCCGGGCGATGGCGGGGTTCTCGAAGCACTCGCGCTCCATGACGTGGCACCAGTAGCAGGTGCTGTAGCCGATGGAGAGGAAGATCGGGACGTTGCGCAAGCGTGCATCTTCAATGGCGCGTGCGTCCCAGGGTTGCCAGTGCACGGGGTTGTGCGCGTGCTGGAGCAGGTAGGGGCTGGACTCGTCGGCGAGGCGGTTGGTCATGGTCGAGCCCTGCCGGCGTTGAGCGTGCGCGCGGGGGTGGTGGTGGCGATGGGTGGTGCGAGGGTGATGGTGGTGGGAGCGACGACGAGGGTGAAGAGTTGGGCCGCAGTCGTGTTGGGCGCGCTGGTGGATGGTGGGCGCTGGGGTGTGCCGCGTGCGGGGGGTGTGCCGGCGCGCGTGGCGGCGGAGAGGGCGGCGATCAGCGCGCTCTCGGCAGGCACCGCGCGCAGTTGCACCGAGGTGAAGATTTCAGTTACACGCTTTCGGCGGTCGTCGTCCTTGTTGACCAGCCCGGCGGCGTGGGTTTGGAAGGCCTGGGTGTATGCCGAGCCGGCGGCGCGTGCGGCCGTGATCAATGGGGCTGCAATGGGGGTTTGCGGTGTTGGTGCGCTGGTGCTGGCGCCGATGACCGCGTCGATTGCGCGGTGCAGGGCCTGCAGCGGCTGGGCCAGAGCCAGGCGGGCGTAGAGGATGGTGCGTGCGCTGGCCTGGGAGAGGATCGGCAGGCCCAGGGTCAGGAGAGTGCGTCCCAACTGTGCCTCGGCCTGCTGGGCGAGGCTGCCGGGGGCCTGACCGTTCCGGGCTGGGGTTGGCCCGGCGCGCACGGCGATCAACCCCATGCGGGCGGCCAGGGCGTCCAGGCCTGCGACAACGGGCAGGGCCAGGCCTGGGTCTGGGCCACCTTTGAGCAAGTCGGCGCTCAAGGCGTCCAGCGCGTCGTCGGTGGTGGCGATGGCGTCGTCGTGCAGGAGTGCGCGGAGGGGTTCGTAGATGCGCACAGTGTCGATGCGAGCGGAGGCGGCGCGGGCGTCGAGCATGGCGTCGTGCCCGTCGGCCAGCGTGGTGATGACCCCGGCGTGGAAGAGGGGCGCGAGTTCGAGCCAGGACGTGAGCAGTCGGCGGTAGCGCGGGCAGTGCGACATGGCCGCACGGAGGGCCAGGCGCGTCTCCCCGCCGGGGGGGACGGGCAGGATCGTCACCACCCGGCGAGCGAGGAGGAACGCCGACATCGCGGCGGGCTCGAGCGTCGTGAGGTGATAGGGTGAAAGGGCCAGGTCCATCGGGTGATGGTTGGCCCGCTTTGGCGGGCGGGCCGGGGGCAGCCGGGGAGGGATTCTAACCCGCACCACGCTGCGGATAGGTCAGCAGGTGAAGAAGCGGTTGAGGAAGACGATGATGTCGTCGGCGGTGAGGTCCGCGTCGGGGCAGCCGGATTGGCCCGGGCCAGCGATGTTGGCGCGTTGGTCGCCGGCGAAGAACCAGTTGAGGTAGACGATGATGTCGTCGGCGGTGGTCTGCCCGTCGGGGCCGATCGTCTGGCCCGGGCCGGCGACGTCGGCCAGGCAGGGCAGGACGTTGGTCGCGTCGGCGCGGACCATCACGGTGGCCAGGTTGATGTAGTTGGCGGCGTTGGCGGACGAGGCGAGGTTTGTGCCGTCGAACGCGCCGCCCCAGAAGAACCAGGTGCCCGTGCCGCGTGATTGCGGGTCGGTGCGGGCGTAGTTGCGTGTGGTGCCCAGTGTGGCGCGGGCGGCGGCAAAGAACTGGCCTTGCACTCGGGTGGGTGTAATGGGCACCTGCGTGAAGGCGTTGGGCTGCCCGGTGATCGGAGTGGTGGTGCGGGCACAGGTCAGCAGCACGGCGTCGCGCGGGTCGCCGTCGGCGGTCGGGTCTTGATAGAGCAGCACGTCCAGCGACTGCCCGGCGGGAAAGCCGTTGGTGCCCGTGCCGAGGGCGACGCTGATCGAGGTGATGACGTCATAATCGCCCTGGACGCTAAAGACGTTCCCCCAGACAAACGGCCCGGTGGCGCCCGGCGCCGGCCCGGCCGAGCCACCCGTGCCGTCGTCGATGACATACGTAAACTGCGCGTGCGCGGGGGTGGAGAGCGTGAGCAAAGCCAAGGCGAGTGTTGTCAGGCGGGTGAGGTTGATCATGGCCGATTCTTCGCTCACAGTGGGGTTTTGGCAATCGGGGGTTTTACTCCCGAGGCACGGAGAACCCGGAAGGGGATTCACTTAGAGGACGGAGGAGCGGAGGTGGTCAGAGAAGTCGTGGGTGTGGTCAGAAAGGACCAGTTGCACTGTCAGGTTAGGTAACCCCTCTGCCAGAATGTTCTTGGGGGCAGGGGCAGGGGTGGGGCTGGCTCAAGGGCGCACAGAAACCCAATGGCGCGGGGCGAGTAGAGAAAGTGGCAAAGTGAAAAAGTTCCAAGGCCAGCACCACTGTGCACCTGTGTCGCTTTGAACCTTTGCCACTTTTCTAGTCCCCCCACTCATCGCTCATCGCTCATCGCTTCTCGCCTAGGCGTGCTGCTCCCACCACGTCTCGACGAGCCGTGTCGCCGCGCCGCTGTAGAGTTCGATGAGCAGGTCGCGTGGGAGTGAGAGGCCTTGCAGCCTCGGGGTGCTCTGGGCGTTGTAGGCCTTGGGGTTGACCATCATCAAGTCCGGGTCGGCGATTGGGCTTGGGCCGTCGTAGTCGGTCTCGAACATTGTCCGCAAGGCCCAGTGGCGGGAGCAGTAGAGGTCAAAGGCCTGGGCCGGTGAGTTTGAGAGATCGCCCATGCGGCTGATGCCGCTCTTGGCGGTGGAGAGTTGGTCGTCGAGTGTTACCAGGTCGGTGCCGAAGAGGATGCGGCCCTTGT
This sequence comes from bacterium, assembly GCA_046339895.1. Taxonomy (GTDB): domain Bacteria; phylum Planctomycetota; class Phycisphaerae; order Phycisphaerales; family UBA1924; genus JAJTGZ01. The sequence goes on along the minus strand of JBKDDT010000006.1, from coordinate 40,343 downwards.
GCTTGAAGAGGAAGGCGACGACCTCGTCGCGCGGATGCCGGCTCAGTTCGCGGACGATCCACTTGGTCGCGCTGGTGTCCAGGTGCAGGTTCCGGTGCGCTTCGAGAAGATGGTCGAGGAACCCGAGGTCCTCGGGCCACCCACCCATGTGCGCGGCGATCCAGGGGACAGGAAACAGGTCGAGCATCCGGCGGAGGCCGACGTAGTGGTGGCTCTTGGTGCCGTAGAGGCCCCCGTCGCGGTACTTGGTGGCAAACCAGGTGTCCGGATCGGCAACGTGGACCATGAGCATCATCCCGAGGCCAGTGGCGACGCGTGCGTGCTCGCGGCGCCAGGGGGAGTCAACGTCGGCCAGGTCGGTGGCGCCGTGGCCTTGGCCTGGGGACAGGAAGTCGCGCAGGGCCGGGGAGCACCAGAGCTTGGCCATGCGTGCGCCGAACTCAGAGTGGAAGCGTTCGATCACCCGCAGGTAGCCGGCGCGGTGAGCGTCCTGCTTGTCGTCGGCCGAGAAGTGGGGCATGGCGATGAAGCGGACGGAATCGCCGAGCACCGCGCGGACCTCTTGGGCCATCGGTATCTGCGTCATGGTGTACGTTCGGCGGACGCCAAAGAGCGTGCGGGCCTTGTCATAGAGGGCGGCGGCGGCCTGCCCGTGGATGTGGGTGTGCACGTCGATGATCGGGACGGGTGGTGGGCCGAGGCGCTGGGCCTCACGGGGGTAGTCGAGGCCGAGGGTATTGGCGGCCCAGCGTGCGGGGGTGGTGGTGGGCATTGGGGGACTTTAGAGAGACCAACGCCCGGCTGAAGTGTTGGGATTGGTCGAAAGCCGGTGAACGTCAGGGCAGGGTGATTTTATTTGTATTTTGATAGGGTTGTGCGCAGAAAAATGATGTGGATAGTCGGTGGATAAGCGTGAGTAAGTTGTCGAATCCGTTACTTTGCTTGCATTGTGGGGCATAGTGGGGCATAATCCCATAACTGCCCAGGGAGATCGACCTGCGAGCAGTGCAGACCAGCGGGGACCATGCGTGCTTTTCACCGGCCATTCCGAGCATCCGATCGACGCCAAGGGGCGTTTGGCGGTGCCGGCGCGATACCGGAACGCGTGGGACCAGGCCACGGACGGCCCGTGCTGGGTCTGCATGCCCTGGCCCGGGGCGACGGAGATCGGGACGCTCCGGCTCTACACCTTCAACACCTTCAGCGCCCTGTCGAGCAAGTACGGCAACTCACTGACGCCCGGCGAAGATGAGGGCGAACTTGAACTGACGCTCTTCAGCCTCGCCGTGCAGCTGGAGATGGACAACGAAGGGCGCGTCGCCCTGCCCAAGAGGCACCTGGAGATGAGCGGGGTCGGTCGGGATGTAGTGGTTGTGGGCGTGCGCAATCGGCTGGAAGTGCACGCCAAGTCGGCCTGGAACGCACGGGAGATGGAACGCTTCAAGAGGTTGCCGAGTTTGATCGAACGGATCGAGAGAAAGCACGCCGGCGAGAGCGCGTGAGGATGCAGGTCGTTGGCGGGGAGCAGCCCTCAGCCAACGGCGACAAACCAGCCTTTCTGCGGAAGATGGCACGGACGCCACCCCCCCTCAGAGCCCCCGCCGTTACGGATGACGGCGGCCCACCTGAGTCTTCCGTCGAATATCACGCCCGCCAGGCCGAGGAGGTCAGGCGGGCGTTTTCTGTTGGGGGTGGGTTGGGGGTGGGTGGTCCGCGTGCCGTACAGCGGGATGATGACTGCGATCTCGCGCCAGACCGAACGGCCACCAGCAATTTCAGCGGAAACGTACGAGGGGATCGCGCGGGACTTTGTGGGCGATGGGAACCTTGACGAAATCATCCCGGCGTTGGCCAAGGACACCGCGGCCGTCAGGCGGATCGAGGGGTGCATCCAGCAGTTGCCGACGACGCACGAGTTGATCCTGGGCGACGCCCGGGTCGGGAGCAGGCTCAAGCCCAACAGCGTGCACCTGGTGCTGACATCACCGCCCTACTGGACGCTCAAGCGTTACAACGACGGTGCCGGGCAACTCGGGCATATGGCGGACTACGACGAGTTCATCGGGTCGCTAGATGAGGTGTGGTCGAACTGTTTTTCGGCGCTGGTGCCGGGCGGGCGTCTGATTATCAATGTGGGTGATGTCTGCCTGTCTCGCCGCAAGAACAACGGCCGGCACACGGTGGTGCCGCTGCACGCGACGATCCAGGAGCACTGCAAGAAGATGGGGTACGACAACCTTGCGCCGATCATCTGGCACAAGATCGCCAATGCCAACTACGAGACCGACGGGGGTGGTGCGGGGTTCCTGGGCAAGCCGTACGAGCCGAACGCGGTGGTCAAGAACGACATCGAGTATGTGCTGATGCAGCGGAAGCCCGGCGGGTACCGCAGCCCGACGCAGCGTGAGCGGCTGCTGAGCCTGATCCCCGCGGCGAGTTACCAGCTCTGGTTCAGGCAGATATGGACGGACCTGACAGGGCAATCGACCTCCAAGCACCCGGCACCGTACCCAGCAGCCTTTGCCGAGCGGCTGATCCGCATGTTCTCGTTTGTGGGCGACACGGTGGTGGACCCGTTCTTGGGCACGGGAACAACGAGCTTTGCGGCAGCGCGCTGGGGCCGCAACAGCATCGGGATGGAGGTAGACCCGGCGTACTTCGAGATCGCACGCCGGCGGATGGGCGAGTTCAATGGGGATCTCTACCAACAGGCCAATATCCACGTTCGGAGGCTCGATTGATGAGCGTGCGCCCAGACCAGGTGCAGGAGGCGGTGCGGCACTTCTGGGCCACGCGGAACCGCCAGGCCGCTCTGCAGGGCGGGGGGAAGATTGGCGGCAAGAGTGCCAGCAGGGCCAAGGCCAAAGACCGGGGTGCGCGCTCGGCGGTTACAGCGGGCAAGCAGATGGACGCCTTCATCAACCTCGTGCGTGATCTGCTGCTGGGGGCGGGGGTGCCCGGTGAGAGCGTGCGAACTGGTTCGAGGCTGGAGTTGCCGGGGTGGTTCCGTGCCGAGAAACAGTGGGACCTGGTGGTTGTGCACCGCGAGCAACTGCTTGCGGCGGTGGAGTTCAAGTCGCAGGTTGGCCCATCGTTCGGCAACAACTTCAACAACCGGACGGAGGAGTCGCTCGGGAGCGCGACGGATATCTGGGCGGCGTACCGGGAGGGTGCGTTCAAGCCCTCGCTGAGGCCGTGGCTTGGGTACTTCATGCTGCTGGAGGATTGCGAGGCCTCGCGCAGGCCGGTGGGGGTGGCGCAGCCGAGTTTCCCGGTCTTTGCTGAGTTTGCAGGGGCGTCTTACCAGGCACGGTATCTGGTGCTGGTCCGCAAGCTCCTAAGAGAACGGCTGTATGACGGGGCCTGCTTCATGCTCTCGGAGGCACTGGCCGTCGAGAGTGGCGAGTTTGTCGAGCCTGACCCCGAGCTGATGTTTGCTGGGTTTGTGGGGTCACTGATCGGGCATGTTCAGGTGGGTATCGGTAGAATTGCCTAAGAATGTATGTGATGTTCGTCCCTCGCGGGGGGCTTGATGCCGTCGTTTGCTGGGGGGGATAACCGGATGGCTGCAAAATCGCTTGAAACTGTGGGTATGGAGGCCTGAGCGCTGGTATGCTTTTGGCCTATGACCACCCCTGACCAGTTACGGCTGGCGCACCCCGCGGCCAGGCCAAGCCCGGTTGTTGCCGGGGGGGTGCTGCCACCTGTGACGGGGGCGTTTTCGTGTGCGGCGGTGATCGACATTGGGTCCAACTCCATCCGCCTGGCGGTTGCGCACCGGCAGGGGAGCGGGGATTACAAGGTTGTCTATGAGCAGCGTGCCGCGACCCGGCTGGCCAAGGACCTGGACCATACCGGGCACCTTGATGACGGGGCCGTGCGCAAGAGCGTCGAGGGGATCACGGCGATGGTGCACGCCGCACGGGGGCATGGGGCTGAGGTGGTGCGTGCGGTGGCGACGAGCGCGGTGCGTGAGGCGAGCGATGCGTGGGTGTTTGTCGATGCCGTGCGTGCGGCGTGTGGCGTCGAGATTGAGGTCATCACCGGGCATGAGGAGGGGCGGCTGGCGTTTGTCGGCGCGGCAAGGGCCTTTGACCTGCGCAAGGGTGCCAGCGCGGTGCTGGATGTCGGCGGCGGCAGCAGCGAGCTGGTGATGGCCGAGCATGGGAAGATCAAGCGGATCATCTCCTGGCCCGTCGGCGCGGTTCGGCTGACGGAGCGTTTCGGTGGGCCAGCGCTGGCACCGACGCAGGGGTACAAGGAGATGAAGAAGTTTTTGGACAAGCTCGTCAGCCGGGGTGCTCGGCGTGTGGATGCGCCGATCAAGACGTTTGTGGCCACGGGGGGTACGCTGAGCAGCCTGGGGCTGATGAAGGCGGTGGCCCAGGGGGGTGCGCGGGGGGCGGGGCGGGTTGAGCCGCACGACCGGGTGGCGTTGCAGAGAGCGGTGCAGGGGTTGGAGGTCTCACGCGGGGAGGTCAAGGAGATGCTCGCATCGCTTCGGCAGATGAGCGCCAGCGAGCGCGCGCGGGTGCCGGGGCTGAGCAGGGACCGTTCGGAAATCATAGTCGCGGGTGTGCTGACGGTGCACCGTGTGATGAAAGCGCTGGGGTGCAAGCGCGTCTTAATCCACAGCGGGAGCATCCGCGATGGGGTGCTTGCGGAGATGTTTGGGCGGTGAGGGGGCTGTGCGGCCAGCTGCGCCGGCGTGGACGCAGCCGGGGCAGTAGGGCCGGGGTTGTGGGGTTGTGCTTGGAGAATTTTTTCTGGTATGCTCTCGGCATGGCACTGCTCCCTGCACCTGTGATCGTGATCCCTGGGATTACCGCGACGTACCTTCGCGACGAGTATCCGCTGCCGCCTGAGGTGGTCTGGACGGTGCTGCACAACGACTATCAGCGGATTACGCTGCACCCGGACGACCTGCGGTATGAGGCCCTGGGGCCGGCGCGTGTGGTGGCCGACCAGGTCTTTGAGGTGGCCTACCGCGAACTCATCAGCGAACTGCGGTACAACCTGCGGGCGAGTGAGGAGAAGCCGGTGCCGGTGTACCCGTTCGGGTACGACTGGCGGCAGCCGCTGGCGGCGACGGAGGAACGCCTGGCCGGGTATGTGCGGGAGGTGATCGGCCGGACCAAACTCCTTCGGCATTACGACGCGGAGGGGTATGGGGACGACCCGCGCGTGAACATCGTTGCGCACTCGATGGGTGGTTTGATTGCCGCGGGGTATATCGAGCGGTACAAGGCACAGGCTCGGGTGGGGAAGGTTGTGTCGCTGGGGACGCCCTTTAACGGTTCGTTCGAGGCGGTGCTGAAGATCACGACGGGCACGGCGGCTCTGGGCGGCAGCGAGCCAGCCTCGCGCGAGCGCGAGGCGGCGCGGTTGATGCCCGCGCTCTACCACCTGATCCCGGACTTTGCCGGGGCGTTGGAGGTGGATGCGGGGCTACCGACGAGCCTGTATGACCCTGGGCTTTGGCAGCCGAGCGTGGTCAAGACGCTCTCGGGGTTCATCAAGCAGCGTGGTCTGGTCAAGGTGGACCCGGAAGCGCAGGCGGGTGCGCTTTTTTCATCGATGCTTGCCGAGGCGCGGGCGCACCGCGCACGCTTGGACGCGATGCGTCTAGCCGATGCGGGCCTTACTGATGATGACTGGCTGTGCGTGGTCGGGTGCGGCTGCAAGACGCGTGTTCGGCTGCGGATCGGCACGCGGAACGGGAAGCCGGAGTTTGATCTGGCCTCAGACGACCGCGAAAACAAATGGGGGGACGGCGACCCGGCGACAGCTCGCCTGACCGGGGACGGGACGGTCCCGTTCAACGCCGCGGTCCCGGCGTTTGTGCCCATCGAGAAGGTTGTGTGCGTAACGCCCGAGGACTATGGGTATTGGGAGGTGCAAGACCGCCTGACCAGTGCCGCGGCGGGGTTCCACGGCATCTTGCCGAATATGGACATGCTGCACCGCTTGATCGTGCGGTTCTTTGCGGGCAATCCGGACGGTCACAAGAACACGTGGGGGCGGCCGGCGCCTGGGGTGGCGGGGGCGCGGTGGAACCCGCCGTTGAAGCTGGACATAGAGGTCTGAACCGCGTCGAACGGTTTTCGGCCTCGGCGTTGGGCGTAGGCACTACCGGCGCAGCAGCACGCCCCCGGCCAGGCCGTAGAGCATGGTCAAGGTGACGATCGCGAGGATGTTGACAACGATGCCCGCGCGGATCATGTGCGCGGTGCGGAGCCGGCCTGTGGCATAGACGATGGCGTTGGGCGGGGTCGCCACCGGGAGCATGAACCCGAAGCTCGCCGAGAGGACGGCCGGGAAGATCAGCAACAGCGGGGCGACGCCCATGCCATCGGCCGCCGAGGCGAGGACGGGGATGACGGTCGCGGCGACGGCGGTGTTGCTGGCAAGCTCGCTCAGGGCGGTGATGACGAGGGCCACAACGAAGATGAGCACGACGGGGTGGACGCCCTTGAAGAACGTGAAGATCGAGCCGATGGCGTGGGTCAACCCGGAAGTGTCCATCGCGGCGGCGAGGGAAAGCCCGCCGCCGAAGAGGACGAGCACTTCCCATGGGACGCGGGCAAAGTCCGCTGCGCGCAGCACGAAGCGGTCGCGCCGGCCCGCGGTCGGGAGTGCGAACAGGAGCACCGCCGCGGCGATGGCCACACCAGCGTCGGACAGGCGCGGCACCCATGTGCCGTCGGGGCGGAGGTCGCCAAGCCCGAGCAACCGGCAGAAGGTTTCGCGACCGGTCCACCACGCCACGGCGGCGAGGAAGACGGCGACGGTGGTCCACTCCGCGCCCGAGAGTGGGCCAAGCTCCTTGAGCTTGGCCCTGACGAAGGAACGATCCGCCAAGGCCGGCACGCCCCTCAGCGGGTGCAGGACGCGTGTGAGCAGGAGCCAGACCAGCGGCAGCAGGATCAAGACCAGCGGCATCGCCGCGGTCATCCAACGCGCAAAGTCAAGCTCGTGCCCGTGGTGCCGGGAGAGGTAGGAGACGGCAAAGGCGTTGGGGGGCGTCCCGATGGGGGTGGCGATCCCGCCGATGGACGCGGCGTAGGCGACCCCCAGGAGCATACAGCAGGCGAAGGGGCCTGGCGAAGGGGGCGTGCCCGCGGGATCGGCAGCAGGGTCAGCGCCCGTCAACGCCCTTTGCTCGCTCATGGCGACAAGCCCCATGGCGATCGGGAGCATCATCAGCGCTGAGGCGGTGTTGGAGACCCACATCGACAAGAACGCGGTGGCGAGCATCACGCCGGCGACCAGGGCCGACGGGCGTGTGCCGAAGACCTGCACGATCAGCAGGGCGATGCGGCGGTGCAGCCCGCTTTTTTCAAAGGCGATCCCGAGCAGAAAACCACCCAGGAACAGGAAGATCAGAGGATCACCATACTGCGCCGCGATCGATCCGATGCCCATGACCCCGAGGATCGGGAACAGCAGCAGGGGCAGCAGGGCCGTCGCGGCCAGGGGCACCGCTTCAGTGAGCCACCACGTGGCCATCAGAACCCCCACGGCACAGACCATCCGCGGGCTTGCACCCAGCCCGGGCGCCAGGGAAGGAAACGCCAGGTAGACGGCAACGGCCAGCAACGGCCCGAGCAGCAAGCCCTTGCGGGCCGGGATGCCCCAGGGGGTGCTCTGGGGGTTGTGGGTTGCGGGCTCTTTCATGGCCGGGAAGCCTACTCGGGCTTGCCGCCGGCGTTGTCGTAGATCCAGGCGTCGGCGTTGCGGGTCCAGTTGAGGAGTTCGCCGGGGGCGAAGAAGAGTTTGAGTTCGCGTTCGGCGGCCTCGGGTGAGTCTGAGCCGTGGATGAGGTTGAAGGAGTTGCTGACGCCCAGGTCGCCGCGGATGGTGCCGGGGTTGGCCTTGGAGCCGAAGGTCGCGCCCATCATGTTGCGTGCGATGGCGATGGCCCCGTTGCCACGCAGGGCCAGGACAACGACGGGTGAACTGGTCATGAACTTGACGAGCCCTGGGTAGAACCCACGCTCCTTGTGCGCCTCGTAGTGCGTCGCGGCAAGCTGCTGGCTGATCTGCATGAGCTTGATCCCGACGACCTGCAGGCCTTTTTGCTCGAAGCGCGAAAGGATCTGCCCACAGAGGCCACGCTGCACGGCGTCGGGCTTAAAGATGATGAGGGTGGTTTCCATAGGGTCTTCCTTTGGTGGAGTGGTTAGAGGGGGCGGAGTGTAGGGGGTGGTTGTGCGGGTTGGAAGCCTGCACCGCGGGGGTTACCTCGCCGGGAGCTCCCACGGGGTGCCCGGTGTGTAGCCGATGAGGTCGTACAACTCCTGGCGCGTTTGCATCTTGCCGAGGAAGGGTTGGACGCTGCCGGCGGATTGCAACTCGGTCAGTGCGGCGGCGACCGCGCCCATCGCCACGCGGAGGAGGCTGACGGGATAGATGACGACGTGATAGCCGATCTGCTTGAACTGGCTCAGGGGTGTGATGGGGGTTTTGCCAAACTCGGTCATGTTGGCCAGCAGAAGAACGCCGGGGGCGCGGGCCTTGAGCCTGGTGGCGAAGGTGGCGAACTCGTCGAGGGTCGTCAGGCCCTCGGGGAAGATCATCTCCGCCCCGGCCTGGCAGTAGGCGTGGGCACGGTCGATGGCGGCGTCCAGGCCTTCGACGCCACGCGCATCGGTGCGGGCGCAGATGATGATGGCCGGGGGGTTCGGGTACCCCCACGCCAAGTCCCGGGCGGCTTTGGCGGCCCAGGTGATTTTTTCGACCATGTGCTCGGTGCTGATGAGGGCCTTGCCGTCGAGGTGCCCGCAACGCTTGGGGAATGCCTGGTCCTCAATGTGCAGCCCCGCGGCGCCCGCGGCGTGATAGTCAATGACCGTCCGCCGAACCATCTCGGCCTCCCCAAAGCCCGTGTCGGCGTCGGCTAAGACCGGCAGGCCGGTGGCCAGGTGAATCTCCCTAATGACCCGGCAAAAGTGCTCGACCGTCAGCAGCCCGACATCCGGCACGCCGGCGCAGACGCTCGTTGCTGCCCCGGAGACATACGTGGCCGTAAACCCCGCCTGGGCGACGGCACGGGCGCAGAGGGCGTTGAACGAGCCGGGCATCGGGATACACCCTTGCTCGGCGATCAGTGCACGCAGGCACTCGGCGGGGGTGCGGGGGTTTGTGGGTGAGGGGGAAGTCATGCGCGAGGTTAGGTGGGAACAAGCAGGTGCATGGGGCGTATGGTCGCCCGGGGCATAAGTAGCAAACCCGCGCTGCCGGGGGGCGTTATGATCTACCGACTGAACTCCTGAGCCTTGTTTGAGGGAACACCCATGCACCGCGCGATCCGATCACTCCTGGCCAAGGCCCGCACGCACATCAGCACGGGCGCGGCAAGGCCGCGGGCGAGCAGAAGCCTGTTCGAGGCGCTCGAGCGGCGCGAGATGATGATCGTATCGGTCGCTACGCCGCTGCCGGACCTGACGGCGGTGCCGCGCGGGAACGGGGCGATTACCGTGAGCCTCGCGGGGCGGTTTAACGACCCGGCGACCCTGAACCGAGTGCGGCTGGCAACCAACTTGGGGAACGTGGATATCGACCTCAACCCCACGGCCGCGCCAAACACGGTGGCCAACTTCTTGGCATATGTCAACGCCGGGCGGTATGACGGGACGATCTTCCACTACCTGACACCCCCCGGTGCTACTGGCCTGCCCGCCTTGCTTCGGGCTGGTGCATTTACGCTGCCGACACAGAACCTGGGCACCCCCGTTACCAGTTCGACACCGCTGGCGGCTTACCCACAGAACGTGCGAACATTTGATCCGATCAACCTGGAAAACCCGACGGGGAACAACATCTACACGCTGGCGATGGCTCGGCTGCCTAATGCCCCGAACTCGGCCACGAGTGAGTTCTTCATCAACACTGCGGACAACCGCCTCTTGCTGGACAGGACCTTCCCCAACACCGGGTATGCCGTCTTTGGGCGTGTGCGGGATTCAAGCCAGTTTGTTGTCAACGCGATGGACTCGCTGCAGAGGCTCTCGGCAAGCAGCTTTCTTGGCCGAGGGACCACCGACAACCCCAGCACACCGGCTGATGATGGAGTCTTTGGGAATCTGCCCTTTTCGAACATAACGAACAACCCCGGCACGCCGGCCAACCCGCTGCGCCCAAACCAGTACCTCTCGATCACCACCGCCACGAGCGTCGTGGCCGGGTACACGACCGTGAGCAGCAACACCAGCATCGCCACCGCAGCGATCGTCAACGGGCAGTTGGTCGTAACCCCCGTGCTCGGTGCGCTGGGCACCGTGAGCATCACCGTGCAGGCAACGGGGTTTGACGGCAGCACCGCCAGCGACACCTTCAACGTCACCATCGTCCCCGCCGCGCCCACGGCCAGCACGCTGCAGACGCGCGAAAACCGGGCGGTCGGGAGGTGGTTGGGCCTCTACGCTGTCGGCGTGCGCGACACCGACAGCGCCATCGCACGCGTGGACTTCTACCGCGACACCAACGGCAACGGCACCTACGACGACGGCATCGACCTGGAGCTGGGCTCCGACAGCAACCCCGCCGGCGGGTACAACGCACGCGTTGACACCAGCACCTTCAGCGTCGGCGCCAACACCATCTTTGCACGCATCGTCGATACCGATGGGCCGGTGACGATCATCACACAGACGGTCAACATGGTCGCGCGCCCGATGGCGACGACCATCACGCCCCCTGCCGGTGCCGTCAACCCGCGCCAAACCTACACGGTGGAGATCGCCGGCATTACACCGGCCAACAACACCAATGTCCGTAGGGTTTCGGTCTTCTTGGATAGCAACAACGACGGCGTGCTCAACCCCTTCACCGACCGGCTGCTCGGCAACGCCGTGTACAACTCAAGCACGGGCAACTGGGTCTTCACCGGGAAGGCCTCGAAACTAGAGAGCGGGGCCAACCTCCTGTTCATCCGCGTGCAGGACATCTTCGCCAACCTTGGAACGGTGCAGAGCACGACGGTCACGGTTGGGTGAGGGGAGTTTGACTCCGGTGGTCTCAGAGGCCCCAAAGAAAAAACCGATGCGGTTTGACTCAGAGAGCAGAGGTTCAGAGGGGAAATGCCGAGTTTTGGTTTGGGTTGTGTTGGGATTGTTGGTCTGGTTTTTTGCTGGGGGAACAAAGGTGCATTGGAGCGCGTATGGATGGCGGGGTGCGAATGATGGATACTGACCAATATTGATTGGCAAAGCGGCTCGGCGTGTGGTATGACGTTGTTGCCCAGCCGAGCCTCTGGCCCCCCACTGCTGAGTGAACCGACCGCAAGGAACCGCATGCACCGCACGATCCAATCACTCCTGGCCAAGGCCCGCACGCACGTTGGCAAGGGCGCGTGCAGGCCGGGGGGGAGCCCAACGTTGTTTGAGGCCCTCGAAGGGCGCGAGATGATGAGCGTGTCGATCGCGACGCCGTTGCCGGATGCGACGGTGGTTGGCTCGGCACCTGTGACGATCCCGCTTGCGGGGCGGTACACCGACCCAGCGACGTTGAACCGTGTGCGGTTTGTAACCAACCTGGGCAATGTCGATATCGAGCTCAACCCGACGGCCGCGCCGAACACGGTGGCAAACTTCCTGGCGTATGTCAACGCGGGGCGGTATGACGGGACGATCTTCCACCGCCTCACGGCCCTGTCCAGCGATGGGATTGCCGTGCTGCAAGGGGGTGGGTTCACGCTGCCGACCACCGGCCTCTTCAGCAGCGGTGCACCCGTAACGGGCATCCCCGGGCAGGTCGCCACGTTTGCGCCGATCAACTTGGAGAACCCAACAGGGAACCTCCGGTACACGCTCTCGATGGCCAGGACCAATGATCCGAACTCGGCCACGAGCCAGTTCTTCATCAACACGGCGGACAATACCTCCCTGAATGCCGCGGGCACAAACGCGGGGTACGCGGTCTTTGCGACCGTGCTCGCCTCCTCCCGCGCCGTCGTTGACCAGCTCTACACCCAAGGGAGCACCAACCCGCTCGACAACCGTTTGAACCTCAGCGGCGCTTTCGCCGGCTCACCCGTGGCCGGGGCGTTCACACAGGCACCGATCATCCGCACCTTCAACAACAACTACCCGGTCAACCCGACAGACTACCTCTCGATCACAACCGCGACGAGCGTCGTCGCCAGGTACACGGCCACGAGCGGCAACCCCAGCATCGCCACCGCCGCGATCGTCAACGGGCAGTTGGTTGTAACCCCCGCGCCCAACGGCTTCGGCCCCGTCAGCATCACGGTGCGGGCGACGGGCTTTGCCAACACCTTTGTCGACGACACATTCATCCTGAACATCACCGAAGTCTCACCGACGGCCAGCACGCTGCAGACGCGCGACAACCGGGCGATCGGGCGGTCGTTGGGCCTCTACGCCGTCGGCGTGCGCGATACCGACAGGTCTGTTACCCGCGTGGACTTCTACCGCGACACCAACGCCAACGGCAGCTTCGACGAGGGCGTCGACCTGCTGCTGGGGACCGACAGCTCCGCCGCGGGCGGGTACAACGCACGCGTTGACACCAGCACGTTCAGCGTCGGTGCCAACACACTCTTTGCGCGGATCGTCAACTCAGCCGGGCTGGCAACCATCACCACCCAGACGGTCAATATGCTCGCTCGCCCAACCGCGACGAGCATCACCCCCCCGGCCAGTGCCGTCAACCCGGGCCAGACCTACTCCGTGCAGATCGAGGGCGTTACGCCGGCGAGCGCGAACGTCCGCCGGGTCTCGGTCTTCCTGGACAGCAACAACGACGGCGCACTCAACCCCTTCACCGATCGGCTGCTCGGCAACGCCGTGTACAACTCAAGCACGGGCAACTGGGTCTTCACCGGCAGGGCCTCGGGCTTTGAGACCGGCACCAACCGCCTGTTCATCCGCGTGCAGGACATCTTCGCCAACCTGGGCTTGCCGCAGAGCACGACCGTTACGGTCGAGTGAGCGATCTTGACTCCAGATGGCCCAGAGAAGAACCCCGGTGGTTACTCACACACAGAGTGATGGATTAGCTGTTGCTCGCGGGGCGGGCTTGATTTGGGCTACCGAGGCAGGCCCGATTATGCCACCGGGCTGACGACGCTCTCGATCGCCTCGACGACCTGGCGGACCTGGAAGGGCTTCTTGAGCGTCGCGTCAAAGCCGTTGTTGCGGAGCTGGGCGAGCTGCTGGTCGGTCATCTTGCCGCTCATGGCGATGACGCGTGTGAGCTGGAAGTCGTCGTGCCCGCGCAGGAAGCGTGCAACATCCCGGCAGTCGCCCTCGTGCAGGTGCAGGTCCAGCAGCACGACGTGCGGCTTGAAGCGGTCGCACTCGACGCCGGCCGAGAAGGGGCTGTTGGCCGTTCGCACCTCGTAGTTGCCCTGCTCGCTGAGGACCTTGGCGAGCACGTCAAGGACCTCTTGCTCGTCGTCGACGATCATCACGCGTGTGCGGCCCGAGAGCACGCCGTCGAAGGGGATGCCGTGGGCTTTCATGAACTTGACGAGCTGCGACGCGGGGATTCGGCGGTCCTTGCTGCCGGGGATGCGATAGCCCTTGAGGCTTCCGGAGTCGAACCATTTGCTGACCGTGCGTGGGGCGACGTTGCAGATTTTGGCGACCTCGCCGGTGGTCAGGACGTCTTTTTCGATGTTCATGCCTGGTCTCCTACCAAGGTGCGCCGCGTCGTGCATCATGCCGGGGGCGCTGAATCCATCGGCGGCCCCGCGCGGTGCGTGGTGAGAGGTTGATCGGCGCAGCGCGGGGGGGTCTTGACGACCATGCCGGTGAGAGCGTGCAAGAAGGGAAGAATTATCTCAAATCCACGCCGGTCGCGCGGATATGCGGACGTTGGGGCACATTACCAGACGCGCCGGCCGAGGGTTATCCGGGCGTTCCACCTCATCGGTGGTCTCTTAGCCGAACATCCAGCGCAGCCCGCTGCGCATGCGTGCCAGCATTGCCGGCGCGATCGGCCCCACCGGCAACCTCGGCCACCCCGTTACGGTGATGGCCACGGGGCGCGTCAGGGCCAATAACCCATCCGCCCCCCGGCTGGTCCCCCACCCCGAGCGCCCGTGCCCGGTGATCCCGATGCCCGGGTGTCCGCCGGGCACGACGCAGTCGTTGATCGATACGCCCCCGCTGCCACGCGCGACGAGCTTGGGCACCAGCGCCCACGCTTGCCCAACGACCGAGGCATCACGCGAAAAAATACTCGTTATAAGGTGCTGCGTGCAGCTGGCGTGCAGGCGTAAGAGGTGTGCCTCATCACGCACCGGCAGCACCGCCAGCACCGGGCCAAAGTGCTCGCACGATGCGCTGGTGGCCAGGTCGCACCCAGGGGGGCAATCGACGATGACCCTGGCCGGGTATGAGACAAAGCCCGGCGCCCCACCGCCCGGCACATCGCCGGCCGGGACCACCGCCGGGGCAAGCTCGCGCCCACCTTGGGCTATCGCGTCGCGTGCCATCGAGTCGCACCGCTGGGCCGAGGCGTGGTCGATGACCGCGAGGCCATGCCCGATGACTCCATCGCCCGCTCCATTGCCGCGTGTTTTCGTCAGCAGAGCCTCCAGCTCGGACACGAACGGGGCATAGACACGCTCGTCTACCAACACACGCCGGGGGGCCAGGCACGTCTGCCCGCTGTTGAGCGTCAACCCGGCAAAGATGCTGCGTGCGGCCAGGGCCAGATCAGCATCGGCCAGCACGATCGCGCTGTCGTTGCCCGAGAGTTCCAGCGTCGTCGAGACCAGATGCTGCCCGCCCCACAGGGCAATCTGCCTTCCTACGGCTGTCGAACCCGTAAAGACAACGTGGTCGAGCCTGACCTTCCCCTGCTCGTGCGCTTGCAGCAGCGCAGGCCCGTGCTCGCGCGTTGCCCGCGTCCACGTCAACCGCCCTGCCGGCAGCCCGGCGCGCACGGCCAGGTCGAGCATTAACCCCTGCGAGGTCGGGGCACGCTCGCTGGGCTTGACGATCACGCGGTTGCCCGCCAGCAGGGCCTGCAGCAACTGGATTCCCAGCAGCTGCACCGGGTAGTTCCATGTGGCGATGATCGCAACGGTCCCGATCGGGTAGTGCCGGATCACCGCGCGCGTGCCGGGCAGGAATGTCCAGACCCGCCCCACGGCACGCTCGCGCAGCACCCTGCGTGCGTTCTTGCGGTGCCACTTGCACGCGGCCAGCAGGGTCATCACGTCGCCGGTCAGCGCTTGCCACTCGGGCTTGCCGACGTCGTCGCAGATGGCAGCGGTCAGGGCGCGCTCGTGCGTGATGATCTGGCGTGTGAAGGCCTTGAGCCAGTCGAGGCGTTCGTGCAGGGGCCAGGGTGGGGTATCTGCCGGGGGTGGTGCGGTTGGAAGTTGCAGTTCCATCGGCTGAGGGTAGTAGAGCCGTACACTGCCCATAGAAGCCAGGTGCGCCTCTGCTTCATTTGACCATTTGACCGTTTGGCTATTTTCCAAGCCCCCGGAGCCCGACTGTGCCCCCCAACGCCCCCAAGCCCCCATCTGTTGCGATCATCGGTGCCGGTCCCGGGGGCCTTGCCGCGGCGGTGCTGCTGCTGGCCTCGGGTGCGCATGTAACGATCTATGAGCGCATGGACCGCGTCGGGGGTCGCTCGGCCCGTCTGACCGAGCAGGGCGCCTCGGGCACGTATCACTTCGACACCGGGCCAACGTTCTTCCTGATGCCGTATGTCTTGGGCGAGGTCTTCGCCGCCGCGGGTCGCAAGATGGAAGACTACCTCGACCTCACACGCCTGGACCCGATGTACCGCCTGGTCTTTGGCGCCGCCAAGGGGCCTGATGGGGGTGAACTCAAACTCGACTGCACCCAAGACCTGCACGAGATGGCCCGGCGCATCACCCAGATCGAGCCGCACGACGGCCCGGCGTTCACGCGGATGATCCTCGAGAACCGCGCCAAGCTCGCGGCGTTCGAGCCTGTGCTCCGCAAGCCCTTCAAGAGCGTGCTCGATTGCCTCGCCCCCGAGATGCTCCGCGCGCTGCCACACCTGAGCCCGACGCAGAGCGTCGCCGACTGGCTCGGCAAGCGCTTCACCAGCGAGCACGTCAAGATGGCGATGAGTTTCCAGACCAAGTACCTGGGGATGTCTCCCTTCAAGTGCCCGAGCCTTTTTACGATCCTGCCCTTTATCGAGTATGAATGGGGCATCTGGCACCCCGCGGGTGGTTGCAACGCCATCATGACGGCCCTGGCACGCCTGGTCGAGGAACTCGGCGGGCAGATCAAAACGCTGCACCCGATCGAGGCGCTCACCTTCGCCGGCAACGCCTGCACGGGCGTCGTCAGCGGCGGGCGCTCGTTCGCCCACGACCACGTCGTGCTCAACGCCGACGCGAGCTGGGCGATCAAGAACCTCATCCCGGCCAGCCTGCGCTCGGGCTTCACCGGCGCGGGCACCGATGCCAAGCTCGACGCGATGGACTACTCGTGCAGCACCTTTATGATCTACGCCGGCGTGCGTGGCACGCTCCCGCTGCCGCACCACACCATTTACATCAGCCGGGACTATCAGACCAACATCCGCCAGATCAGCCAGAGCATGGAGCTCTCGACCGACCCGTCGATATATATCTGTAACCCAAGCGTCATCGACAGCACGCTGGCGCCGGCGGGTTGCTCGTCGGTCTACATCCTCGTCCCGACGCCCAACGCCAAGAGCGGCATCGACTGGGAACAAAGTGCCGGGCGCGTCAAGAGGGACGCCTACGACCGTGCCGAGGCGCTCTGTGGGTTCCCCCTGCAGGACCGCGTCGAGTGCGAGCGGGTCTATACCCCCGACGACTGGGAGGGGCAGAACATCAACTTCGGTGCGACGTTCAACCTGGCGCACAACCTCGGGCAGATGCTGCACCTGCGCCCACGGCATGAACTGCCGGGGGTCAAAAACGTCTGGCTCGTCGGCGGGGGCACACACCCGGGCTCGGGGCTGCCGGTGATCTTTCTCTCCAGCCAGATCACCGCCAAACTCCTCTGCGAAAAAACAGGCCTGGACTACGCCGGGCAGGCGACGCCGATCGCCAGCGTGCTGGACCCGCAGAGTAAACTGCATGAGATGGTGGGGGCTGGGCAAATAGCCAAATAGCCAAATGACCAAGTGGTCAAATCTGGATACATTTGGCAATTTGGTCATGTAGCCATTTATTCCTACCGTCATGATCCCCCCATGCACCCCACGCCCCTGACAAGCCTCTTTGACCGTGCCGAGGCCCTCTGGCTTCCCTATGGCCCGGCGTCATCGCCGATCATGATCGCCGGGGCCTTTGATCATGTGGACCTCGAATACGCCGCGATCCGCAAGGCGTGTGCGCTGCTGGACCAACCCACACGCGGCACGCTGGTCATCACCGGCAACGACCGCATCCCGTTCCTCAACCGCATGGTTACGCAGGAACTCAAGAGCTGGCCCGACTACACCGCCGTGCGTTCCTTCTGGCTCAGCCGAAAGGGGCGCATCGACGCAGACTTGCGCCTGATCAACATCCCGGCGACTCCGTCGGCCCCGGCCCGCGTCATCGTTGATTGCGATGCCTTCGCCGTCGATCGCGCCCGCGCGGGGCTTGAAGCCTACATCATCGCAGACGACGTGCAGATTGCCGACGCAACACGCACACTGCACCACCTCGCCCTGCACGGCCCGGGTGCCCCGTCCATCCTCGCACGATTCTCCACACACGCCGCTGGCACGCCGGTGCAATCGCTCCAGCCCGGGCAGGCGTGCATCGTGGCGATCAACAACGCAGAGGTCATCGTTGACCGCTGGGACTCCACCGGGGAGGTTGGCCTCGAACTCGCCGTGCCAGCGGCACACGCCCAAGAAATCTACGAAACGCTCCTGCAAGCGGCCCACGCGCCCGAGGTAACTGCATCGCTCAACCCCAAGGTCCACCTCCGCCCGATCGGTTGGCACGCTTACAACGTCGCCCGCATCGAGGCCGGAACGCCTTTGTACATGGTCGACTTCGGCCCCGACGCCCTCCCGGCTGAGACGGGCGTGCTGGCCGACCGCGTCAGTTTTAAAAAGGGGTGCTACCTGGGCCAGGAGGTCGTCGCCCGCATGCATGCGCTCGGGCACCCCAAGCAGGTGGTCGTCTCGCTGCGCTTGCACGAGGCCCCCCGCCCCGAAGGGCAGCCGATGCGCCAGCCGCAGGCCGGTGCGCCGGTCTATGCCGAGAACCCGGCCTCGGGGGAGCAGCCAGTCGGTGCCGTGAGCAGTTCGACGACCTCCCCCATGCTCGGTGGGGAGGCGATCGCCTTAGGGACCGTCAAGTTCAAGCACGCCAGCCCGGGTACCAAACTAGCCGTGCTCGCCGATGGGACCACCCTGCTCCCGGCCAAGGTGCAACCGACCCTGGCGAGTTGGACGCGGGGGTGAGGGGGTTTTTTGCCCCCCCTGCCAGTTTGGCACCGACCGGGCGGCTCCCCCCGCCGTCTGTCAGGTTGGCTTGTATTTGTGGATTTTTTTCCGTATCTAACTACCTGTCAGATAGAGACTTACGATGCGTTCCGGGTGGGGCACGCCGCTTGCCGGTGTTCGTTACCTTCCGGTGCGCTGGAGGGGTGTTGTTGTCCGTTGGTCAGTCGTCGATCCACCCTCTGCAACCGAATACAAACCGAACAAGGAACCACTTATGGCCGCCAAGAATCTCGCGTTTGAGAACGATGCCCGCACCCAGTTGCTTGCCGGGGTTGAGAAGCTTGCCCGGGCGGTGAAGGCGACGCTCGGGCCTCGCGGGCGGAACGCTGTGCTGGACAAGAGTTGGGGTGGTCCGACGGTAACGAAAGACGGCGTAACGGTGGCCGAGGAGATCGAGCTGCACAACGCCGTGGAGAACATGGGGGCGCAGCTCGTCAAGCAGGCAGCCAGCAAGAGCAGCGACGACGCCGGGGACGGGACGACGACGGCCACCGTGCTGGCCGAGGCGCTCTTCCGCGAGGGTATCCGGCACATCACCGCGGGCGTGGACGCCAACGCGCTGGTGCGCGGCATGCGCAAGGCCGTCGAGGCAGCCAGTGCGCATATCGACTCGATCGCCACGCCTGTGGACGCCAGCCCCAAGAGCAGCGATATCCAGTACGTCGCCAGCATCAGCGCCAACAACGATGCGGAGATCGGCAAGATGATGGCCGACGCCTTTGCCAAGGTGGGCAAGGACGGGGTCATTACTGTCGAGGAGGGCAAGAGCCGTGAGACGGAGATCACCGTCGTGGAGGGGATGCAGTTTGACCGTGGGTTCTTGTCGCCGAACTTTGTTACGAATGTCGAGAAGATGACGTGCGTGATCGACAAGGGCTTGGTGCTGATCCACGAGGACAAGATCGACAGCGTGCAGAAGCTTGTGCCGATCCTCGAGAAGGTGATGGCTGCCAAGAAGCCGCTGCTGATTATCGCCGAGGACATCACCGGCGAGGCGCTGGCGACGCTGGTGATCAACAAGCTGCGTGGCACGCTGCAGGTGTGTGCCGTTAAGGCCCCGGGCTACGGCGACCGTCGCAAGGCGATGCTCGAGGACATCGCGATCCTCACCGGCGCAACGGCGATCATGAAGGACACGGGCACCGAGTTGGACACCATCGAGCTCAAGCACCTGGGCATGGCCAAGAAGATCGAGGTCGACTCGGACAACACGACGATTATCGAAGGTGCTGGCAGCAGCAAGGAGATCCAAGCCCGCTGCACGCAGATCCGCCAGGAGATCGAGAAAACCACCAGCGACTACGACCGCGAGAAGTTGCAGGAGCGCTTGGCGAAGCTCGCCGGGGGCGTGGCGCAGATCAAGGTCGGCGCGGCGAGCGAGGCGGAGTTGAAGGAGAAGAAGGCCCGCGTCGAGGACGCGCTGCACGCGACTCGCGCCGCGCTTGCAGAGGGGATCGTCCCGGGCGGTGGTGTTTCGTTCCTGCGGGCACGCAGCGCGATCGAGAAACTGCCGGAGTGGAAGTCGGTCTATGCCAAGAAGACGGAGATTACCTCTGACGACATCGGCTCGGTGAAGTACGACGTCGCGGCGGGGATGGACGCCGTTTACAAGGCCCTGGCGGTGCCCACGGCGACGATCGCCGAGAACGCCGGGGACAAGGGGAGCGTCATCGTCGCCCGCGTCATCGAAGGGGGCGAAGGGAAGAACGGTGCGAGCTTCGGCTACAACGCCCTGACCGGCGAGTTTGGGGACCTGACCAAGATGGGCGTGCTGACGCCTGCGAAGGTCGATCGCTCGGCCCTGGTCAACGCTGCGAGCGTCGCGACGATCTTGCTGCTCTCTGACTGCGTCATCACCGAGATCAAAGAAGCCAAGGACGATCATGCCCACCCGCCGGGCGGTGGTGGTGGCATGGGTGGTATGGGCGGCATGGGTGGTATGGGTGGCATGGGCGGGATGGGTGGCATGGGCGGGATGGGGTTCTGAAGACCACCGACCCGTGATTCGCACAGCTGTCTATCACGACCCCCGATCAAGAGAGGAACAGGCATGAGCAGACTCAACACCTTCATCCGGTTTCCACTCGCTGCGGCGATGCTCGCGGCGATGGGCACGCTGGCGACGGGTTGCCGGATCGAGCAGCCCGTACACCCCGAGGGTGAGGCCGTGGCTATCGACAGCCTGCCCGATGCCGCACGCGTGGCGATCCAAGCCAACGCCGGCAAGGAGGGGATCAGCCAGGTTACCGCCTTCGAGGAAGATGGCTCGCAGATGTACCTCGCCCGCACGATCAAGGACGGGCGTGCCATGGATATCGAAGTCTTCTCCAGCGGTCAGGTCTGCTGCATCCAGACGCAGGTGCGCCCGGAGGAGCTGCCGCCGCCGGTCAAACGCGTGGCCGACGCAGAAACCCTCGGCTATCCGCAGCGGGTCTTCTGGAAGAAAGAGAACCGCGACAAGGCCGCAGGCTTCGGCGTGGTCGTTACGTACGTCGTCGAGGCGGCTAGCAAGTCGCGCGACAAGCAGGTGGAGATCGACCCGTCGGGGAAGGTGCTGCGGAGCGCGTTCTCGAACAACTAGCACAGGCATCGAGCGAGTCATAGACATGAAGTTTCGCATCCAGATCGAGCAAGATGAGAACGGCATCTATGTGGCCACATGCCCGTCGCTGCCCGGGTGCGTATCGCAGGGGGGCGCGCGGGCCGAGGCTGTCAAGAACGTTGCCGAGGCGATGCAGGCGTATGTCGAGAGCCTCGACCGGCACGGCGAGCCGGTGCCGATGGGGTAAGTGTCCATGCGTTTACGGCTTTGTTGAAATCGGCCTCGAGCAACCAAAGAATGTCTGAACTGATCCACCAATTCCTGCACCTTGACCAGACCCTTGACGGGTTGCTTGGTCAGTATGGGCGGTGGGTGTATGTGCTGTTGTTTGGGATCATCTTTGCCGAGACGGGGCTGGTGGTGATGCCCTTCTTGCCGGGCGATTCGCTGCTCTTTGCCGCGGGCATCTTCACGGCTGGCCAGAGCGCCAGGCTCAACCTCTGGCTCCTGCTCGGGCTGCTAATCGTCGCGGGGATTTTAGGCGATGCAGTGAACTACGCCGTGGGCAAGTGGATCGGCCCGCGGGTCTTCAAGCGTGAGGGGTCGGTGGCGTGGGCGGATAAAGTGCTCAACCGCAAGCACCTGGACCGTGCGCACGCGTTCTACGAGAAATACGGGGGCAAGGCGGTGGTGCTGGGCCGGTTTGTGCCGATCGTCCGCACGTTTGTGCCGTTTGTTGCCGGGGCGGGGTCGATGAACTACGGGAAGTTTGTCTGGTATAACGTCAGCGGGGCGATCCTGTGGGTGGGCGTCTGCGTGCTGGCCGGGCATTTTTTCGGCAATATACCCGCTGTGCGGGACAACTTTGGGCTGATCGCCATCGGGATCGTTGTCGTCTCGCTGCTGCCGATTGTTATCGAGCTGATCATCGCCAAGCGGAATCCGGCACCGTTAAAGAAGGCCGGGGACCCAACCTGAACACTTTTTTTGCCGGGCGCGTGCCCGGCCTGTTGACCTGCGACCACGAACTGCAACCACTTTTTTAATCACGATAAAGGAGACCATCATGGCCATCAAACCACTCGAAGACCGCATCCTTGTTGAGCCGATCGAGAACGAGACCAAGACCGCATCGGGCATCTACCTGCCCGAGAGCGCCAAGGAGAAGCCCGTGCGCGGCAAGGTCGTCGCCACAGGCCCGGGCAAGCGTCTGGAGAACGGCAAGCGCGCTGAGATGAGCGTCAAGGTCGGCGCGACGGTCGTCTACGGCAAATACGCCGGCAGCGAGGTCGAGCTCAAGGGGAAGAAGCTGCTCATTATCAAGGAGAGCGAGCTGCTCGGCGTGCTGGAGGGTTGATCGCCAAGCCCCCCCCCCACACAAGTGGTCGCCGGGGCACGCCGTCCTCCGCCAGACTGAGAGTTGTTCGATACCACCGCACCCGACCAGTTGGCGCCCGCGCCGGCTGGCACATTGGAGCCATTCATGTCCACCAAGCAAATCATGTTCGACGACGCCGCATTGTTAGAGATGAAAAAGGGTGTGCAGCTGCTCGCCCGGACTGTCAAGGTAACGATGGGCCCCAGTGCCCGGCATGTGATCGTGCAGAAGAGTTACGGCTCGCCGATGATCAGCAACGACGGGGTCTCCGTCGCCCGCGAGATCACGCTTCCTGAGACCTTCGAGAGCATGGGGGCCAAGATGGTCGCGGAGGTCTCTAAGAAGACCAACGACCAGGCCGGCGACGGGACGACCGCCGCGACCGTGCTGGCCGAGGCGATCTACCTCGAGGGGCTGCGGTTTGTCGCCAGCGGGGCCAACCCGGTTCTGCTGCAGCGCGGGATCAACAAGGCGGCAGAGGTAGCCGGTGAGGCGATCGACAAACTCGCGGTGTCTTGCAAGGGGAAGGCGGATTATCTGAAGGTGGCGACGGTCTCTGCGTCGCACGACGAGCAGATCGGCGAGTTGATCGCCGAGGCGATTGCCAAGGTTGGCCCCGAGGGTGTTGTGGAGGTCGAGGAGGGCAAGGGTGCGACGACGACGCTGGAATACACCGAGGGAATGGCCTTTGACAAGGGGTACATCAGCCCCTATTTCATGACCGACCCCAAGACGGCCGAGTGCGTGCTCGAGGACGCGTATGTGTTGCTCTACGAGAAGAAGGTGGCTAACTTGGCCGACTTTCTGCCGTTCCTGAATAAGGTGGCGGTGGATGGCAAGCCGATCCTGGTTGTCGCTGAGGATGTCGAGAGCGAGGCCCTGGCCGCGCTGGTGGTCAACCGCCTGCGTGGCGCATTGAAGATTTGTGCCGTCAAGGCGCCGGGGTTTGGCGACCGGCGTAAGGCGATGATGGGGGACATCGCGGTGCTGACGGGTGGCACGTTCATCGCTGAGGACCTGGGGCGTAGCCTTGAGAGCGTCGAGCTTTCGGAGCTTGGTCGAGCCAAGAAGATCATCATCAACAAGGACGAGACGACGATCATCGAGGGTGCGGGCAAGAAGAAGGAGATCGAGGCCCGTGCCGCACAGATTCAGGCCCAGCACGACCGGAGCACCAGCGACTACGACAAGGAGAAGCTCAAGGAGCGTCTGGCGAAGTTGACCGGTGGTGTTGCGATCGTGAGCGTCGGCGGCTCGTCGGAGGTGGCGATGAAGGAGAAGAAGGACGCCGTGGACGACGCGCTGAACGCGACCCGCCACGCGGCCAAGAGCGGGTACGTTGCCGGGGGGGGCGTGGCGCTCATCCGCACGCAGGGTGCGATCGAGGCCGCGATGAAGAAGGCCAAGGGTGATGAGGCCCTGGGCTTCCAGATCGTGCACGCTGCCGTCGAGAGCTGCTGCCGGCAGATCGCCATCAACGCCGGGGCCGACGGGGAGATGGTCGTCGCCAAGGTCAAGGAGGGCACGGGCGGCTTCGGCTTCAACGCGATGACGCACGAGTACCAGGACCTCATCAAGGCCGGGATCATCGACGCGGCACTGGTGCCAAAGACCGCCCTCATCAACGCAGCGTCGGTCGCTGGGCTGATGCTGACGACCAAGGTCATGGTCGCCGAGCTGAAGGATGATGCCAAGAGCCAGGTCGGTGCGACAAAGTAAGATTACCCGCCCACGGCCGAGAGGTGGTGGGTGGATTTATCAAAGGCGGTTCACCACAGGGGCACAGAGGCACCGAGAAGTGAGGTTACAGTCCTCGTTGCTTCCTATCCATTGCTCTCTCGCCCTCTGTTGCTCACTTTGTATCTGAGAGACTATGGCCACCACCAAGCGCGACTATTACGAGGTCCTGGGCATCGAGAAGACCGCCGACGCCGAGGAGATCAAGCGTGCCTACCGCCGGCTGGCGATGAAGTACCACCCCGACCGCAACCCTGGGGACGCCGACGCCGAGGCCAAGTTCAAGGAGGCCGCGGAGGCGTACGAGGTGCTTTCTGATGAGAGCAAGAAGCAGCGCTACGACCAGTTCGGGCACGAGGGGCTGCGCTCGCAGGGTGGCCCGGCAACGCACGACTTTAGCCGGATGAACGCCGAGGACATCTTCTCGATGTTCAACGATATCTTCGGCGGCGGCGGCGGTGGACGCGCCGGCGGGCGCGGGCAACGCGCTCGGGGCCCGGCACGCGGGTACGACCTTGAGACCGAGGTCGTCCTGACGCTTGAAGAGGCCTTCACCGGCGCTGAAAAGGACGTCGAGTTCACGCGCCTGGACACCTGCCAGAAGTGCACCGGCACCGGCGCAAAGCCCGGCAGCAAGCCCGTAACGTGCACCACCTGCAAGGGCCAGGGACGCGTCATCCAGACCGGGCTGGGCGGCATGTTCCGCATGGAGGCCCCCTGCCCAACCTGTGGCGGGCGGGGCAAGGTCGTCAAAGACTTCTGCGACGCGTGCCGGGGCAAGGGTCGCGTGCCGACGAGCCGAAAACTCGCCGTGCACATCCCGCCGGGGATCGCCGACGGGCAGGCGGTGCGTGTGCGCGGGGAGGGCGAACCGCCGGCGATGGAGGAAAGCCCATCGGGTGAAGGGGTTCGAGGCGACCTGCACGTCGTCGTGCGCGTGAGGCGGAACGAGATTTTCCAACGCGACGGGGACCACCTGATCTTGGAGATGCCGATCAGTTTCACCAAGGCCGCGCTGGGTGCGGACCTGGACGTGCCGACGATCGACGGCAAGCGTGCGACGCTCAAACTGCCCAAGGGGACGCAGTTCGGCACGATCTTCCGCTTGGCCGGGCAAGGAATGCCCAGCGTCCGCTCGGGCCAGCGCGGCGACATGCTCGTCGTCGCCAAGGTCGAGATCCCGAAAAAACTCTCGCCCGCACAGGAAAAACTACTGCGCGACTTCGCCGTCAGCGAGAACGAAACCGTGATGCCGGAGAGCCAAGGATTTTGGAAGAAGATCAAGGATGTTTTGAGTTAGGGGGAGGGATAGGCAATGGGGAATAGGCAACAGGCAATAGTCAACAGCGATGAGCGATGAGCAAGGAGCGGGTCGGCAGTGCATTTCAAGCTTCGATAGCGACGTTTGCTTCTTCCCGATTGCCTGTTGCCCATTGCCTATTGCCCCGCCTGTTTTCCATCCCACCGCCCCCACGCCCCCAGAACGACCCATGTTCAACCCATTCAAAAAAGAGAAACCCGAAAACGACGATGACGCACTGAAGGAAGGGACCATGCGCGCCGATGCCGACGATCAGAGTTTGCACAACGACCCCCAGAGCGTGCCCGCCGATCCGGCAGATCAGCACGCACGGATCGCGGAGCTCCAGGCCGACCTAGCCCAGGCCCAAGCCGAGCGCCAGCGTGCGCTGGCCGACTACGCCAACTTCCAGCGCCGCAGCATCCAGAACGAGCGCGACGCCAAGGAGGCTGGCTTGCGTGGCGTGCTGCACAGCGTCATTCCCGTCATCGACCACTTCGACATGGCCCTAGGGCAGAACCCCGAGCAGGCGACAACGCAGAGCGTCCTGGCCGGCGTCGGGATGATCAAAGATGAACTTCTCCGCGCCCTAGCCGTGCATGGCGTGAGCATCATCCGCCCGTCCAAGGGGGACGCCTTCGACCCGGTGCGGCATAAGGCGATCGCGCAGCAACCATCGCAGGGCGTGGCCCCCGGTGCCGTGGCGATCCTGACGCGCCCGGGCTTTGCCATCGGCGAGCGGATCGTGCGCCCGGCGGAGGTCGTCGTCGCGCCCGAGCGAACCGACGACGCACAACCAGGAACCTGACCCATGCCGACCTACGACTACCGCTGCACCAACTGCCGGCACACCTGGGAAATGCTGCAACCTATGTCCGCTAAGCCGGTCAAAATCTGCCCTGCTTGCGGGCAGAAGACCGCCGAGCGTCTCATCGGCATGGGGGCGGCGGTGGTCTTCAAGGGTGGCGGCTTCTATCAGACCGACTACCGCAGCGAGGGGTACAAAAAAGCCGCGGAGGCTGACAAAAAAGCCTCCGAGCCAGCCACGGCGACGACGACCCCTGCCACACCCGCAGCCTCAGAGAGCACATCGCCGCAGACGGGCAAAACATCGAAGGCCGAGCAATCGCCCCCCGCCACGGCACCCACGCCCCCTGTGCCGAGCAAGGCGAGCGAGCGTTCAGAGAGCAAACCGCCGGCAAAGAAGCCAAGCAAGCGCTAGCCCGGGCAGACCTGCACAATGACACTACCGACGAACGGTCATCAACTGTGCCGCCAGGTTGTCCATCACGCTGGCGTAAGCAACGTTGCTGGCCAAATACCCCTCGGCCTTGGCACAGGAGTCCAGCCCCTTGGCCAGGCGCTCGGCCCGCGCGCCGTCGCCGGCGCGGGCCGCCGAGAGCATCTGCCGGCGGATGCGGTCGGCGACAAAGCCGATCATCCTGCGACCCCAGAGGCGGTTGGCCGCTTCCTTGCTGGCGTTCTTGTTGCTTTTGACGGCCTCGGTTGTGCGTTCGTCGATGCACCTGCTCATAGCCGGGCCCAGGGCATTGGCCCGGGCGGGCGCTGCCTCGAGCGCGTCGAGCATGGGCGCAAGGGCCTGGTGCCAGCCGAACAGCCCATGCTCGATGGCCGCGATGAGCAACCCCGGGGACCCACCGGCGTAACTCATCAGCCAGACCCGCTGCGCCTCGGGCAGTTCCAGCCCGCGTGCCGAGAGCCACTGCTGCATCGCGTTGTCCGTCAGCGTGCCAAAGCCGACACGCTGGCACCGCGAGCGGACGGTTGTCAGCATGCGGTGCTCACTGCTTGTAACCAGGATGATCACCGTCCCCTCCGGCGGTTCCTCGATCAGTTTGAGCAGCGTGTCTTGCCCGTCCTCATCGACCATCTCCGCCTCGTCAACAATAAAAACCTTCCCGATCGGCGTGCCCGACTGCACCACGCGCGACCGCGATGCCGGGTCGAGCATGAACTCGCGCAGCACCTGCAGCGGGATGTTCGACTGCTTCTGGCTTCGAGTCGCGGAGTTGCTGCTAACAAGCGAGAGTTCCTTGGTGATGACATGCAAGTCCGGGTGCTGGCCAGCGTGTAGCAGTGCCATCGCCTCGGCGGCCTGTGCCGGGTCCGGCGTGCTCCCCGCCAGAAGTTCAGCGGCAAACGCCCGCGCAGCCGTCATCTTCCCAACACCGAGCGGCCCAGAAAAGATCCACGCGTGATGCACGCGCCCGCTGGCGATGCACTGCCGGAGCACGCCCACGCCACGCGCCTGCCCGATGACCGCATCGAGCGACACCGGCGCGGCTATCGCCGTGGCAACACCACCACCCTGGGGCCTCACCCCGAGCACCTCTTCAACAGGCTTTGCGGCACGCTTGGCCAACGTGCACCAGCGTAGACACCCACACTGGCCGCAGGCTTAGTTCGGCGTAGGCTTGTGCCCCTGGGCCGTGGCCGTCTTGGCTGCGGCGCTCTGGGTGCGGAGCAGCAGCAGCGCCGTCTGCAGTTGCAGGTCGAAGCCTTCGTTGATGAGCCGGTCGGGGTTCGGGTCCCCCAGCGGCTCCTCCCCATCGCGCGGCTTGCGCACAACGCGCCCCTCCGGCGGTGCGTCGGCGTCCAGCCTGAGCGTCAACGCATCGCCGATCTGCTTGGGCAGCATCTCGACGTGGAGCGTCGGCTCAACGCCCCAGCTCTTGGCACCCTCGCGCCTGTGGATCAGTTCACCGCCGGGAAGGTGGTAGTACTGCGTCGTCAACTTCATCTGCATGTCCCTGCCCAGCGGCATGACGTTCTGCACGCTCCCTTTGCCAAAGCTCCGGCTGCCCATGACCAACGCAGGAATCTCGTTCAATCGTGAATAGTGCCTGATCGCCCCAGACACGATCTCGCTGGCCGACGCCGAGCCGTCGTTGATCAGCACAATCACCGGGATGTCTTTGACCAGCTGCCCCTCAGGCTCGGCACCCTCGGTCTGCTCCCGCTTTCCCCCGGCTGATTCGGTATACACGATCGTCCCCTTGGGGATAAACGTGTTGGAAACCGTTACCGCCTCGTTGAGCAGACCGCCCGGGTTGAAACGCAGGTCCAGGATCAATCCGCGCAAACCCGCGCCCATCGCCTTGACCGCGTCGTGCAACTCCTGCGTCGTCGTCTCGTTGAAGCCCGAAAGGCGGACATACCCGATCCCCGCGTCGCGGTCGATGAACCAGTCCCAGTCCACATCGGCGTTACCCGTCCGCTTCCAACCCTTGGCCGTGCGGATCGGGATGCGGTTGCGGATCATGTTAAAGACGATCTCCTTGCCGTCGCGGTCCATTGTCATGCTCACCGGGGTGCCCGCCTTGCCGGTGATCTGCTCGATGGCCTGGTCAAGGCCCATGCCGACGGCTGACTTCTCGTTGATCTTCTTGATCAAGTCCCCCGATTGCACGCCCGCCTTTGCCGCCGGTGTTCCCTCGATCGGCTGGACCACCTTGATCAGTTGGCTCTCCTCGTCCATTTGAATCTGTATCCCCACGCCGATAAACGACCCCTCGGTCATCCTGCGGAACCGCGCGACCTGGTCGGGCCAGATGATCTCGCTGAACTCGTCAAGCCGGTCAAACGCTCCGCTGCCAAACTCGTGCAAAATCGCTCCATCGGGCACCTTGATCGTCCGTGCAGACAACGCACCAAGCTCGCCGAGCAGCTGGTCAACCTGCAACGGCGTCGGCTGCTGCGCCGGCGCATTCAACTGGGCAATCTTGCGGTCGATGAACCCCACAAAGTCCGCCAGCGCGGCCTGGTCGTTCAGGCCAGGGAAGACCTCATCAAGATCGTGCGTTGTTACCAATGTCCGCACGCTCGTCAGACCACCGATGAGCATGTCGCTGGTCTTGCGACGCTCGACGTGCCGCTCAGCCGCACGCTGGAGGGCCGTCACCACGCTCCGCCGGTCAATCCCCCGCAGTTTGTCGGCATAGTTCTCCCCGGTGTCGTTGTAGGGCGGCAGAGGCTTCTTATCTTCTTCGAGCATCTGCCGGGCGCTGCGCAGGTCGTAGAAACGCTTGGGGTTATACAGCCGAAGCATCGTCAGGCGGTCGCTCATCCGACGCCAGTCATGCTTGTACGTCCCCGGCTCCTCCAGCAGCAGGTGCAGACGGGCAAACAACTCATTGGCCAGAATCCAATCACCCTTTGCTTCCGCATCGCGTGCCGCGGCGTCGGCCTCCTTGATCAAATCCTGCATCTGCGGCTGCGCGAGCAGCGCGTCTCGCTCGCTCGCCTTGGTCAGCATGTGCAGCTCGACGCCCTCCTTGAGGGCGTTGGAGAGGTTCAACGGAGTGTGCTCCTTGGCCAACAGCTCGGCGATCTTGGCACTCAACTTGGCCCCCTGCGCCTGCCGCTGCGCCTCACGCTTGGCCAGGTTCGCCTCCAGCTGGGCGTACGCCTGCGCCAATGCCGTGCCCTGCGCATCGCCGGTGCTCTTGAACTGCTCGCCAAGTTGGAGCAGCCCTTCGATGTCGTCCTTCCGCGCCAGCGTCCAGGAGTTGGCCGCCAGTTGCGAGAGCGATGCGGGCTTGGGCACGACCACAGCGGGGGGCGCGACGGGCGCTGGCTGGGCACCGGCCCAGGCCGGGGGCAATAGCCCCGCCGAGAGGAAGAGTGCAAACACGACTCGAGCACGCAACCCTTGGCCGATGTTCATCAGTGTTGTCCCTGCGTGCCCTGCACGCTCAAAGCCCGATCAAAGAGGTGGATCAAACGCAAGCATCACGACCCAAGCCAACCCATCCCGACACGGCACCATCGTGCCAAAGGGTGTACACCCTTGAGGCCCGGGCCGTTGCAAGGAGGATATCGGCCCAGGCCACACCCTGTACGCCGTGCGCGAGAGTTTTCGTTCACCCCAAACCCACCCTGCCCCGCAAAACCAGATCCCAGGATCAGGTCCTAGGGGCACGCCGCCGGCCTGAAGGCCACCGAAACCACTATTCAGGCTGCCTAGGGAGCATCGGTTGATGGCCCAGGTGGCGGCGGCGGAGCATCCCCATCCCCACCGTCGTAGCCCTCCCCCGGCCGGGGAAGATCCCGATTCGGCCCCCCACCACCCCCACCCCCACCCGGTCCAGGCCGAGGCCCTGGCCCGCGCTCCATCGCGCGCAGCAGGAGTTCCATCTTCTCATCGACCGTCTTGTCCCGTGCATTGGCGGCACCGTCGAGCTCACCTTGTAGCCGTTCCAGCCGCTTGCGCACCGCGTCGATCTGCCTGCGCTGCAGGGCGACGCGCACGTCAAACTGCCGGTCCACCACCTCGCGCAGCGCACTTTTGCTCTTGGCGATCTCATCTTCGGGCGCTTTCTTGCGCTGCGCCTCGATGACCAGGCGTGAGAGGCGCATGATTTCAATGGTGTTCTTGAGTTCATCTACGCGGACGGCAAACTCCGCCGGGTCGCGCTCGCGCACACCCTCAAGGGCCTTGAGCCGAGCGCCCAGACCATCGACCAGCCGCTCTGCGGCACGGGGGTTGGCCCCCGCCAGTTCGTCGATCTTGGCGTTGATCTCCGGGCTGCGCTCGGCGATAAACGCCCGCACACGCCGGCGTTCCTCTGCGCTGAGCCGAGGCCCCGGGGTCAAGGGCGGCAGCAACTCGCCCATCGCCGAGGGCGCGTTTACACCATCACCACCCGGACCACCCGGACCACAGGGGCCTTCGGGGCCACCATCGCGGCGCGGGCGCGGTCCCTCGCCACGCCCCTCGCCCGGTCCATCATCCCGGCGTGGGTTGCGTGGGCCGCCCTCGCGGATCGCCTCGCGCAAGCCCCTCGCAACGGCTCCTGGCTCCTCACCCTTGTCTAAGGCCAACAGCGCCTCGCGCAGCCGGGCCTGCGCCTTGTCGATCTCCCCGAGCCGTCGGTTGATAAAATCCCGCAACTCATCAGCGTCCATCGGTGCCCCATCGCGAGCACCCTCACGCACCCCCTCGCGCTCGCTCGGCGGGGGTTGGTCCGGGCCGCCCGGCTGCCCCGACGCGCCGGCGGGGACCGCAAACCCCACGGCTAGGCCCGCCACCAGCAACAGCCGGGCGATCGAAAATGAGCGGGTATTTGCAAGCATCATCGCACGACTCCTGCGGGTTGGTCCCAACCCTGGTTCATCCAGCCAACCTGTTACGAGTTTCCATCCTGCTCGATCAAGTCTGAAAAGTTCCACACCCCCCCACCGCCCGCACTCCCACGGATCGCGCTCTCGACCTGCTCGGCCTCGGTCGCCAAATCCCCGATCGACGCCGAGCGATCCGCGCCCACGCCGTCCATCGCCTCCAGCCCGGCCAAGAGTGTATCAACATCCACGGGCACCGCCGCGAGGGCCTGGGGCGAGGGCCTCAGGCCGATCCACGCCACGCTCGCGCACACCATCACCCCGAGCACCAGGCCCGCGCGCCTCAGTCGCGTCATCACACGCCGGGCGTGCACGCGTGGCAGGCGAGGTGCGGCACCCTGCACGCCGCTCTTGACGCCCCTAGCAACCACACCCCCGGCAATGATCCCGCGCGTCCCGGCCAGTATCCGCCCTTCCAGCCCCTCCCCCGCCGACGCGCCCTGCGCACGCGCCAGCGCATCGAGCCGCTCGGCGATTCCGCGGGCCTGGTCATCAAGTTGGATCTGCTCGTTCATGTTCATCCTCGCTTGTGCACGCCGAGCGTGCCTGGGTCTTGATCTGGTCCTGCCCGCGTCAACATTTCCTTGAGCTTCTTGAGGGCCCGGTGGTGCCTGGCCAGGAGCGTTCCGATCGGTTCATCGAGCAACTCTGCGATCGCGGCAAAGGGCATCCCGCCCTGGTGCCGAAGCTCGACAACCTGCCTGTCCAACTCGGGCAGGCGGGCCATGGCCGACTGCAAGGCCTCAAGTTCGTCGCTGCCGAGGCCCACGCTTGCCGCCGGCGCCACCGCCGAGCTGGCCATCTCACCATCGCCGCCGGCAAGCCTTCGACCCGCGCTGCGCACCTGGTCGCGCACCCGGTTGACGGCGATCCGAAACAGCCACGCCTCAAACCGCCCGCTCTCGGCATAGGCACCCTGCTTCAACTTGGTCGCGACCGTAATAAACACCGACTGGGTTACCTCCTCGGCCAAGTCCCGATCCCGCAACCGGCTGCGGCACAGCGCAAAGACACGCCGGGCGTACAAAGAAACCAGCTCACGCCAGGCACCCTCATCACCCGATGCCGCCCGAGCAAGCAACGCACTAAGCTCGGCGGATTGCTCCACCCAAACCGGCTGGCTCTGCTGATCCGCCAAGTGCTTCATCCAACAGACTCACAAAGGGACAACGACCCGAGCCGGGCAATATTTCCTAAAAACCGGATATGCCCAGACCTGTCCAGACCGACGCCGGACTTTGTACGGTATCCTCCCCCATGAGCAGACCCGTTGCCTACACCGTCCACGCCACCGTCCCATCCGCCCAGATTCAGCGGGCCTATCTCGCCTGGCTCATCGACGGCCACATCGCCGAGGTGATGGCCGTGGGGGCGGCGTCGGCGCAGGTGGTTTCTCTCGATACCGAGCCGGGTGGGCCGATGACCGTCGAGGTCCGCTACACCTTTGCCGACCGGTCGGCACTGGAGCACTACCTTGCCAAGCACGCACCGAGGCTCCGCGCAGCCGGGGGCGAGAAGTTCGGCCCCGACACGGGCGTGCGCTTCCAGCGCACCGTCGGCGAGATTTACTGCCATAGATAAGGCCACATCTTGCAAGGGTCGTGGGTACACTCCCGGGCTACCTCGCAGGCCCGCTCGGGAGTTCTTCTGGACCATTGAACGTTTTGGACGATTCTCAGTAACTATTCAGCACCGGCCCAGCAACCACCCGGGCAACAAGATTGGAGCATCGTTGGAGCAGCGGACAGATGAACAGCTTTTAGAGGCTTATCGGGGTGGTGAGGCCTCAACGCTCGAGGTTTTGGTCCGCCGGCACCACGATGACCTGCTCCGGTTTTTGTACCGCCTGACAGGTTCGCGGACCTTGGCCGAGGACGTCTTCCAGGAGGCGTTTTTACAGGTCCACCTCTCGGCGAGCACCTTCGACACATCCCGGCGGTTTAAGCCTTGGCTTTTTACGATCGCGGCGAACAAAGCCCGGGACATGCTGCGTAAGAACGCCCGCCGATGGGCCTTGGACCTTGATGCACCGGTCAGAGGCTCGGAGGGTGAGGTTGCGTTCGTGGACCTCATGGCCATCCAAGGCCCGTCGCCGTCGCAGGCCATGGACGTAACTGAACGGGACGCAAAGGTGCAGCAGGTGGTCTCGGAGTTGCCGTTGTTGATGAGAGAAATTTTGCTCTTGGCGTACTTCCAGAAGATGTCCTATGCGCAGGTCGCCGAAGCACTGGATATCCCGCTGGGGACCGTCAAGAGCCGGTTGCACTCGGCCGTGGCGGCCTTCGCCAAGAAGTGGGAAGCGGCCAACGAGGTCGATGTGTGATGTGAACTTTGACCGGTGATCTCGGTGTGTGGGCCGGTATGTGGGATTGCAAGAAGGACCGCTGATGAGTCGTGTTTCTGAACCAGATCCCAACCAACCCGACGAAGGGTCTGAACCCTGGGCCCACCTGTGCCCCAAGAGCAACGCCGCGATGCAGGCCCTGGTCGATGCACGGTTTGATCCCGCCGCCGTCCCACCCGAGCACAAGGCCCGCTGCATGCACATCGAGGCGCTGCTGGGGCCGCTGAACCAGTGCCAGCACCCCAAGGAGAGCGCCGAGAGACTCTGGGCCAAGACCATCATCCGCCTGCGTGGGCAAGCGGCCAACCAAGCTGCCAGCCAAAGGGGCGAGGTGCCCTTGGCGCAACTTTGCCCCGACGATGACGGTGCACTCGAACTGCTCGTAACCGAGCACTTTGAAGCTCGGCACATCACCCAGGCGATGCGCCCGCGTGCCGAGCGGATCAGCGCACTGCTCAAGGGGCTTGACCGGCCCTGCGTGCCGATCACCGATGCCGGGCGCGACGAACTTGTCTCCCGCGTGCTGACTGCTGTGCAGGCGCAGCGAACCCTGGCCTCCTCGCGTGTGCATATCCACGAGGCAAGCCCTCGCGGCGGCCGGCACCTTCGGTTTATCGACCTGTCGAGCATCGCCGCGTTGTTCGTCGTCGGTGCCGCGCTGCTTTGGCCGACTGTCAGCGCGATGCGCCAGCGTGCGATGCAGGTGGCTGGTGCTTCACGGATGGGGTCGGTCGGCTCGGCGGTCGGGCAGTATGCCCTGGACCACAACGCCGCGCTGCCGATGGCCTCCGCCTCCCTGGCCGGGCGGACGTGGTGGAACGTCGGCAAGCCGGAAGAATCCAACTCGGCGAACCTCTTTACCCTCCGCCGGACGGGGTACGCCAGCCTCGAACAACTCGCCTCACCTGGCAACGCCAAGGCTCAGGGCCTGGCGCTCCCGCCTGATGCGTGGGACTGGCCCGACCTCGAGTGCGTCAGTTATTCTTACCAGAATCAGTTTGCCACACAGCGCCGGTGCATGAACGACCGGGCGGTTGGCTTTATCATCCTGGCCGACAAATCACCCGTGGCCCTGCGCGCCTGGCGCGGCGAGCTGGTCGTCTACGCCGATGAAAACTCGCCCAACTTCGCCGGGCGCGGGCAGAACGTCCTGCACTCTGATGGCCAGGTCGTCTGGCTGCAAACGCCCTCCACGGCCAGCGGGGACGACCTCTGGCTCCCCGCCAGCATCGAGCGCGGCATCAAGGCTGCCCAGCGTAAGGGTCAAGCCCAATCCCAGGCCCAGGGCCACCACGAGCTGCCCTGCCAAGCCCTCCGCGGCGTCGAGCAGCCCGAGACCATCAACGACACCTTCCTCTGCCCGTAACCAATCCCCCTGGTGCAGGTTTTCAACCTGCCGGCAACCCCAGCCGGTTTAGCAGTTCAACTCCAGAGGCCCCCAAAGCCCCGAGGACCCTCCGGAGGAAGATGGTACTCAGAGGCATGAGAAGCAAAGAGAGCTTTGCTGGGCAGGCAAGCCAACGGGGTTGTGCTGAAGTTTTCTGTGCTTCTTATCCCAGAGTAGATGCACCAAGCAAGGGTATCGGATGCAGTGATTTCTACATGCCACGCCTTCCGCAGTGCCCCGGCGTCTCTGCGGTCCAACCCTGTGGTGAAACCCCATGCCCCCGCCGGGCAGGCCTTCAACCCGCCCGCCCGCCAGCGGCTCCTCAGGCTTGGCCGCCACCGTGCCGCCGAAGCGCGGAGGAGTTCAATGGAGCCGCACAGCGAAAACATGGGGGCCGCACGATCAGCGACGCCGACGCGCGGCGAGCACGCCCGCGAGCCCCAAGACGCCGATCGCGCCGGGCGACGGGATGCTGACCCAGTTGACCGCGTTGCCCAGGAGCGTGCGGTAGTTGGCTTCGTTGAGGCTTGTCAAACCCGGCATGTTGGAGATGCTGACCACGCGGCCCGCGCCGACCTCCCAGCCGCTGAGTCCGGCACCGACGATCCCGGGCGAGGACATGTTTGAGGATTGGTAGAAGACCGTCGCGCCGGGCCGGGCGAAAAGGCGGGTCTCAGTGCCGGCAAAGTAGTTGTTGTCGACAAGGAACGATGACGCGAGGCCGGCGTTCATGATCGGATCAGGCGTGACCTGCGAGAACGTCGTCTGTAGGTTACTGTTCCAAGCGTTGCCGTAGGTGGCCGGGAGGATGGGCATGAGCGTCGCATACGAAGCACCACCACTCGTGCCGTTGTTGTAGATGATCCATTCGGTCGTGATGAGGCCGCCGCCGGCGTTGACGAAGTTGACGAGCTGCTGCTGGCCGGCGGGTGAGACTTGGCCGGCGGAGCCGCTCCAGTTCGCGCTGTGGTTCATGAACACCGCGTTGAACCCCGCGAGATTCACCGAACCATCGAACGCGTTCCACTGCACGCCGATGGTCGCAGCGTGCCCCCGCGCGGCGAGCGCGGCGGAATAGGCGCTATCAATCGCCGCGTTTCCGGTGCTGAAGACATAAACGTTCGCTGCCTGGGCACCAGAAACGGTCAACGCAAGCGAAGAGAACAGAGCGGCAAAGATCGAGGACATGGCGAGAACTCCTAAAATGCGCCCGGCGGGGTAGGCCTGCGACGCGGGTTGCTCTCTACCTATCCGGTGTGAGTATACCCGAAGATTGGGCATCGTGCAAGCAAAGTCCGCAGAAAAATCGTGCCAGGTGCGTGCCCAGATTGCGAGGTAGAGCAGTCTGGTAGCTTGCCGGTCTTATAACCCAGAGGTAGTAGGTTCAAATCCTGGCCCCGCTACTTCAAGAGTGGTTGCTAAAGCAGCCCTCGCCGAAAGCAAGAGAGACGCGTCCTCCACGAGGGCGCGTCTTTCGCTTTCTGTGCGGGGATTTCGAGGGGTGGGCCAGGGCGGGCGGTCACCGCGTGTCTCGCAGTCTTAACCGCCGGGTCGGCCGGACGCCCCCGCTGGCCGACCGGATGGGCCAAAAGTCGCTCCGGGTCTCTACGCGGGAGGGTGCCGGGTTAAGACTGGGTCGGGCCCGCTGGAGCGGTCACTACCCCCGGGGTCGGGAGCGCTGGCGCGGGGGCGATATGCTCTTCCGGAAAGGGCTTCGCCCTCATCCGAACCGTCATCTTTGCCGGAGGCCGTGCTGTCCGAGACAACTCCCAACTGGTTGGACTGAGGAATCACACGGAGGGCCGCGCGACATCGGTCCGTTCAGGTATCGGAGAGCGAAGCAAATGCGGAAGACGGGACCGTGCAGTTACGGGTTACGGGCGACTCGAAATCCGATGATGTTATGACGGGAGTCGGGCGTGCCGCTGCCGCGACCCGAGGCGCGGCAGCCGGAGCCGCGGTTGCTCCAGTCGCCGCCGCGCAATGCACGCTCGTCTCCGCTGCTGGGGCCGGTCGGATTGGTCTGCGCACCGGACGGGTAATCGCCATGCCGGTCGTTCACCCATTCCCACACATTGCCCGCCATGTCGAACAGCCCAAAGCCGTTGGCGGCCTTGCCACCCACAGGGTGGGTCTTCTTGCTGCTGTTTCCAGCGAACCACGCGATGGTTCCGAGCTGCTTGTCATCCTTCGTGCCACTCGGAGTGGCTGCCCACCCATGGAACGCTGTGGTGGTGCCCGCACGGTACGCATACTCCCACTCCGCTTCGCTGGGCAAGCGAAGGCCGTTCTTGGCGCAGAAGGGCTGGATGTCGTTCCAACTCACCTGTTCCACCGGAAGGCTGGTATCGCCCGTGAACTTGCTCGGGTTGCTGCCCATCTTGGCCACCCACTGCGCCTGCGTCACTTCGGTGCGGCCCAGATAGAACGCCTGCGTGAGCGTAACCTGATGCACGGTTTCGTCCGGATTGCAGCTGTACGAATCGCTCGCGCTGCAGCCCATGCTGAACGTGCCCGGCGGAATCAGGACCATCTCGATGCCCGTGCCGTTGTCGCGCACGCGCCAGGGCAAGCCCGTGGCCGTGATCGCCGCGCGCAAACCCGCGTCGTACACCACCGTCGTATCGGGGCTCTGCTCCAGCACCGTGGCCCACACGGGCGGAGGCGGCACCTTGCTCTCGCTGCGTTTGGCTGCGCCATCTGAAGTGGCCACCTGCACGTTGGCCGCGCCCAACAGCGCGACGAGCGGCAGGCAGGCAGAAAGTGGACCAGCCGGAATTCTCATTCGATGCATGTGAAGTCCTCCAGCAAGGCAGGCGCTCGAAGCGGCGCGATCTCTGTGCGGTCATTGTGGCGAACTATTGGAAACGATAGCAGGCCAAACGAAGTGCGGCCGTCGTCGCCATGGGATGCTTCTTGCCCAGGGAAGCGGAACGCCCCGCAGCGCGAGAGCTGCCGCGGTGACGGTCACCGCGGCCCACGCACCGGCCAACGCCCAGACGGCGATGGTGCCGATCCGGGGCCGCCACGCGGACGTCACGATCCCTGCCACAAGCATCGCTTGGAGTGCGTGCAGGCCCAAGAAGTGCGCTACACGAAGATCCCCGCCCGTCGTCGACCAGCCGACGAGCGGGAGCCCCGTGGCGTC
Organism: bacterium; assembly: GCA_046339895.1. Taxonomy (GTDB): domain Bacteria; phylum Planctomycetota; class Phycisphaerae; order Phycisphaerales; family UBA1924; genus JAJTGZ01. The sequence goes on along the minus strand of JBKDDT010000006.1, from coordinate 1,928 downwards.
GGTGCCGTCACCGCCGATGAAGGGCGGCTCGCGGGTGCTCAGCATGGATGGTCTGACGACCAGCCGTGGGGCGTGTCGCGCCAAGGGGGGCCAGAAGGCACGGGTTCTCTACCTGTCCCCTATGCGGCCGATCGGCATCCTGCCCAGTACATCGTGCGATCACGAGCAGATTCTCTTCCCGCGTCTCGGCAGCACCGTAACCCGGCCTCGCGTCGCGCAGGCATAACCGGGACACGCCCTGCACCTCACCGGGTTCCAACATGCGGGCGTCCTGTCTCCGGGGCTCTGAATCGCACGCTGTCACACCACCCCTCGCCCACTATTACCGGGCCGGTTGCGAAAGCAGCCGGCCCCTCGGTTTTCAGGGAACGCCGCCGAGAGACCTCGGCGGCGTTTTCGCGTTTTGGCCCACGTTCCGCGAGGATTGGCGACTGGTCCCGCCGTGGGCGTCGTCTCTGGCCTTCCGCCCGCCATAACCAGCGACCGTCCAACCGGCGGCCCTTCGGGGCAAATTGCGGCCAAAGTCTCTCGAGGTCTCTCTTCCGGACGGGCGGGGGTTAACGGGCGACCTCGCTCGAAGCGCGGTCGCAAACCCCACTGTCACGATTGCGATGTTCGCGCCACGGCGTTCCGATCGCCACCCGTCTGTTCATCGCCGCGCGCGACTGCCTCGTCGTTTGCATAAAGGCTCCGGAGACGATTCCGCGATGGGCGCGGCGATCGAACCCGGAGCCCTTATGCAAACGCCGAAGCGCGTGCGCGCCGCAATGAACAGGCCGACGCGATCGGAACACCGTGGCGCGAACATCGCAGTCGTGACAGTGGGGTTTGCGATCGCGCTTCGAGCGAGGTCGCCCGTTAACCCCCGCCCGTTCGGAAGAGAGACCTGGAGAGACTTTGGCCCGAATTTGCCTCCCAGGGCCGCCGGATCGCCGGACGCTGGTTATGGCGGGCCGAAGGCAAGAGACGTCGCCGACGGCGGGCCCTGTCGCCAACCCTCGCGGAACGTGGGCCAAAAAACGAAAACGCCGCCGAGGTCTCTCGACGGCGTTCCCTGAAAACCGAGGGGCCGGCTGCTTTCGCAACCGGCCCGGTAATAGTGGGCGCGTAGCGGTAACCCGACGCGATAGAGAGACCAACATAGACATAGCGGCCGGCGCGACATGTTCGGGAGTTCAATCCACCCGCACGAGCGGCCGTTGGCGACACGCCGAGACCACCAGAGACCGCTTTTGAGCGTCCCAGAGGGGGTCTCAGGCGGGCATGCTCCGTTTGGCGATTATGGAGCGAGTAACCGGGAGGTCGCGACACGAACCGATGCACAACACCGCTCCGCCGTGTCGCGATTCTCCGGGACGGCGATGAGTGCCGACGGCGGCACGCCCGTCGTGCTGCCTGTTTTCCAGACGAAGGCGCGCACAGCCCGTCCGGCGATTGCATAGAGAGGATGAAGCGAGCCGCGGCTTTCCACCCGACCAGATACCTGCGGTCAGGGTGATGAGGCTGTTTTGGGCCGAAAGGATGGATAGCGGAAATCGAAGGGGGCTTTGCCGCTCACGCCCGTCGGGACCGCGATTGCGGGGTCTACTCGCCTCCCCGTACCACAACAGCTGTCTGCATGTACCGCGCTGGGCGCTCCTTTGCGGCAGGCGTTCACCGGTTGGGTTAAGTCTCGACCAGGTTTATGGGGTTGATCGCGCGGGCCTGTCCTGCATCATCGAACGCCCTCCCCGCAGCGTGCGCAGCCCGTTCCCGACTACGAGGATGCTCGCCCCCACATCCGCGATGACGGCCATCCACATCGTCCCCATCCCGGCCACGGTGAGCGCGAAGAAAATCACCTTGATCCCGATCGCCAGCGCGATGTTCTGGGTCAGGATCGAGCCGGTGCGGCGAGAGAGCGCGATGAACTCGGGCAGGCCCCGCAG
>JBKDDT010000005.1:0-27589 GCA_046339895.1 bacterium | reverse complement strand
CACCCCCCACAGAATCAGCTCCCACCACCCCCCCCCCCCACCCCCCACGCCCCCACACAACCTCCCGCTCCGGCACAACCTCCCGCACGCGCACCCTTCCCCCCCGCACCGGCAGCACCAGCCGCACGCGCCCCCCCTCGTTCTTCGTATGTTCTCGCATCCGCTCCAATCTCTGCACACCCGACGGCATCGACTACAGCGCCGTCGGCAGCCCCACCGCCGACAACAAACCACCCACGCGCCCCGCCAGCGTCTTCTCGCACAGTCCGAGCGAAACGCTCACGCGCGCAGCCGCCAGCAGCCCCAGGCCGACCGCCTCGCCGTGCTTGAGCGCGCCCGTTACAAGCCTTCCCGTCCCGTCGCGCCACGCCAGCCCGTCCAGCGTCTCGATCGCGTGCGCAAAGGTGTGCCCCAGGTTGAGCATCATCCTCCCCCCGTCGGGCTTGGTTGAGTTCTCGTGCTCGTCGCGCCCAACAACGCGCGCCTTGAGCGCAACATTCCGCGCGATCAACTCGGCCAGCACGCCACCATCGAGGCTCAGAATCCGCCCGGCGTTCTTCTCCGTCCAGTCCAGCAGCCCCGCGTCCTGCAGCCCGCCGCCGAGCAGGCCGTGCTTGATGCACTCGGCCAGCCCGGCCCGCAACTCGCGCGCGGGCAGCGAGGCGAGCGCGTCGGTATCAATCTGCACCCGCGCCGGCTGGTGGAACGCCCCGACCAGGTTCTTAAGCACTCTGGGCTTGCCCGCCGCATCGGGCACCACCAGGTTCGCCGCCGTCTTCCCACCAACTGCCGCGTCAACCATCGCCAGCAGCGTCGTCGGGCACTGCACGACGCGCACGCCGCGCCGATAGACCGCCGCGGCAAACCCGGCCAGGTCTGTAACAATCCCCCCACCCACGCCGATGATCGCGTCGCGCCGCTCCAGCCGCAGCCGGGCCGCCTCAACCAGGATCGACTCAAGCGTCAAAAGGCTCTTGCCACCCTCGCTCGCCTCGACAATACGCACACCCCAACGCACCTGCGCCCGGTCCAGCGCGCGTAGCAACGGCTCGATCAACGCGCGCGGCACGCCCGCATCGATCACCAAAAGCGCACCGTGCCGAGTCCCCAGCACCCCATCGACGGCGTGCGCGATCGTCCCCGCGCCGATCCGCACCTCGTACCGCTCGCGCGGCGTGCCACGCGTGCCAATTATGATCGTGCGCACACGCGCCGCGCCGGCGCGAACAGGAACACCCGCCACCTTCCCAGCAGGCTTGCTCGCACGCTTTTGCGGGGCCTTCTTGGCAACGGGCTTGGTTCGCTTGGCCATAGGCACCAGCGTAGCCGAACGCTCGGCCAAGATCACACGCCACTACGCGCACAACTCCACAAGATTGCGACCAAAAATGGAGATGCACCACGATCCCCCAGGAAGCGTTCGGCGGGGTCGGGTAGACCTCTAGGGCCTCCAAAAACTCAAACGCGGCAGCCGGGCTTCTAGGCACCGCCGTGCGGATCGCGACCCCGCGCAAAAACATAGAACTCCATTCCGTTGCGCCCGGCGACCATCAACCCGCGATCTCACGCACCGTGCGCTCGAACAACCTGCGCGGCGCGGGCGTTCCAGTCCATTGGGCAAACTGCAACGCCGCCTGCTCGACGAACATCCCCACACCGTCGAGCGTCGGCAGACCAACAGCCATCGCCGCACGCAGCAGCGGCGTCTGCACCGGGCGATACACGCAGTCGGCGATGACGCACTTGCTCGGCAGCGTGGCGAGCACCTGCTCATCGAGCGGACAGCGGTCAGGCCCCGGGCCGCCGCGCATCCCCAGGCTGGTGCAGTTGACGACCGCCGCGGGCGCGAGGCGGGCCAGGGCCGATACGTCGGTGCGTGCAATCGGCCGGCCGCCCCCAAGCGCGGCGTCGAGCGACGCAGCCAGTTCATCGGCGCGAGCCAGTGTGCGGTTGATGATCCAGACACGTGCGCCCTCAAGCAAGAGCGCGGCGGCAATCGCGCGGGCCGTGCCCCCGGCGCCGAGGATGACGACATCCCGCCCGGCGACCTCGCCGACGGCGGGGATCAGCGCGCTGATGAAGCCCGGGCCATCGGTGTTGGTTACATCCAAACGCACCGCCGCGCCGCGGGCGTCGCGCCGCACGGTGAGCGTGTTGGCTGCATCGCACGCTTGGCTGAGGCGGTCGAGGTGCCAGCGCGTGTCCCCGGCCTCGGTCATCTCGCGGGCGAGAGCGACGAGGTTCTCCTTGTGCGGGATCGTCACCGAACACCCGGCAAAGTCCAGCGAGGCGTGCTCGATGAAGTCCAGGAGCGTCCCCTTGAAGGATTCGTAACTGCCAGCCTCGCCGCCGGCGATCGGCATGGGAAGGTAGACGCCGTCGTGCGAGACGGCCTCGAAGCCGGCGTTGTGGACCATCGGCGACAGTGCGTGCTCGACGGGCCACCCGACAATGCCGTAGACCTTGGTCGATTCGCTGATCGCTCTGAAGCGGTAGTCTTCCGTCAGTTCACGCAGGATCGGCTGGCCCGGGGCGGTCTGCTCATCTCGGCGGAGGGCGGCGAAGGTCAGCAGCGCGCCGAACTTGGGCGCCAGCACCCGGCTCATCAAGCCGAAGGGGCCCATGCCGAGCATGATCGACGCCTTGCCGTGCTCGCGGCGGAGCTCGGCGGCGAGGTCGAGCAGCTCGATGTTGTCGCGGATCGAGCGTGCGAAGTAGGCGACCTTGACGACGCGCGTCGCCGGCTCCTTGAGCATCGCCTCGATCTGGCGGATGAGGTCGGGCGGACGCGTCTGGAAGTTGTGCGTGCTCAGGATCAGGCCTGCCGACGCTCCGCCGAGGTGTCCGGGGTGCTCGACGGCGAGGTTGACGCTCTGGCGGCTGCTGGCCGAGCGCGTGTAAGTAGCCAGTTCGCAGTCGATGTAGCGTGGCGGCACTTCGCCCGGGCCGGCGGCGCTGCCGAGGCGCTGGTAGAGGGCGATGCGTGCGGCGTCAGGGCCGCCGTAGTGCCCACCTTCGAGAACGGGCCGGCATGTTGCGATGCACGGCAGCGGGCACTGGCTGATAAGGGAGATGATCGCGGGGATTTGCACGGCGTCGTCGTCGCCGGTGTAATAGGTGTCCAGGCGGAGCTCGACAAGGTCCGCCCCGCCGTCGCGTGCCTCGGCGGCGAGGCGGAGGCCCTGCTCGGGGGAGTCGACGAGGATGGGGACGCAGAGCATGGTCATGGGAGTGAGAGCGTGGTGGTGCGGTGTGCTGCGTCAGACGTGCGGGGCGCTCTGGTTGAGTTTGGCGAGATCGCCGGCGTATTGCGTGCGGAGCGGCTCAACGACGTCTTTGATGAAGCGTTCGGTCTGCTCGACGCTGCGGCCGATGTACTTCATTGGGTCCAGGACGCCGTCGAAGTCGAGCTCGGCGGTGAGGGGGCCGCCACGCGCGGCGGACCAGAAGTTTTTGTCGGCCTTGAGGCGTTCGATCAGGTCGTTGTCGAGGCCCTCGGACTTGACGCGCATGCCGGCGGCCTGAGCATGGGCGCGGATGAGCTCGTGGTAGTGCTGGCGGTCGCCGCCGAGTTTCACACAGGCCATGAGGATGTTCTCGGTGGCCATGAAGGGGAGTTCGGCCATGAGGTTTTTGCGGACCATCGCCTCGTGGACGATGAGGCCTGATGCGACGTTGTGCATCAGGTCGAGCGCGCCGTCGAGGGCGAGGAAGGCCTCGGGGAGGCTGAGCCGGCGGTTGCTGCTGTCGTCGAGTGTGCGTTCGAGCCACTGCGTGGCGGCGGTGTCGTAGGCGTTGCCGACGAGGTTCATGACGAAGCGCGCAAGGCCGCAGATGCGCTCGCAGCGCATGGGGTTGCGCTTGTAGGGCATGGCGGAAGAGCCGATCTGCTTGTCCTCGAAGGGTTCGTCGAGTTCCTTGCGGTTGCAGAGCAGGCGGATGTCGGTAGCGATCTTGTGCAGAACGGCGGCGACGGAGGCAAGGTCGGCGAGGATGAAGGTGTCGATGACGCGGGGGTAGGTTTGGCCAGACAACCAATATGCGCGGTCAAGCATTGGATCGGACCAGAATCGCTCCATGACCTTGTATTCGAATGTGTTTGGCCCAGATTCAAGTTTGTGTCCGAGCAATGCACTAAAGGACGCCTGCGTTCCGGTCGCGCCTCGGAGGCCGCGTAGTTGCAGACCTGTCTTTGTTGAATCCACTCTCTCTTGGGCAAGATGGAGATCGTGGGCCCAAAGCGCGCACCGCCGTCCGACTGTAACGGGTTGTGCTGGTTGATAGTGTGTAAACCCAAGCGTCGGCATGCTTGCGTATTGCGTCGCTCGATTTGCAAAGGAATCCACGACACGCAAAGTCTTCACTTCGATGAGCTGTAGCGCTATAAAGAGGATATTCAGGTCAGCGTTGCACACCACGTCCTGGCTTGTCATCCCCAGGTGGATGATCCCCTTGGCCTTGGGGCACGAGTCGCCGAGGGCGTGGACGTGGGCCATGACGTCGTGGCGGAGTTCGCGTTCGTAGCGCTCGGCGGCCTTGATCTCATCGTCGGTGATGCCGCCGGGGCGGTTGACGACGGCACGGAGTTCTTCGACTTGCTCCTTCGTCACCAGGGGGGCAGAAGAGCCGGTCCCGGAGGTCCCGGGGTACCCAGGGGTCCCGGGGTACCCGGTGAGTTCGTGCTGGGCCTCGGCGACGGCGAGCCAGATCTTGCGCCAGGTGTTGAACTTGTGCCGGGCCGACCAGAGGCCGAGCATGTCGGCGCTGGCGTTGCGTGTGGCCAGCGGTGAGGTGTAGGTGTCGTAGGGGTTGGTCATGGGTGTGCTCGGCGGTGCGTGTGGGCGGCCGGGCGATCCTAGATCGCGCAGAGAGAGTCAACCAACGGAGCAGGGCCAGCGGTGCGGCGGGGGAGGGCGTGCATGAAAAAACCCCGGGTTGGCCCGGGGTTTGTGCAAGTCTGCGGTGCGTGGCCAAGGGGGTCAGTTGCCCTTGGCGGCGTTGCCCTTGGCGGCCTCGTCGCTTTTGCGGATGAACTCTCTCTCGGCCTTGCGGCGTGCGGCGACGCCGGGGTCTTGGTTGATGGTGCTCTCGACGATCTGGCGGAAGCCCGGGGTGAGGGGGTTGCCCTGCCAGCGGACGATCCCATCGGTGCTAAGGATGGCGACCATTGGGATGGCGTTGAGGTTGATCGCCTTGATGATCTTTTCCTGGTTGTCGTAGCAGTGTGCCGGCTCGGTCTTGTTGGCGTTCATCCAGCGCTGGACGGTGGCCCGCGACTCGGTCAGGCCGGTGATGCCGATGATCTGGAGGTCGGAGCGGAAGGTTCTTTGCATCTCGTCTAGCAAGGGCGCGGTGAGTTTGCTTGTGGGGGCCCAGGTGGCCCAGAAGTCGACGATGACGATCTTGCCGTTGGTGTCGGGCTTCTCGGTAAACCAATGGACGTGCTCGAAGTTGAAGGGGAGGGCCTGGAGTTGCATGTCGTTGGCGCCCTGGATGAACTCGGCCTTGTTCTTCTCGACCCAGAGTGCTTTTTCATACTGCCCGGCGTCGGGCTTCTCGAAGGGGACCTTGATGGCCTGGCCGGGGCGGATCTGGTTGCCGGTGGTCTGGGAACGGGCGCGGGCTTCGAGCCACTGCTTGTACTGGGCGGTGCGTTCGGCGGGCTTGGCGGCGGCGTCTTGCTTGGCCTCAGCGACGAGCTCGGCAACGGCGGCGTCGAGGCTTTCGCTCTCGATGTCGGCGTAGCGGAGGTTCCCTGCCCGGTCGATGAGGTAGATGTCCGGGGCTTGGTCGCTGGCCAGGGCCTTGATGAACGAGCCGTCGGTATCGCGGGCGATGCGGATGCTGACGTTGTTTTCCTTGACCCACTTGGTAGCCGCGTCGAAGTTATCCTTGCTGTGCACGGCGACGACGAGCAGGTCCTTGTTGGCCTCGGCGAGCTTGGCGACGCGCTTGACGAGCTTCTGCGAGGCCGGGGCCCAGGCCGTCCATGTCAGGACGAGCACGGGCCTGCCCTGGGCGAGTTCGGGTGTGATTGCCTCGCCGCCGAGCCAGTCGGTCAGGTCGGCCCACTTGGCCTTGGGCGGGAGCAGTTCGCTGGCGTTGGCGGCCAGTCGTGCTGCACCTTCACCCTCGCGCTTGATCGACTGGTTGAGGGCGAACTCGGCTTCGGACTTCTGCGCCAAGGCCGGGCAGGAGAGGGCGATGCCCGCCAGCACAGAGAAGCGAGCCAGAGAAGTTTTCATGACAGCATTCCTTCGTTTAGAAGTTCAGGTCCAAGGTCACAGCGGCGCAGGCGATGGGCAGACCTGCAACCCCGGCCGTGATAGCCCGGCGACGGGAGTGTACACCAAGTTTTAGACGCCCGGGGTTGAGATTGGTTCGCCGGGGGTTTGGTTTGGCCTGTTGCGGTTGAGATTGGGCATGGCGGGGTTGAGTGGATTCCGAATTTTTTACGAACGCTTCGACTTCCAGGGGGCGCGCCCGGGGGGGCTACGGTGTTTGCTCAGTTCATAAAGGGCGATGCCGGCGGCGACGGAGGCGTTGAGGGAGTCGACGCCCGGGGCCATCTGCAGGCGCACGGCGTGGGTGCAGCGGGACATCGTCGGCCCCCGCAGGCCCGGCCCCTCGGCACCGATAAGCAGGGCGAGGCGATGGGTGGGCGGGGTGGTGTGTATCACCGCGTCGAGGGGTTGATCGCCCAGGGGGGTGAGGGCGAGGGTTGACCAACCGGCGTGATGGAGCGTGGCGAGGGCATCGGGCCATGCGCGGGAGTGGATACGCGTCCAAGGAAGGCGCAGGGCGTGCCCGCAGGAGACGCGGATGGACTTGCGGTAGAGGGGATCGGCGCACGTGCCGGCCAGGAGGATGCCTGCTGCGCCGAAGGCGGCGGCGTTGCGGAAGATGCCCCCGATGTTGTCGTGGTTGGCCAGGTCTTCGAGGACGACGAGCGGGCCGGGGTGGTTGGTGATGTTGTGGAGGAAAGTGTCGAGCGTGGGTACCGGTGCGCGTGCGGCGACGGCGAGGAGGCCGCGGTGGATGTGGAAGCCGACGATCCCGTCCATGAGGGGTTGTGGGAGGATGAAGACGGGGACGTCTGCCGCGAGCAGGTCGAGGTCGGGCTGGATGGTTGGCAGCCGGGCGTCGGTGGTCAGAACGCTGAGCGTGCGGTGGTGGCTGCGGACGAGTTGGTGCACGACGGTCTGCCCCTCGGCGTAGAGCTTGCCCAGGGGGGAATCGGTGGTGGGGTCGGTGAAGCCCTCGGCGAGCTGACGCTCTTTGACGTTGGTGTAGTCGGGTGCGAAGGGGGCGAAGGTGGGGTCGGCGAGGGATTGGATGCGGTAGAGGCGGGGCACGAGTAAGAGTAGTGGTGAGCGATGAGTGGTGAGGGATGAGTAGTTCGGATCTATGAGGCTCGGGATTTCATGTAGTGTGGAAGGGAGTGTTCACCACAGGGGCGCAGGGGGCACAGAGAAGAGAGATGCATGGGTATGCCGCAAAGACAAACCCATGCCATCTGCATTTCTCTGTGCCACCTGTGGCCCTGTGGTGAAATCTGGTTGGCGTGCAGGCTGGAAGCCTGCACCACCGGGAGGCGCGAAGTTTGCGGGGTTAGGGCCATTTCTCCCAGAGAAAGCCTGGCGGGATGAGTGCTGGGCGGTTGTGGAGCCAGCCGACGAGGAACTCGAGGGCGTCGACGAGGCGGGGGCCGGGGCGGTTGAAGAATTGGTTGCCGTCGGCGAGGGCGACGCGCCCGGTGCGGACGGCTTTGAGTGTGGGCCACCAGGGGGATTTCGAGAGTGCTTGCACGTCGTTGCGGGCCTGGTCCAGCGAGCGCCCACAGGGGGCGATGAGGATTGCGTCGGGTTGGCTGGCGACGAGGACCTCGGGCGGGATGGCGATGCTCTTGCCGGCTTGGCGTTGGGTCATGCCGATGGGGCCTTGGGCGGCGCCGGCACCTTTGAGCGGCTGCGTCGGGTTGAGGGGGTGCGTGGCCCCGGCACGCTCGATGAGCTGGGGCGTCCAGTGCCCGCCGATGAAGATCGGGTCGGTCCACTCGAGCATCGCGACGGACTCGCCGGCGGCGAAGGGGTTGACAAACTCCTGCGCGCTGTAGACACGGTTGCGGAGATTGGTGATCGTGGCGAGGGCTTGAGGCTCGCGGCCGATGGCCTGGCCGAGGGTGAGCAGGTCGTCCAGGACGGCTTCGAATGTCTGCGGGTTCAGGGCGATGACCCGTGGCTTGCTCGGCAGCGTCGCGGCGATGCGCTGCACGGCGGCGAGGTCGATCGAGCAGACGTGGCAGAGGTCCTGTGTAACGATGATGTCGGGGGCGAGGTCGCCAAGGAGTTGCTCGTCGAGGGTGTAGAGGGGGTGGTGCCCAGCCATGGCTGAGCGGGCTTGCGTGTCGATCTCGTGCGGGGTTGTGGCGGTAATGAGGGGCTTGGTCAGGACGGGCAGGTGGGTCATGATCGGTGGGTAGTCGCACTCGTGGGAGCGGGCGATGAGGAGGTCTGCGGCGTCGATGCAGCAGAGGCTCTCGGTGGCGGCGGGTAGGAGGGAGGCGATGCGCATCGGTGGAAGGTAGGCGTTGGTCGGGGGTACTACGCTGGGTCGTGTTGCTTCGGTCTACGGACTAAGAGGGTTGATTGCTATGAGCCAGGTGAATGCCAGTGCTGCGGTTGGTGGTGGTGTGCAGGTGGGGTCGGCGACGATCAAGGAGTTGGCGGATGCGTATTTGATTGACGAGCAGTTGATCCGTGCCGGGGGGGGCAAGGGGGCGGTGGATCGGCAGCATGAGAAGGGCCGGCTGACGGCGCGGGAGCGTTTGGAGTTGCTGCTCGATGAGCCGGGGGGTGGGCCGGGGGGTGGGCATGGTGGGGATGCGAGTGAGCGTCTGAAGGGGCGGCTGCCGAGGGGTGGTGCGGAGCGGTTTATGGAAGTTGGGTTGTGGTCTGGGTGGGGGATGTATAAGGAGTATGGGGGTGCGCCTGGGGCGGGTGTGGTTACGGGGATCGGGCGTGTGGCGGGCCGGCGGTGCATGCTCATTGCCAACGACGCGACGGTGAAGGCGGGTGCGTTTTTTCCGATGACGTGCAAGAAGATCATCCGTGCGCAGCAGGTGGCGATGGAGGCGCGGCTGCCGCTGGTTTATTTGGTCGATAGCGCGGGTGTGTTTTTGCCGTTGCAGGAGGATGTCTTCCCGGACACGGACGACTTTGGGAGGATTTTCCGCAACAACGCGGTGATCAGCGCGATGGGGATTCCGCAGATCGCGGCGATCATGGGGTATTGCGTGGCCGGGGGCGGGTATCTGCCGGTGCTGTGCGACACGCTGCTAATGACCGAGGGGTCAGGGTTGTACCTTGCGGGGCCGGCGCTGGTGAAAGCTGCGATCGGGCAGGAGGTCAGCGATGAGGAGCTCGGTGGAGCGGCGATGCACGCGGGGATCAGCGGGACGATCGATTTTCGCGAGAAGGATGATGTGGCGTGTATTGCAAGGTTGCGGAGCCTGCTGGGGAAGTATCCGGCGGTGGTCGCGGGTGGTGGTGGAGGGGTTGAGGGACGGCCGGGGGGGGATGTGTATGAGATTTTTAGTGATAAGCAGGGTGCGCAGTATGACGTGCGTGAGTTGATTGGGTGCTTTGTGGATCGGGTGGGTGGGGGTACCCAAAGGCACGCCAAGGGTGGTCAAGCGGACTTTGATGAGTACAAGGGAGAGTTTGGGCAGTCGGTTGTGTGTGGGTATGCGCGGGTGGGGGGTTGGGCGTGCGGGATTGTGGCCAATCAGAAGAAGATCACAAAGACGGGCAAGGGGATGGTGCAGATGGGTGGTGTGATCTATGACGACAGTGCCGACAAGGGGGCGCGGTTCATCATGGACTGCAACCAGCGGAAGGTGCCGATCATTTTTATACACGACACGACGGGTTTCATGGTGGGGCGCGAGAGTGAGCAGGGTGGGATCATCCGTGCGGGTGCGAAGATGGTCAATGCGATGGCAAATAGCGTGGTGCCGAAGATCGTGCTGATCACGGGGTCGAGTTACGGTGCGGGGAACTATGCGATGTGCGGGCGTGCGTTTGACCAGTTTGTGAGCCTGGCGTGGCCGAACGCCAGGTGCGCGGTGATGGGCGCGAACCAGGCAACGGGTGTGCTGACGACGATCGAGGAGGGCAGCCGGAAGCGCAAGGGCGAGGTGATCGACGAGGCGGCGCACAGGCAGATTTACGGGGCGATCCACGCGAGTTACACCGCGCAGGCGGATATCCGGTATGCCGCGGCACGGGGGTGGGTGGACCGGCTCATCGAGCCGCACCGGACGCGGGAGGAGTTGATCGCGGCGCTGGACGCGGCGGCGGGGTGGGATTACTCGCGGGTGTTTCGGACTGGGGTGATACAGACATAAAGACAATTACTCAGAGGCGGGAGGGTTTTCCACGGGTGAAGCGCAGCGGAACCCTGGCTACAGCCCGCAACCCCTTTGGGGTTGAAGAGGATGCAACCTGCAAACTCTTTGCGGTTGAAGGCGCGGTGCGTTACACCTGGTATGTATTCCGCTTGCTCCGCTCGTCTTTGCGGCGTCCGCGAACCTCTTGCATTTTTGTGCTTTAGAACTAGCCAACCCCACCCCTGCGCCTTCCCTCTGCAGGCCTCGGTCTCTCTGGCCTCTGAGTTGATCGGCTGGATTCAGTCGCGCATCTCGATGGCCAGGGTGTAGGTTGTGGTGAGGCTTTGGGATGGTTGGAGGGTTTGGACGCCGAGGTCGGGGTGGGGTTGGAGGTTGAAGGCGTTGGGGGGGATGGTCATTGGTTCGACGGCGACGAAGGGCATGGGTTCGCCGGTGGGTGCGTGGGGGGTGAAGTAGACGAGGTGGGTGTGGCCTGGGGAGGAGGTGAGGGTTGCGTGGCAGTCTGGCCAGTGGAGGGTGATGGTGCCGGTGTGGCCGGTGAAGGAGTCGTTGGCGGGCAGTGGTGCGGGTGGGTGGAGGTGGGAGAGTCTGCGAGCGAGGGCATCGCGCGTGGCGGGGCCTGTGGGGATGCACGCGGCGCTCTGATAGCGAAAGCGGACGGGGGCGGCGAGTTTGAGCAGGCGATTTTGGTCGTGGGTTTGCTGGCGTGGGAAGTAGGGGTGGATGCCGACGCCGCAGGGGAAGGGGGTGGTGCTGGCGTTGGTGAGTGTGAACTCGATGTGGAGGGTGTGTGGAGTGAGTTCGTAGCGTGCAATGGCGGTGAAGGGCCAGGGCCAGTTGACGTTTTTGTGCTGGCGGGAGTCGAAGCAGAGGCGTGCGGAAGTAGGGGTGCGGTCGAGGATGTTGAAGGGGCGTTTGCGCACGTCGCCGTGGATTGCGTGGCCGTCGCGGGGGTCGGGTGTGAGGGTGATGGGTCGGCCGAGGTGGTTAAAGCGAGCGTGTGCGATGCGGTTGCACCAGGGTGCCATGAAGAAGCAGGCGGGGTTGGTGCGTGGGTCTTCGCCTGGGACGTTGCGTGCGATGATGGGGAGCCATCCGCGGCGGGGGTGGAGGGCTTGGAGGTCAATGAGGCTGGCGCCGAGGGATTGGTCGATGCGTGCGCGGAGGTTGTGGTGGTCGAGGAGGATGGGGATGGTGGGCATGGTGATGAGGTTATCGGCCGGGGGTGGGTTGGGCGTGAGGTGGGGTGGGGTTTGTGGGGGGCACGCCGCGGAGGGTGGTGGTACCCGGGGGGTTCCGGGGTGTTGGGGTTGATGTCGTGAAGTTGGGTCTGATTCGGGTCGATCAAGGGTGTGTTGGTTTGTTCGCATATGGAGGCACACTGATGTCAACATCACAGCAGCAGGCAGAGGTGGTTGGGGGGAAGATCGCCGCGGGGCAGACCTTTAGCGCGGCCGACCAGTTGCAGTTGGTTACGTTCGGGCTGGGGTCCGAGGAGTTTGCGGTGGACATTTTGGCGGTGCAGGAGATCAACCGGATGATGGCGTTGACTCGTGTGCCGCAGAGCCCGCCGGAGGTTGAGGGTGTGATCAACCTTCGTGGGAAGATCATCCCGGTGGTGGACCTGCGGAAGCGGTTCGGGCTGCCTGCGACGGACAAGAGCGAGCAGTCGCGGATCGTCGTAGTGGAGGTGCACGGGCGGACGATTGGGTTCATTGTTGACCGCGTCAGCGAGGTGCTGCGGATATCAGGGAAGATTGTGGAGCCTGCGCCGAGCATGGTCTGCTCGGTGGACGCGGACTTTATCGCCGGGGTGGGGAAGCTTGAGGACAGGCTGCTGATCTTGCTGGACCTTGGGAGGTTGTTCTCGGTTGAGGAGATCGAGGCGGCGAAGGCGGCGTGAGGGCGTGCCCCGCCTGGGGTGTACGCGAGTGTGTATTGAGTAAGCCCCCGCGGTGTGTTCGGGAAACGGAAGAGGCCCCATGCCAGAGAGTAAGACCATCACGCTGAGCCAGTCGCAGTTCGAGAAGCTGCGGAAGATCATTTATGACCGTTCGGGGATTCACTTCCCGGATGCGAAGAAGTATGTGCTCGAGTCTCGGCTTGGGCGGCGTCTTGAGGAGCTGGAGCTCGGGGACTACGACCAGTACGTGCAGTTCCTGTCTATGGGGCCGTACATGGACGACGAGTTTCAGGAGATGTTCAACAAGATCACGATCAACGAGACGAGTTTTTTCCGCAACGAGCCGCAGCTTGATGTCTTCGAGCGGCACACGTTGCCGACACTGCTAGAGGCGCGTGGTGGTGTCAAGCGGTTGCGGATCTGGTCGGCGGCGTGCTCGTCGGGTGAGGAGCCGTACACGCTGGCGATGATCGTGCACCGTGCGTTGGGGCTGCGGTTGATGGACTGGAAGATCGAGATTCTGGGCACGGACATCAGCGAGCGTGTGCTCACGGAGGCGCAGGGTGGGCGGTACACCGACTATTCGATGCGGTCGACGAACCCGCTGACGAAGTCGCGGTACTTCAAGCAGGACGGGCCGTACTGGAACATCGACCCGGTGATCAAGAGCATGGTCAACTTTGACCTGCACAACCTCAAGGACCGGATATCGGCAAAGCGGTACGGGGTGTGGGACGTGATTTTTTGCCGGAACGTGATGATCTACTTTGACGAGGCGATGAAGGAGCAGGTTGTTAACTCGTTTGCCGAGCAGTTGCCCGGGGATGGTTGGCTGTTCATCGGGCACAGCGAGACGCTGCGTGGGATGAACACGCCGTTTATTCAGGTCGATCACGCGCAGGGGTTCTGCTACCAGAAGGGTGCGGTCGAGGCGGGTGGGGCCAAGGGGTACGGGGCGCAGTCCGGGGCGCTGGCGTCTGGCACGGGCCGGCCTGGGCTGAAGCTGTCATAGATCAGCCGGGGAGCCGGGACGCGGGTAGAGCCTCAGAGACGCGGTTAGAAAAACAAAGAACGCCGGAGCGCACCATTGTCTGCCATGAGCTTTGATCCAGAACTGATGCAGGACTTTCTGACGGAGTCGGGGGAGTTGCTCGAGCAGCTCGACCAGGACCTTGTTACGCTGGAGTCGACGCCGAGCGAGGGGGAGTTGGTCAACCGCGTCTTCCGGGCGTTGCACACGATCAAGGGGTCGGCGAGTTTTCTGGGGTTGACGAACCTGGTGCAGATCGCCCATGCGGCAGAGACGGCGTTGAACGCCGCACGGAACAAGGTGTTTGTGATCGACCGCCCGGCGATGGACCTGCTGCTGGAGGGTGTGGACACGATCAAGAAGCAGTTTGACAACATCCGCGCGGGGCAGGAGTTGCTCAAGCCGGACAAGGGGTTGTGTGAACAGCTGATCGCGCTCGGCGATGGGCATGGGTCGCCGGCTGTTGTGGCCGCGGCTCCGGCGGTGGTGGCTGCGGTGGCCCCTGCGGTGCCCGAGGGGGTGGTGGGTGAGAGCGTTGTTGTTTCGGTTGGCGTGGGGCAGGGTGCTGGGGGGGAAGCGTTTGCGCTTGCCGAGGCGACGAGCACGCCGTTTAGTCTGCCGGCTGGGAAGAGTGAGCTGGTAGAGTTTCTGGTTGCGGACGTGGAGGCGACGCTGGACCAGATCGCCGAGCAGATCGCCCGGCTGAGCGATGACGCGCATCGCAGCAGCGCGGCATCGGCGATCAGCGACCTAGCCGAGGCGCTCACGCGGAGCGTGGACTTCTTCGGCGTTGACCCGATGCTGGAGTTGGCGGGGCTGCTGCGGAAGGTGGGGAGCAAGGGTGGGGACCTGAGCAAGGATGAGGCCGGGGCGGTGGGTGCGAGAGCGCAGCAGGCGGTGGACCTTCTGCGTGAGACGAGCAAGGGTCTGGCGGGTGGGCAGTTGGTATCGCGCCCGCTGGATGGTTTTTGCCGGTCGTTTATGGAGCTGCTGGAGGCGGGGCATGACCTAGCGCCGATGGTGCGGGCACCGTCTGCTGCGTCGGCGGTGATCACGGCAGCTGTGCCGGGTGCTGCGACGTCGGCAGCGGTCGCAGCTTCGGCGGGCGTGGCGTCGTCTGTGCAGGGGTCCAAGCCCGAGGCGAAGGTCGCCGAGCACGAGCATGAGAAGAAGTCTGGCGCGAGCGGTGAGCAGACCATCCGGGTGGAGGTTGGTCGGCTGGAGTCGCTGCTGAACCTGGTCGGGGAGTTGGTGCTGCAGAAGAACCGCGTTTCGGCGCTTGGCCGGCAGATGGTTTCGAGCGACTGGGCACCGCAGGAGTTCCGCGAGAGTGTTGCGCAGGCCAACGGCGCGCTGGACCGTGTTACGGCGGACCTGCAGAACGCCGTGATGAAGACGCGGATGCAGCCATTGGAGAAGCTCTTTGGCAAGTACCCGCGGCTGATCCGCGACCTGGCGCGCAAGCTGGGCAAGGACATCAACCTGGTGATCGAGGGTGGTGAGACGGAGGTGGACAAGTCGGTCATCGAGGAGCTGGGCGACCCGCTGATCCACCTGATGCGGAACAGTTGCGACCACGGGATCGAAAGCCCCGAGGCGCGGGTGGCCCGGGGCAAGCCGAGGACGGGGACGATTCGGCTGGAGGCGAGCCACGAGGGTTCGCACGTGCAGATATTGATCATCGACGATGGCAAGGGGATCGACCCGGGGTTTATTGCGCGGAAAGCGTTGGAGAAGGGTGTTGTTACCGAGAGCCAGTTGGGGACGATGACCGACCGTGAGAAGACGCTGCTGATCTTTGCGCCGGGGTTTAGCACGGCCGAGGCGCTGAGCGATGTCTCTGGGCGTGGTGTGGGTATGGACGTGGTGCGTACGAACATCGAGAAGCTCAAGGGGAGCATCGAGATCGACAGCACGCCTGGGCAGGGGAGCACGATGCGGATAACGATCCCGCTGACGGTGGCGATCATGGCGGCGATGATGGTGGCGGTGGGGCCGGAGGTGTACGCGGTGCCGTTGTCGGCCATCACGGAGATCGTCAAGCCTTCGGAGGGGCAGGTGAGCACGATCCGTGGCCAGAAGGTGATGCGGTTGCGGGACACGGTGCTGCCGCTGCTGGACGGTGCGGATGTGTTCAAGTTGAGCAAGGGTGATGCGTCGGAGCGTCCGTTCGCGGTGGTGCTGTCGTCTGCTGGCAAGCGGGTGGGTCTGCTGGTGACGCGGCCGGTGGGTCAGCAGGAGGTGGTGATCAAGCCGTTGGATGGGTCGATCGACCGCAAGGGTGCGGTCTCTGGGGCGACGGTTCGGGATGATGGGGGTGTGTCTCTGATAGTGGACATTGCCAAGTTGTTTGCGGCATTGGAGCGGCGGGAGCCGGGGTGATGGGCACCTGCCGGTGGGAAAAAACGTACACAAGGGGGTGATCGGCCGAAAGCTGGCCCCGAATCGGTTCGATGTATAAGACGGTCGTTTAGTGGTCAAACTCAAGGACAAACGTATGGACGCAGCCTTCATCACGCCCTTTATCACCTCGGTTCAGAACGTCTTTTCGACGATGATGCAGATGCCGGTGACGATCAATACGCCGACGATCAAGCAGTCTTCTCCAACGACGACGTACGACGTTTCTGGCATCATCGGGATGTCGGGGGATGTTGCGGGGAACGTGGTGCTGTCGTTCCCGAAGGCGTCTGCGCAGCGGATAGTGCAGTTGCTGACGGGGACGGAGGTGTCGGTGGATTCTCCGGACTTTGCGGATGCGGTCGGTGAGTTGACGAATATGGTGGCCGGGGGTGCCAAGGGGCTGTTTCAGGGCAAGAAGAAGGTTTTGATCTCGACGCCGTCGGTGATCATCGGGCCGTCGCACACGGTAGCGCGTCCTCGTGGTGTGCCGGTGATTTGCATCCCGTGCAGCACGGACTGCGGGGAGTTGATGATCGAGGTAGCGATCCTGGAGCGCACGGCCGCGGTGGCAAGCCCGGAAGAAATCAATGACAAGGCCGCCTGAGTGGCGAGCAAAGAGCAAGATATCACGACTTTTAAGTTGAGGCTCACACTATGAAGATTCTTCTGATCGACGACAGCAAGACGATGCGGAACATCCAGAAGTCGGTGCTGGCCCAGTTGGGATACACCGCGATCGAGGAGGCGTGCGACGGGCAGGACGCGCTATCGAAGGTGGGAGCGTTCCAGCCGGACTTGATCTTGGTGGACTGGAACATGCCGAACATGGACGGGCTGGCGTTTGTCAAGGCGTTCCGGGCGAGCAACAAGACGACGCCGCTGATCATGGTTACGACCGAGAGCGAGAAGTCTCGTGTGATCGAGGCGATCAAGGCGGGGGTGAACAACTATGTGATCAAGCCGTTCACGCCGGATTTGCTGAGCCAGCGGATCGGCGAGACGATGAGCAAGGTGAACAAGGCCGCGGCGTGAGGGGCGGTGAGAGTGATTGATCCCAGCCGGGGTGCTCAGTGGTAGAGGTGGGGGTTTATCTTTGGGCCTGTGGGTGTGGTCCTGTAACAGAGCGGTCCACACAAATAGGTGGGGCGGGCTCAGATGGATTCGGGAACAAGCCGATCAAACATTTGTGAATCCTGAAACACTAGCCGAGCACGTCAAAATCACGGTTACCCCGGACAAGCTTGCGGCGGAGCTGTACGTTGATGCGGAGGTGCCTGCGGGGGTGGTTGATGAGGGGTTCGTGTTGGCGTTGGCGCAGGGTGCGGGGGTAGCGATAAACCAGTCGGTGCATCAGAGTATCGCCAACGCGGTGGAGATGCTCAAGAAGCCGCGTGCCGAGATGGTGCGGATCAAGATTGCCTCGGCGACGGCACCGGTGCACGGGGAGCCTGGGTATATCGAGTTTGTGCCTGGTTTTGACCCGCTGGTGGCAGGTCGTGCGCAGGTTGACTATGGAGACCACCCCTCGCCGGCGCGGGGGAGCGGGGGTGTGGACCACTACCACAAGTTCACGTTCACGCTGGTGCCGAGCAACGGGGAGATAGCGAGGATTCATCAGCCGAGCACTCCCGAGGACGGGCAGGACGTGATGGGGGGGGTGATCCCGGCGCGTTTGGGTAAGCAGGTGCAGGTGGTGGCGGACGACACGATCATCATCCAGCCCGATGGGCGTGTGTTTGCGGCGCGGCCTGGGGTTGTAGACTGGCAGGACCCGAAGCTGCGGATGCTGCGGATGCTGAAGTTGCCGGGGAACATTGATTTTTCAACGGGAAACATAAACTTTCCGGGGTCGGTGGTGGTTGCCAAAGCGGTGCGGGACCACTTCAAGGTTGCGGCGGCTGGGGATGTGCTTGTCAATGGGCAGGTGGAGGGGGCGGCCCTGAGCGCGGGACGGGATGCGCGGCTGGAGGGTGGGATGGCCGGCAAGGAGACAGGAACGCTGGACGTGGAACGCGACTTGAACGCACGTTACCTCAACAACACAACGGTCTCAGTAGGCAGAGACCTGACGGTGGATAAGGAGCTGGTGAACACTCGGGCGGTGGTGGGGCGGAACTTTTTGGGTAAGGCGGCGAGCATCACGGGCGGGAAGATCATTTTTGGCGGGTCGGTGGAGGTCTTCGAGTTGGGGTCGCAGATCGGGGTTGCCACGGAGTTGGTGCTCGGGTCGATACCGGAGATTGAGAAGGTGATCGGTGCGGGGGAGGAGATGCTGCCGCAGTTGATCACGCAACGAGACAAACTCGAGCAGCAAATCCAGCCCCTGCGGAAGTTTGCGGGCAAGATCAGCGCGAAGGAGATCGAGCGTCTGTGCGAACTGGAGCACTTTGAGCGTGAGTTAGCCGTCGGGATTAAGTCCCTGCACAGCCGATTGGAGACGCTCAAGAGCATGCTCCAGACACGCTCGGCGGTGGACCTGACAGTGCACGGGAGAATATACCCTAAGGTGCTGGTTTTAGCGGGGAACTATACCATCGATTTCTACAAGACCTGCCCGGGTCCCGTGCGGATCGGACTCTCAGCTTCGGCTGAGCCTGAGATGAGCAGCCTGCACGGGGAGCAGTTGATGCTCGCTAACTATGCCCGCGTCCGTAAGATCGATGGGTCAGGGCAGAAAAAAGCCGCATAAATCAATGGTGCCAACCTAGGATACGTGCAACTGCCCCGGCTGCCAGACGGATGGAATCGGCGGCAAGACGCCCCCCCTTGGCCGGGATATCCGGCCGGCTGAGAATACAGGCATGCACCGCAGAATGACGCCGACACTTGACGCTGCAAGGAGACTGCCTGGGACTGGTAGCCTGGGTATGGGGGTGCTGTTGGTTGTGCTGGGGGGGATGGTGGTGCTATCGGCCAATGCGGGCACCGCACGGGGGCAGCCGCAGCCTGGAGAGGATCTCAAGGCCGCGGGGAACTCGGTCGCGTCAGGCGGTGCTGCGTTCGAGGGGGTGGAGGTTGTGGTAACGCTCAAGGACGGTCGGGTGTTTACGGGGATGCTCGCGTCGCGGGGCGAGGGGGAGATTGTGCTGAAGATTGCCGGGATTCCGGCGACGTTCAAGACGAGCGTTGTTGAGCAGGTGCGGGAGCTTGCGCCGGTGCTGGAGCGGTACAAGCAGATGCGCGATGCGACGCCTGTCGATGAGGTTGAGCGGCGGGGGGAGTTGATCACGTGGCTGGTGGATCGGCAGTACATGGACGTGGCGTTGATGGAGGCGGAGGTGCTCGTGTCGCGCAACCCGCGCTCGGGGGCGGCAAAGAAACTGCTAGAGGACCTGCAACTGAAGAACCAGTTGCTGCGGCCGACGACGAAGAGCAAGCCCGGGGCCGATGAGCCAGTAAGCCCCGAGGCGCCCGAGGTGTCGGCAGAACCCAGCCTGTCGCCCGGGCTGGTGCCCGATGCTGTGGCGACACCGATCCCTGAGTCGATCCCGGTGGCGGACTTTCCGGTGCTGTCGGCCAAGCAGATCAACCTGGTGAAGGTGTACGAGCTGGACCTGTCGGCTGAGCCGAACATCATCATCCCGCGGACGGTTGTGCAGCAGTTGCTGGACACCTATGCCTCCAGCCCGCTGGTGCCCTCGACGCGTGAGGGGAGGGAGGCGATCCTTCGGCAGTCGCCGCTGCGGACGATGGACCTGATCTATCGGCTCAAGGCGCGCGATTTTTACGAGCGTGTGAATGTTATCGATCACCCGGCGCCGCTGCGGAGGTTCCGCGATGACGTGAACCGTTCGATCATCCTCAACTCGTGCGCGACGAACCAGTGCCACGGGGGGACGGAGGCGGGGCGGCTGGTCTTTGCCACGTTCCGGCCGAACGCGGACCCGACGCTGTATACGAACTTTTACATTTTGCAGAAGTTCCGCAACGCCGAGGGTGAGGGGCTGTTGAACTTTGAGAATCCTGAGCGGAGCCTGCTGGTGCAGCTGGGGTTGCCGCGGGATATTGCGAGGGTGAAGCACCCGCCGGTGCTGCGTGAAGGGCGTGATGTGTGGAAGCCGTCGTTCAGCGGTCCTGACGACCACCGGCATCAGGCGACGGTGGAGTGGATCCGGTCGCTGTATAGCCCGCGGCCGAGTTATGAGTTGCAGTACGTGCCGTATCGCCCGTTTGAGCGGCCGCCGAGGCCGGTGTTTGAGAACGTGGAGCGGTAAGGATTGTTTAGAGGCCGACTAGGGCTTGCCGGGTGTGGGCTCTGCGGGCTTGGCTTGAGGCTTAGCATCGGGGTTGATTGATGCGCTGTTGATGCAGTAGCGGAGTCCTGTGTTTGTGGGTCCGTCGTCAAAGAGGTGGCCGAGGTGTCCGTCGCAGCGTGCGCAGACGACCTCGGTGCGT
Organism: bacterium; assembly: GCA_046339895.1. Taxonomy (GTDB): domain Bacteria; phylum Planctomycetota; class Phycisphaerae; order Phycisphaerales; family UBA1924; genus JAJTGZ01. Next base: position 7,447 of record JBKDDT010000005.1, on the reverse strand, counting down.
GTCATGCCGTGGGAGGTGTCGGTGACTTCTTTGATGACGCCGTCTTGGATCATGCGGTCAAAGGAGGGCCACCCGCAGCCGGAGTCGAACTTGCTGTCGGCACGGAAGAGTTCCAGGCCGCAGCCTGCGCAGCGGTAGATGGTCTGGTCCTTAGCCTGCTCGGCGGGGGGCTTGGTCTGCCAGTACTTGCCGGTGAAGGCGCGTTCGGTGCCCTTCTGGCGGAGGACGTAGTACTGCTCGGGGGTGAGTTTTTTGGACCAGTCGATGTTGGCCCAGTCGGTCTGGTGTTGGCCAGGGGAGGTGAGTTTGGCCTGGCCTGGGAGGGTGGCGGGGCGGTCGGGGGAGATTGGTGTGGGGTCGGGCATGGCTTTGACCTGGGGGTTTGAGGGTGAAGTTTGGGCGGGCAGGGGCTTTGTGGCGTTGACAGCCGGGCTTTGGGCTGGGGCCTTGGCGCACGATGAACAGCTCCAGGCGGCCAGTGCGGCGGCGAGGTATAGCAGCGCCAGCGGGAGGGCTTGGGCGAAGCGGTTGGCTTGCATGGATACTCCTTACGTTGACAGGTCGGGGGCTGTTTAGGCGGGGATTGAACGGGTTGGTGTGTGCCAACCCCACCCCAGCCCATTTTTTTGGTGGGAGGGGTTCTGATGGGAGGCCTGCAATGGAGGTTACACCTGCCAGAGGCTGCTTGACCAGGTCAGGCCGGCGCCGAATGCGACGAACATGATGACCATCCCCTCGCGGATGCGGCCTGCTTTGACGAGTTCATCGAGGCAGATGGGGACGCTGCCGGCGGAGGTGTTGCCGAAGCGGTCGATGTTGACATAGACCTTGGTGGCGGCGATGCCGAACCTGTCGACGGCGGCCTGGATGATGCGTGCGTTGCTCTGGTGGCAGACGAACATGTCGACGTCTTCGACCTTGATCTGGCCCATGTCCAGGGTTTCTTTGATGAGGTTTTGGAAGGTGCCGACGGCGAACTTGAAGACTTCCTTGCCGTTCATGTGCAGGCAGCCTGGGACGACGACCTGCCTGTCGGCGTTGTCGGGGATTTGCTGGTCCCAGCCGGGGACGAAGAGGTTGTCCCAGCCTGTGCCGTCGGCTTTGTTGATCTGTGCGATGACGCCCTTGGTCGCGTCGTCGGTTGCGTGCAGCACGGCGGCGCCTGCGCCGTCGCCGAAGAGGATGGCGACGTTGCGGTTGGTGAAGTCGGTGAAGGAACTGACCGAGTCGCAACCGACGACGCCGATGGTGCGGTGCGTACCGACGCGGATGAGGTCGTGCGCGAGGTTCATCGAATAGACAAACCCGCAGCAGGCGGCGGCGACGTCAAAGGCCTGTGCGGTACCGGTGCCCAGGGCCGCGCCGACCAAGCAGGCGGTGGATGGGCACTTCATGTCGGAGGTGATAGTGCCGATGATGACGGCGTCGAGCTGGGCGGCTGGGATTTTGGAGGCTTCCAGGGCGTTGCGGAGGGCGTTGGTGCAGAGTGTGAGGTTGCTCTCACCTTTGCGTGGGTCGCAGATACGGCGTTGGCGGATGCCGGTGCGTTGGTGGATCCATTCGTCGCTGGTCTGGCAGAGGGTTGCGATGTCGGCGTTGGTGTAGACGCGTTCGGGTACGGCCATGCCTGTGCCGGCGATGCGCACGCCGCGGTGGGGTACGGATGGGAGTGGGCGGTGCTTGGCGCTGGTCTGGTCCGCGGGGGTCGTTGGAGGGGTTTGGTTCATCAGTCGTGGGCCCTCGCAGCGGCCGGCCGTAGTGCCGACGCTCGGGGATGATATCAGTTTGTCAACGCCAAGGCCAAGGCGGCCTGCGCGAGGGTGGCCACCACGCCGAACGCCCTGGCAGGTGGTTGGCTATGCTGGCATTGTGCCTTGTCGGCACCCACAACAGGAACGCACGGATGCAACTGCTGCTCTGGGATGTGATCGCGCCGGCCTTTTCCCGGCTGCTTGGGCAACGCGGTGGTGCGGGCCGGGATCGCAGTCCACTGTTTGGCCGAGCGAGCGTGCCCAAGGCACCGGCTGGGTCGGTGCCGCCGCGTACCCTGGCAAAGAAGGCGTGCAAGTCGGGCCCGGCTTCCAGCGCGGCCCCCCCCACTTCGGCACAGGCCCGTTACGATGCGGTGGTCGCGAAGATGCTTGGCACGCACCAGATCAAGGTTCGTCGGTGGCGGTCGGCGATGTCTGGGATTGCGTGGGAGGCGCCGCGGCCCGGGGGTGCGGTGCAGCGGATGATCGAGGCCCCCTACCCGAAGGGGCCGATGTCTGCGTCGATCTTTTTGCACGAGGTCGGGCACCATGCCATCGGATTTGATCGTTACAAGCCTCGGTGCCTGGAGGAGTTCCATGCGTGGAGGTGGTCGCTGGAGGCGATGGAGGCGGAGGGTCTGGATGTAACTGAGGCGGTGCGGCACCGGATGGCCGTGAGCCTTTGGTATGCGGTGCGCAAGGCTGCCAAGCGGGGGATCAAGTCGCTGCCGCCGGAGTTGCACCCGTTTATCGAGCGTCCGGCCAAGCCGGCCAAGGCCAAGGCTGGCAGCCCCCGGGCCGGTAGAGCCTCTACGGTGGCTGGATGAGGATTGCCTTTTACGGTGCCGCGGGTGAGGTTACCGGCTCGTGCTATCTGGTTACGACCACCCGCGCACGGGTGATGGTTGACTGCGGGATCTTCCAAGGGTCGGCGGCGGACCTTGTGCGGAACGCGCGTCCGACGATGTTCCACCCGGCTGATCTCGACGCCACGGTTGTTACGCACGCGCACATGGACCACACGGGCCGGCTGCCGCTGTTGGTCAGGCACGGGCTGCGGTGCCGGGTGTATTGCACGCGGCCGACGATTGAGCTGACGGACCTGCTGTTGCGCGACGCGGTCTATCTGCAGCAGGCCGACGTGCTGCGTCGCAACCGTGGGCGGACCGGGCGGGGGTGCCCGCCGGGGCGGTTTTCTGAGCCGCTCTTTAGCGAGGCGGACGTGCAGCAGCTGCTGGGGTTGATGTCGCCGGTGGCGTTGGAGAAAGAGTCGAGCATCGCGCCGGGGGTGCGCGTGCGGTTTGTAGAGAGTGGGCACATCATCGGGAGCACGAGCGTGGTGCTGACGGTCGAGGACGGGGGGGAGCAGCGGACGATTGTGTTCTCTGGGGATGTTGGCAACCCGGGGACGCCGATCATCCGCGACCCGATCAGCCCGAGGGTCGGGCACGCTGATGTGGTGATTCTTGAGAGCACCTACGGCGACCGCGACCACAAGCCGATGCCGGCGACGGTCGAGGAGCTGGCGGGGATCATCAACGCGGCGCACGGTTGTGGTGGGAAGGTGTTGATACCGAGTTTTGCGGTGGGGCGGTCGCAGACGCTGCTGTATGAGTTGGCCCGGCTGTGGCACGCGGGGCGGATACCCAAAGAGATGCCGGTGTTTCTGGACAGCCCGATGGCGATCGAGGCGACGCAGATTTATGAACTGGACCCGAGGCTCTACGACGAGCAGGCACGCGAGGTGATCGGCCACGGGGAGAAGCTGCTGCGCTTCCCGACGCTCCGGCTGCTGCGGTCGGGCGATGAGAGCCGGGTGGTGAACAAACTCAGAGGCCCGGCGGTGGTGATTGCCGGGTCGGGGATGGCCACCGGGGGGCGGATCGTGCATCATTTGCTGCACCATCTTTCTGACAGCAAGACCCATGTCGTCATCGTCGGGTATCAGGCGCACGGCACGCTGGGGCGCAGGCTTGTCGAGGGTGCCAAGAGCGTGCGCATTGATGGGCAGAACGTGCAGGTCAACGCGGCGGTGCACACGCTCGGTGGGATGAGCGCGCACGCGGGGCAGAGTGCGCTCATGCACTGGCTCAGCGGGGTGCTGGGGCAGCAGAGCGCGGGCAGAAAGGCGGGGGGACGTGCTGGGGAGCCGCGGGTCGTGCTGACGCACGGCGAGCCTTTGCCGCGGGCTGCGTTGGCCAAACTTATTGAGAGCACGCACCGGATAGCGTGTGAGATGCCGGTGTTTGCCGATGAGATTGAGTGCTGAAAGATTGCCTTCTAACCCCTGACCCGAGGGGAGGGGCAGGGGTGGGGTTGGCCACAGAATGAACCCTCCGTATGCACAACCAGCCCAAGCAACACCTCGGCAGAAGATGTTCGCACAGGTTGCAGAGGTTGCGGTGGTTGATCGAGGAACGCGGAGTAGATATAAGCATAGTTCAAGTCAGAAAACATAACCCTCTGCCCGCACAGGGCTTGCTGATAAGATTGCTTCGACCCCGGGAGCACCGATGCGCATCATCACCCGCAAACTACACAAGGCCTTCCGCGAGCTGGACCGCTTCGAGGAGCCTCGGGCCAGGGCGTTTGTGCGTGTGGCGTCGTCGGGGTGGCGGGCGCGGGGGTTTCGGTATGGCGTGATGGCGGTTGTTGCGATGCCGATGCTCTTCGGCCTCGTGATTCTCGTCGGCTGGGTCGCAAGCCTGGGCAGTCGCACAACCCTTGCCCAAGACATTGTGCACACCGGCATCGCCCTCACCCTCGGCCTGGCACTCACTTTTCTGGCCGTGATGCTCACACGCGACCAGATGCTCCGCTGGCGCATCCGCAGGCTCATCCGCAGGCGCGGCACGTGCCAGATGTGCAACTACTCCCTCCTCGGCATGACCGTCGGTCCGGACCTTGTCGTTACCTGCCCGGAGTGTGGCGACAAACTCAAAGCCGACCCGGCGATGAACGAACTGGCGACGACCGCCGACGGCCGGCGGACATACACCCCTAGCGGCCAGGTCGATTCGCCAGCGTATATCGCGGCACGCGAACGCAGGCGCAAACTTGCCGTGAGGTGGCTTGTTGGCACGCCTCTCTGCCTGCTTGTGCTGGTCGGTATTTCCTTCGGCATCTGGCGGTACTGGCTTGCAAGCATGGCCCGGCAGGCGCGTGCGGACCGGAACTTCGATGTCCTCGCGACGGCGCTTGTTGAGTCTGCACACCCAGCCGGTGCGCTGGAACTGCCGAACCAGTGGGAAGACCTGGTGCTGCTGCTGCAATCGATCCAGACCACTTCCAATCAAATCGTGATAGCCGAGGCCGCCAGTTCGACCGAGCCGTACAACGACCCGGCGTACCTCAGACCCGACTTTGAACAGTTTTATCGCTCCCCGGCACAGGTTTCCGATGCCCAGGGAGGCCCGGAGGCGAGCTATGCGGGGTGGGACAGGAAACGGAGGGCGATCGCCGAGCGTGTGATCAAAGAACTGGCCGAGGACGGGACGCTGGACAGGATGAAATCGATCCAATCAATCCAGCACGCGACGCGTCCGCTTGCACCGGGCTCGGAGGCCTTTCCCTTGCAGTCTCTCTATTCATCAGAGATCAACACCTTGTATCCCCTTGTGAGCATGAACGCCGCCCGTATGGAGATGGCTCTGAGCAAAGCAAACATGCCCGAATACCTTGCGGCCCTGGACCAGACACTTGCGACCGCCCGCATCATGGACCGGCAGGCGACGATCCGTGATCGGGTCTACGCGGATTATGCAGGCACGCTCATGCTCGCCCGGGTCCGCGCACACTCGCACCGGTACCCGGATGAGGCCTGGCGAGCCGCCGTCGTCGATACGCTCAACAACCGTGCCCGCACCATCCCACTCTCCCACGCGATCGAGGGGGACCGATTGCTCTCGCGAGAGTTCGCGGCGTGGTTCTACAGCAATCCCAGTGCTGTTGAAGATTTGATGGTCTTTTGGAACTCCAGTGGCGTTGTAAGGTCAGGGATTTTCGGCAATCATCCGCCCGAGCGTGTGGGTACCTACAGCGAAAACCTTGCTGCGATCGATCTGGAAGCGCAGGCCCGCAAGGCTGCGAGCGTTCTGCCGCGTAGGCAGCGCAAGGCATCGGGCGTGCCGGATTTACAGACTCTTTTCAATGCCTTCCCGTACACCTGGTTGAACATTCAAGACTCTGAGGACCAAGCCCTCGCCACATCCCGAGCCACCTTTGTGATACTCGCGCTTGAATCCTTCCGTGCCCGGACCGGTGCGTACCCCGCCACGCTTGCCGAGCTTGCACCGACCAACCCAACTCTCGACACCACCGACCCGTACACCGGTAAGCCCTTTGGCTATCTCCGCCCGGTCTGGATTTCCGACGGCAGGGGGTATCTTCTCTGGTCGGCAGGGAACGACGGCATCGACAACGGGGGGATCGGTAGCGGCAGTGGCAACTCACAGCCCAACACCGGGTTGAACTGGGGTACGGTCAACACCGACGTGATCTTCAACGACCCACCCACACCCGCCACCCCCACGCCCACGCGTCCATCCCCGGCACCGCCCGGATCGAACTAGCCCCCCTCCCCCACTACCCTGACCCATGCCCTACCCGATCCTCACCACCGGCCCGTTGGCGAGTGTGCTTTTGCCGACGGGGGCGTTGACGTTGCACACGATCGTGGGCATTGGGCGGAACTATGCCGAGCACGCCAGGGAGCAGGGCGCGGCGGTTCCGGACGCGCCGATGGTGTTTACCAAGAACCCCGCGAGCGTGTGCGGCAGTGAGTCGCCGATCATCATCCCGCGCGTTTGCCAGGTGCCGGGGCCGAATGGGGGGCAGGTGGACTTTGAGGGTGAACTGGCGGTGGTGATTGGGCAGAGCGATCGTGGGGCGTGCCGGGATGTGGCGCGGGAGCGGGCACTGGAGCATGTGCTGGGGTATTGCGTTGGCAACGATGTCTCGGCACGGTGGTGGCAGAAGTCTGGGAGCGGTGGGCAGTTCTTTCGGGGTAAGAGTTTTGATACGTTCTGCCCACTTGGCCCGTTTGTTACGCCCGCCGGGGAGGTGGGGGATGCGAACAACCTGCGGCTGGTTACGCGGCTCAATGGGGTGGTGATGCAGGATGATTCGACAGCGAAGATGATTTTTTCCGTCGCGCACCTGATCGCTGAGTTGTCGCAGGGGATGACGCTGCTGCCGGGAACGGTGATACTGACGGGGACACCGGCCGGGGTGGGGATGGCGCGCACGCCGCCGGTGTGGTTGAAGGATGGGGATGTGATTGAAGTAGAGATTGAGTCGCTTGGGGTGCTGCGTAATACGGTGCGTTGCGAGGGGGAGCGGTGAGAGTGGTGGCGCGGGGTGCGATGTGCCCGCCGAGCGGGGGCTGGCGCGGGACGTGACTTATCTGGATCACTGCTGGATATCGCGCGTCCGAAGTGGATAACCCGACCCCTGCCCCTGCCTTCGGGGGAGGGGTTCCGCACAAGAAAAATCGGCGATCTGTATGAGAACCGCACTTGGCCCGCCAAGCCCGCAGCAGGCCCGAACCGGGCCGGAGCGTGGCCGGGCGGCAACCTTCCCTACTCTCCTGGTATGCCCGGCCCGTTTACACGACGACTTCTCGACCACATCAGCCACGAAACCTACACCCCCTCGACGGTGGCCCAGCTTGTTGAGCAGCTCAACGCCGAGGCCGA
>JBKDDT010000004.1:0-141153 GCA_046339895.1 bacterium | reverse complement strand
CCACAAAAACCGCCCGCAACCCCCCCGGGGGGGCGCCCCCCCCCCCCCCCCCCCCCGCCCCCGTTTTGTTTTGGCCATTTTTAAATTTTACCCGGGGGGGGGGGGCGGCCCCCCCGCCCCGGCCCCGAGGTAGAGTGCCCCCCAGTGGAGCGGGCTTCCAGCCCGCTGACCTCACCCCCAGTGGAGCGGGCTTCCCAGCCCGCTGACCTCCCTCTTTCCGCCCCCTACGCCATCGTCATCCCCCCATCCACAATAATCGTCTGCCCCGTAAAAAACCCCGCCTCATCACTCGTCGCATAGGCCACCGCCGAGGCGATGTCCTCCACCACGCCCAACCTCCCCACCGCGATCATACCGGTGATCTTCTCCTTGACCTCCCCCGGCAGATGCTCGGTCATGTCCGTCTGGATGTACCCAGGCGCAACCACGTTCGCCGTGATCCCCTTGCTGCCAAGTTCACGCGCCAGCGACTTGGTCAACCCCACCAGCCCCGCCTTCGCCGCGGCATAGTTCGCCTGCCCGGCGTTGCCCACAATCCCCGACGTGCTGGCGATGTTGACGATCCTACCAAACCTCCCACGCATCATCGCCCGCGCCGCCGACCTGCACGCGATGAACGCGCTCGTCAGGTTCGTGCTCAGCACCACATTCCAGTCCTCATCGCTCATCCGCAGCGCGAGGCCGTCCTTGGTGATCCCCGCATTGTTGACCAAAATGTCCAGCCGGCCAAGCTCGGCGATCGTCTTCTCGATCGACGCCGTGATCGACGCGCTGTCAGAAACATCCGCCACCGCCACACTCGCCCTTCCCCCGGCACGCTCGATCTCACCCTTGACCTCCTCCAATGCCCCCTGCGACCGCGCCGACAGCACCACATGCCGGCCATCCCGCGCAAGCCGAAGGGCAATCGCCCGTCCGATCCCGCGCGAAGCGCCGGTAACAAAGGCAACACGGACAGGGGCAGTAGTATTGGCAGGGTTCGTCATGCCCCACTGTAGAAGCCTCTTAGCCCCTTTCACAACCCCTCCCCCGAAAGCACGGGCAGGTGCAGGGGTTGACTCTCGCTATACCCCCCCACAAGCCACTCGTCGCTCACTACTCATCACTACTAATAGTTCGGCGTCGGCGCCCGGAATGCCGCCATGTCAATCGACCTGAAGTACGCGATCGTCTCGGCCAGCCCCTTGCGCAGGTCCGTCTTGGGTTCCCAGTTGAGTTTGGCCTTAGCCAATCGGATATCCGGCTGCCGTTTCTTCGGATCGTCGGCCACGGGCGGCTTGATGACAATCTTCGATTTGCTCCCCGTTAGTTCGAGAACAATCTGCGCCAACTGCTTCATCGTAAACTCGGTCGGGTTGCCCAGGTTGACAGGACCCATGAACCCGTCCGGCCCATCCATCATCGCGGTGATCCCGTCGATGAGGTCGCTGACGTAGCAGAACGACCGCGTCTGCTGCCCTTCCCCATAGAGGGTGATCTCTGTCCCCTCAAGCGCCTGGCGTATAAAGTTGGAAACGACCCGGCCATCAAACGGATGCATCCGGGGGCCATAGGTGTTGAAAATACGAACCACGCGGATGTTGACCTTGTTGGCCCGCTGGTAGTCAAAGAAGAGCGTCTCGGCCGCACGCTTGCCCTCGTCGTAGCAGGCCCGCGGGCCGATGGGGTTGACGTGCCCGACGTACCCCTCGGGCTGCGGGTGCACCTCCGGGTCTCCATACACCTCGCTGGTGGAAAACTGCAGCACCTTCGCCCGGCAACGCTTGGCCATCCCCAGCACGTTGATCGCCCCCAGCACGCTGGTCTTCATCGTCTTGATCGGGTTGTACTGATAGTGCCCCGGTGCCGCAGGGCATGCTGCGTTATATATCTCATCAACCTCCAGCCAAATCTCACGAGTTACGTCATGGCGGATCAACTCAAAGTTCGGCCGCCCAAGCAGGTGCTGCACGTTGCTCTTCTGGCTAGTGAAGAAGTTGTCAAGGCAGATCACATCGTGCCCGGCATTGACCAGCCGGTCGCACAGGTGCGAGCCTAGAAAACCTGCACCACCTGTAACAAGAATCCGCTTGCTTGTTCCCGGCACAAAAATCTCCTGTCATTTGCTCCAACGGTAGCCGGGGCGAGCCTCACCCGCTGGGGGGGGGTAGGGCCCGGTGGGATGGGAGTGCATCTTTCAAGCGTTGATGCCTGCCGCGCCGATCTACTAACTGCGGGCCGAGCCTGGCAACGCCGGTCTGATTGGCACAGGGCCGTCAACGGCTGGCCAGCCCGCGAACCCGACCAGGAGCCTTGCGTGCGCACCATCGCCATCGTCAATCAAAAAGGGGGCTGCGGCAAGACCACCACGGCCATCAACCTTGCCGGGGTGCTCGCACGCCAAGGCCGGCGCACGCTCCTTGTCGACCTTGACCCCCAGTCCCACTGCGCCTCGGGCCTGGCCATCCCCGAGGCTCGCATCGACGTGCAGATCGGCGACGCGATGATGGCACGCCCAGACCAGGCGATCGACTGGACCCGCCTGCTCTGGCGCGTCAGCCGGTCGCTGGACCTTGCGCCCAGCACCGTGAGGCTTGCCGCGCTGGAGTCGGCACGCGGCGGGCTTGCCGGTGCGGAGAACGCCGAGGCTCGGCTGGCCGGTGTGCTCAGCAAGATTGCCGACCAGTATGAGTTCTGCCTCATCGACTGCCCGCCGAATATCGGGCTGCTGACATACAACGCCCTCGCGGCCGCCGGAGAGGTGCTCATCCCCGTCGAGACGGCGTTCTTCGCCCTCCAAGGCGCGAGCAAGCAGATCGCCGCGATCAAGAGCCTGGCCAAACGTCTGAACGTATCCCCGACCATCCACGTCCTGCCGACGATGCACGACGGGAAAAACACGCTTGCAGGCGACGTGCTCGAAGAATTGACCAAACGCTTCAACGACGCGCTCGTGCCCGTGGTCATCCGCCACGACGCCCGGCTCAAAGAAGCCGTCAGTTTCGGCCAGCCGATCATCGACTACGCCAGCGATTCACCCGGCGCCAAGGACTATGCCGCACTCGCATCCTGGCTGCTGACAGACGCCGGGCAGTTGCGCCCCGCTGCCTCGCACACGGGCACGGCTGTCATCGCTGGGCCTGGCATGGGCTCGGGCGTGCACATCGGCCCGGCGATCGCGCCAGCACGGGTCGCCCCAGCGGTGGCTAGTCCAGTCGCAGCCGGGCTCGGCGGCAATGTGCCGATCCCGCAGCCTCCAGCGCGTGCGTTTGCACTGCCAAGCGCGGCGGCTGGCACACCGGCTCATGCACCGACAGCTGCTGTAGCGACACTCGAAGCACCTAGGCAGGATCTTGTTGCACGCAGCGGCGTCGCCGAGGCCAAGCAGTTGCCAAGTGCCCCCGCATCAGAGGAAATCCGCGACAGGCTATTGGAACTGAGCAACCGCGTCTCGCGCTTAGCCGAACGCACAACCGGGCCAACGTTGCAGACCAAGCCAGAGCCGCCGGCGAGACCTTCCACTGATATGTCCGTCTTGTTCGGCGTTCGCAACACCGCCAGCGGCGCGTTCTTTGTCCAGCCGGCAGGATCGGCCCGCTCGGTCTCGATCGCCGGGGAGTTCAACGGCTGGTCGGCCTCGGCTACGCCGATGAACAAGAACGAGCAGTTGGGTGTTTTCGAACGCACCCTCCCCCTGCCACCGGGCCGCTACACCTACCGCCTGGTGATCGACGGCGTGTGGGGGCACGACGTGCACAACCCTGCCTCTGAGCCGAACCCCTTCGGTGAGATGAACAGCATTCTACAAGTTCCCGTCAGCGGCGGCCGGCTTTGAGCACGCGCCCGGGAACCCGATTGATTGACAACGCACCCGGACCGTGATCGTCGCAGTGCGCTGTGCGTTTGACGAGGCCCACCATGATCGCTGACCGCAACACGCTGGCATTTGATACACTCACAGACCTTTTCCTCGGCCCCGGTGGCGATGCAGAGCATGGGGAGCAGAAAACGCCCGCCTCCGAACGGCTGACGCCAGCTTTCGAACTGGTCGTGCTCGGAAACCTGCCGGGCGTTGCGTCCGCCTGGCCGGGGCAGTATGCGCGGACCCTGCACGGGCAGTTGGGTGTCGGTGTAGCTCTGCTATACCCATCCGGCGGCAGCCTGCGCGTGCAGTTGATCGGCGTGCCCACGGCGTTCGTTCCCGCGGATCTATCCCCGGCCACCGCAGTGGCAACGGCTCTCGCGCACGCCCGCCGGGTGCTCGTTGTTGCAGGGGGGCCGGCCGATGAAGCCTCGCTCATAGCCGACCCGCGCGTGCAGGCAGCGACGCTCCTTTCAGGCGTAGACGACGCCAGCTGCGTCGGTGCCTACAGGACGATCAAACGCTTGGCGACGGTTAGCCGGGGCGTGCGACCGCCCGAGAAGCCGGGCTTATCGCTGCGATTTGCCTGCATGGGCGCACCGCCGAGCAAAGCACGAGTGGCCCTCGAACGGCTGCGTGAGTCATCGGCATCGTTCCTGGACGTCCAGTTAGAGGCGTCGGGCGTTATCGAACGCATCGAGGGTGGAGCGTCCGGGGTCATGCTCTTTGACGGGCCGTGCGAGCAGGTGCTCTCCCGCCTGCTGGCCGAGGCGGGTTCGCTCGTGCCCATCACGCTGACGACCGCAGAGCCCAGGCTCGGCCCCCCCAGGCACCAGGCGGAACGCTCGGCAATCCAGCTGACCAATGCACGTGCCGATGACCAGCAGCAATCGCCAGTGGTGCCGACAGTTCTGCTGCGGGCCGAGGTCAATCCGTTGCCGCACCAGCACGGCGGTGCCAATGAGCATGGATCGCACGGGCTACCCAGGCACGAGGTCAACGGGCGTATACACGAGCACCACCAGCCGCACGCGCCACTTCACATCCACACCCACGCCGACGTTGACGCTCACCCCCACGGGCATGTAGTGCAAGCGTCGGATGTAAATCCGGTGCCCGCGTCGCCCCCGCGTCCAGTGGGGGCAGTGCCGCACACTGGAGGTGTCGTCCCGCCCGGGATGTCCGCTTTGCCCTTCCACTGCCCCAGCGACCCAGAGTTGTCGTTGCTGGTCGATGCGGCCGGCGTGCCGCAGGTGGTCGGACGCGCGATCGGGTGTGATGCACGCGTGATGGTCTGCCGACTCGTCGCCGCGGCGGGGTGGATGTGGGTCAACCGCCCGCTGCTGGCACAGGTCTCCGCTGGGTCCCTGCGCACCGATGCCCGCCCGCAGATGCACCTGGTTACAGACGACATCGCCGCGGCACGCACGCTGCTGGAGAGCGAGGTCCACGTGCACGCGGCCGTAGATGTATCAAGGGCCACGGCAGGGGTCGCGCTGCTCGCGCTCAACTGACGAAATAGACGGGCTCTCCGAGCCGAGCATGTTGGCTTTGCGGGGCTGATTGCCTGCTCCAACCCCACACCTGCCCCGCCCCTTGGGGGAGATTTTCATCATTTGATGCTTCACGAACTCGGATTATGCGCTCTCGCGCCTACGGCTACGCAGGTCCGTGAGTTTCGGCTTCTTGCCGATGTGTTTTTCCTCGATGGTGTACTCAACGCCCGAGGCGTTCGCCTCCGGCAGATCGTACATCAAATCCAGCATGGTCTCTTCCATCACCGCTCGCAGCCCGCGTGCACCCGTCTGGCGGGCCAGGGCCTTGCCCGCGATCGCCTTGAGGGCCTCATCGGTGAACCCGAGCTTGGCCCCTTCCAGTGAGAACTGGTGCTGGTACTGCTTGATGATCGCGTTCTTCGGCTGCGTTAGCACGTTGATCATCGCCTCGATGGTCAACGGCTCCAGCGGTGCAACCACCGGGAGTCGGCCGACAAACTCCGGGATCATCCCGAACTGGATCAGGTCGTCCGGCTGCACCTGACGCAGCAACGCCGCGGCCTCGTGCTCCTTGTTCGCAAAAGTCTCGCCGGAGGACGCAAACCCGATCCGGCTCTTGCCCACACGCCGGCGGATGATCTCCTCAAGCCCAACGAACGCCCCGCCGCAGATGAACAGGATGTTGCTCGTGTCCATCTGGATGTACTGCTGCTCGGGGTGCTTGCGGCCACCCTGCGGCGGCACGTTCGCAACCGTCCCTTCGAGCATCTTCAACAGCGCCTGCTGCACGCCCTCGCCCGAGACGTCGCGCGTGATTGAGACGTTGCTGGAGGTCTTGCCGATCTTGTCAATCTCGTCGATGTAGATGATCCCGCGCTGCGCGGATTCAAGGTCAAAGTCCGCCGACTGCAACAGTTTGAGCAGCAGGTTCTCGACGTCTTCACCAACATACCCGGCCTCGGTCAGCGTCGTCGCGTCGCCGATCGCAAACGGAACCTTCAGCACTCGCGCCAGCGTGCGGGCCAACAGCGTCTTGCCCGAGCCAGTTGGCCCGATGAGCAGGATGTTGCTCTTGTCCAGTTCAATCCCCGACTCCTCACGCTCAAGGCTCATCAAACGCTTGTAGTGCGAGTGCACGGCCACCGAGATCGCACGCTTGGCATGCTCCTGCCCGATGACGTACTGGTCAAGGTGCTCCTTGATCGTCCGCGGCGCAGGGATATCCGAAAACAACGGCGTCGAGCCGCCAACGCGCCGGCGCTCTTGCTTGAAGATGTTCTGGCACAGATCTGTGCAGTTGGAGCAGACGTAAACGTCGTTGGGACCCTCGACCATCGGGCCCACGTCGCGGGAGGTCTTCCCGCAGAACGAGCAGGTCGTCAGGCGACGGCCCTTAAATCCCCCGGCAGGGTTGTCTGAGGGTGGAAGGTCGGAGCCATCATTTCGGGACTTGGCCATAGTCGTGTTCTCGCGGGCATGGCGTCGCCTAACGCGAGGATCGCGCTGGGCTGAGGCCGTGTGCTTGCAGTGTATCGACAGGTGGGGCGTTGGGCTGGACCGGAAGGGTTTTTTTGTGAGCAATGCGGGTGTTTTTGCTCAATCAAGGGGTGTTTGGACGGGGGGGTGTGGAGGCTTGGGGGGTCGTGGGGGCTCGTGGGGGGGCGAGGGGAATGGGGGGAAGGTCGGATCGGGGTTGAGGGGGTTTGCCGATTGGGACGATCGGCCGCTGGTCGTTGATGACGTCATCCATGATTTCCCTGCCGGGGCCGTTGCGGGCCCGATCGATGTGCCGCAGGATCGCCTCGGCGTTGGCATTCTTGGGCTTCTCGGACTTCGGCCGGGGTTGGTCGTGAAGGCTCCGGCGGACATGCTCGGCCATGCGCGTCCGGATGCTGTCAAACTCCCCGTTGGTTATCTCCCCACGTGCGTGCAACGCACGCAGATGCTCCATAAGACCGGCGGCGTTGCTGGTCGGCTGCTGGCTGGCCAGATACGTCCGGCGGACCCACACCAGCACCACCGTCAGCAGGATGACCACCCCGATCATCGCGCCAACCAACATGATAATCTCGGTTGAATCAGTCGCGGCAAGCTGGATGGTTGCGTGCGGTCCTCGCATCGGTAGTGGGGTTCCTAATGGCTCGACGCGATCACTTCGCGCAGCGGCTTGAGCACAAACGGCGCAACCCGGCTGGCCACCAGTTCATCGCCCACTTTCATCAGAGATTTGAGCGTGCCGGCCAGTTCCTTCACGTCCCCCGGCACGCCCATCTTGCGGATAAACAGCAGCACGCTGATCGGGTGTGGCGGGGCCTCCGGGTCGGGCG
The DNA here is from genome assembly GCA_046339895.1 of bacterium. Taxonomy (GTDB): domain Bacteria; phylum Planctomycetota; class Phycisphaerae; order Phycisphaerales; family UBA1924; genus JAJTGZ01. Next base: position 133,489 of record JBKDDT010000004.1, on the reverse strand, counting down.
TCTGCTCAGGTGGCCCCGGCGGGCGCGTTCGCACCTGAAAGAGTGCCTGTGTGTCGTGGTTGTCCGTCAGGTTCAGGCCAAACGTCGGCTGGCAGTCGCTCGGCGTCGCCCCGCGCACAGCCAGCATCCCCGCCAACGGAGACCCGGCGATGAGCGCATCAAAGACGATCGCGTCGTGGTTGCCCGGGGCCATGAGGCTGAAGCCGTAGACAACCTCAAGATAGTCGATATCCAACGGCGAAATAGACAGGTACAGCGGAGCCGCGTCGAGCACCGACTTGTGAAAGCGATACGCGTTGTCGATCTTGGCCGGGTTGAGGATGCCGGTGCGCACGCTCGCCTTGCGGAGCCCGACCCAGAGTTGCTGGGCGTCTAGCAGTGGGCTTTCCAGGGCAAGCTCGGCCTTGGACTTGCGAAAGTGCGACATCGCCGGGTGCTCGCGGCGGAGCCGCTCAAAGAGCCCCATCACGGCCTCGCGCTCCAGGGCCAGGTCCATCTTCACCTGCAAGCGCGTGTTGATATACGTGTCGTCGGCGAGGTGGTTGTAGGATTCGGCCATGTGGGCGGACCTCAAGAAAGGGGCGGGTATGCAAGGTCGCGGATCGCGTAGGCCAAGTCTAGTAAGGGGCTTGTGGGTCGTGGTGGGAGTCGCCAGCGTGATCTTGATATCGGTCAGCGCGTGGCAAGCACACAAGGCAGGAAGGCTGCCGGGCCAGACCGCCCCGGCGGCAGGGGTGGTTCCTGCGCCCGCACCCGGCGGGCCTGGGGTTGCTCGAGGAAAGGCTGACGGGCCCGCGCCGGCTGGTGATGTTGACAACCCGATGGCCGGGCCGAGGATGGGTGATGGCGTGGGTGACGGGCGTGCGGTGGTCGTCAACGCCTCCTGCCCGGCCATGCCTAGGAAGGTGATAACCGGGCCCGTGCGTGCCGATCTTCGGCGAGAGTTCCGCGGCGTACAGGTCGGCTTCTGCTGTGAAGATTGTGTCGAGTCTTGGGATGGTCTGAGCGACGCCGAGCGGGAGGGGAAGTTGCAAAAGGTGCTCCGGCAGGGTGAGAAGATGCCGGGGGTCGGGATGGGCAACCAAGATGGGGCGATGCGATGAGATAACAAATCTGCATCGGTCCCTATGAGCGCGCCCAGGCCATCGCGCACGCCTCTCCCGACCGCCGCGAACACCAGTGCGAACCGCGTGCCAGGATCGGGTGATGGTCGCGTTGTTGCGCGCAGATAAATCGCCCGCAGATGGAGATGTACCACGATGGCCCAGGATCGACGCCGAGGGCCTGGGCATACCTGTGGATCCTCCGCCGGTCGGACGCCTGTAAAGCCCGGCAAAGCACCGCCGTGGGGGTGGGAGGTGAGAGGGGTTTGGTGGGAGGGGTTGGGGGTTAGGTGTTGGGGGTTAGCGGAGAGGGTGGTTGGGGAATCACTTCGCTGGCGCTCCCTGCATATTCTCGCGGGTGTCTAGGCATCGGGTCCGGACTTCAACGGGGTCAACTAATGAGCAACTACATGTATGTGAAAGCAGTGACGGTCGAGGAGATGATAGCGCGACTTACCAATGTCGCCAACTCGCTGTCAAGTCTCTATTTCGATAATCTTATGATTCAGGGCCAGCTCTCCAGAATGGTGACGGTTTCAGGAGGGCCAAAGGCTTGGGCGGAGAATAAGACTTTTTCATCCTTTGTCGAATTTGCGGCTGGTAAGCAGGACATGCTCTGTACAATGACCTCGCTCTATGTCAGCGATGGCACGGGTATGAGCATAACAGTCAAGTACCAGTGGACTGATGGTATTTGGGGTCAATTTAGCTTTGAAGACCACAATAACAATGGATCGATCAGGGCTCCGTTTCTGGACCAACTCCGAGAGGCCCTAAACGAACAGTTCAAGTTCGTGCCCACTCCAGCACTTTTGTCGGGACTCGTCGGAAAGGCCGATTCTGCCGCGATGCAGATACGAGAACAAGCGGTGAACGACTTGAGCGGAAGTCTAGCCAAGCTTCAGAAACTGTTGGGCCAAATCACGATCGATGCAGCAAACAACCGTCAGGAACTTGAACGAGAACTCCGCAAAGCCTTCGCAGATCGTACAGATGAACTCGAGAGGGTCTTCCGAGAGCGGCAGGCTAACCTAGCCGACGACGAGTTGCGGTACAAGCGAGAGCATCAGCAGCGAATTGACGAGGTCGCTGAGCGGGAGAAACTCTTTGATATGCGAGAGTCGCGCGGTGTGCGACGCAATCTTGAGAAAAAGATTGACGAACTGTTGATGAAGAACGAGACAATGGCATTGAGTAAGGGGACCGGCGATAAGCGGTGGGGCGTACATGCGGCGGTATGGGGCTTGCTTAGTTTCAGCGGCTTCATCGCGCTCTACTCAGCAAGCCGCATACTCAACTCGTCTAGTGATGTCTCCACGGGCTGGCACATCATCGCACCCATGTCAGGCGGGATCATCACATTCGTCTTAACGATGATCTACTACGTCAAATGGAACGATCGCTGGTTCCGAGAGCACGCGGATGCGGAACTTGCTGCTAAACGCTACAAAGTGGACATGGTTCGGTCTGCGTGGGTTGCCGAACTCGTCCAAGAGTATCAGAAGGAAGGAAAGGGCGATCTTCCAGAGGAGTTGCTCACGGCAGTCACTGCGAATCTTTTCCGGGACATTGGGCCATCGCGGCCAAGTGATCATCCTGTAGACAACCTCACGTCGCTGCTTCGGCGGGCGACAGACGTGTCCTTGAGCAGGAACCGCTTTAGCTTTAGACAGCTCCGGCCGATAGCATCGAAGTCGAAGCCCTGACCGAAATCTATCGTGAAATCTCGGAGCGGTGGGCGTTCTATGTGCGCCTGCGTTTCTCTGATGAATCCGCCCTCCCCTGTCTCCCTGTGCCCCTGTGGTGAATACTGGATCGTCGGCCGTTCGCCCGGCCCGGAGGTCCGGGGTACCCAGGAAAAAGCCCCGCGTGTGTGCGGGGCTTGGATTGGTTGTTCTGCTCTTGCCGATTGCCGATTGCCCAGCCCGCCGTCGATCAGGCGTAGTGGGCGAACGCCTTGTTCGCCTCGGCCATGCGGTGGGTCTGGTCGCGGGTGGCCATGGCTTTGCCTTCGCCCTTGGCGGCGGAGAAGATTTCATCGGCGAGTTTGCTGGCCATGCCGCGGCCCTTCTCGGCGCGGGCGCCGTTGATGATCCAGCGGAAGGCGAGGGACTGCTGGCGCTTCTTGTTGACCTGGATGGGCACCTGATAGTTGGCGCCGCCGATGCGCTTGCTGCGGACCTCGACGAACGGCTTGGCGTTCTCGAGTGCGCGGTGGAAGACCTCGATGGCGCTCTTGGGGGCCTCGGGGGAGGTTTCTTTGGCGAGTTTCTGGTCGATGATGTCCATCGCGGCGTAGATGAGGCGCTGGGCGGTGGCCTTCTTGCCACGCTCCATCACGCAGTTGATGAACTTGGAGAGGACGACGTCGTTGAAGCGCGGGTCGGGCTGCAGTTGACGTGCGGATGCGGTTGCCTTGAACGCCATGGTCGGGTATCTCCTGCGGTGGACATCTGCTTGCCCCCGGTGGCGCCTCGGCTGCTTACGCGGCAGGCCGAATCGGTCGCGATAGGGAAGCGGGGTTGAGTTGCACGGGCCAGAGAAGCAAAGAGATCTATGGCCCAGGTTCGGTCGGATCGGGTTCGTCTGCTGCGTCGCGTGCGGGTGTGGTCTTTTAGGCCTTGCCGCGTTTGGCGCCGTACTTACTGCGGCCTTGTTTGCGTTTTTCGACGCCGAGGCAGTCGAGGGAGCCGCGGACGATGTGGTAGCGGACGCCTGGGAGATCGCGGACGCGCCCGCCGCGGACGAGGACGATGGAGTGCTCTTGGAGGTTGTGCCCCTCGCCGCCGATGTAGGCGGTTACTTCTTTGCCGTTGCTGAGTCGCACGCGTGCGACCTTGCGGAGAGCGGAGTTGGGTTTTTTGGGTGTCTGCGTGCGGACGATGAGGCAGACGCCGCGGCGTTGCGGGCTGGCGGCCAGGTCGCGTGTTTTTTCGCGTGCGGTCTGGACCTGGCGTGGCTTGCGGATGAGTTGATTGATCGTGGGCATGCGTTGTCCGTCGTGAATCGTGGGTGGCCGAACGTGGCCGACCGGCACACTCGGCCGGGCCTCGATGATAGCCTCTCGTACGGGCGTGGCAAGGGGGCGGGGCCGTGCATCGGCATGCGGGCGGTGGATACCGAACGAAAACCAAGACGGGAGGGTAGGTTCTGAGGCCTGAAAAAAGGGGCGCGACGTAGCTGGCGGGACGCCGCGCACCTGCGCTGCCACTATCCTCTTGCGATGACCCCCGCGAAAATCTATCTCGAAACCTTCGGCTGTCAGATGAACGAGCTGGACAGCGAGTTGGTGGCCGGGTCGCTGCGGGCGTTGGGGTACACGTTCACGGATGATCCGCAGGCGGCGGGTGTGGTGCTTTATAACACGTGCTCGGTGCGTGAGCATGCCGAGCAGAAGGTCTGGTCGCGGCTGGGGGAGCTGGCGATTCGTAAGCGGGGTGAGCCGGGGTTGGTGGTGGGGGTGCTGGGGTGCATGGCCGAGCGCGAGGGTGGGGCGTTGATGCAGCGGATGCCTGTGGTGGACGTGATGGTGGGGCCGGCGGAACTGGACAAGTTGCCCGCGCTGCTGGACAACGCGGTGCGGACGCGTGCGGGGATGCTGGCCGATGATGAGCCAAGGTTGCGGTCGGCGGGGCAGGTGGCGCTGCAGGGTTCGGCGAGCCGGCGGACCGGTACGCTCGCGGCGGCTGCGGACCAGTTGGAGATGCTTGACCTGTCGCGTGCGGTGAGTCCGGATGACCATTCTGGCTCGGCGTATGTGCGGATCACGCGTGGGTGCAACAAGTTTTGTACGTACTGCGTGGTGCCACACACGCGTGGGGCGGAGGTGCACCGCCCGCCGGGGCACATTATTGATGAGTGCAAGCGTTTGGCCGATGCGGGAGTGATTGAGGTAACGCTGCTTGGGCAGACGGTGAACCATTATCGGTTCGAGCATGGGAGCGCGGTGGCGGTGGGTGGGGTGATGCAGCCGCAGAAGGGGCGGGTGTATAAGAAGTCGGCGGGGCATACCGACGCGTATGCGGGGGAGCGTGTTACGACGTTTGCGGATCTGCTTGGGGAGATTCACGAGCGTGTGCCGGGGATCAGGCGGTTGCGGTTTGTAACCAGTTATCCGAGGAGCTTTGGGGATGACGTGCTGGGTGTGATACGGGCGAGCCCGCGGATCTGCCGGTATCTGCACGTGCCGGCGCAGAGCGGGAGCGACCGGATGTTGTCGGCGATGAACCGTGGGTACACGGTTGGTGAGTATCTGGAGTTTCTTGATCGTGCGCGGGGGGTGCTCGATGAGCCGGGGATTGGGAGGCCGTTGACGGTGGCGGGGGACATCATCGTGGGGTTCCCGGGTGAGACGGAGGGGGACCACGAGGCGACGGCGGAGTTGTTACGGAAGGCGCGTTATAAGAACTGTTTTATATTTAAGTATTCGCCGAGGCCCGGGACGGTGGCGCACGAGAAGTTGGTTGATGATGTGCCCGATGAGGTCAAGCGTCGGCGGAACAATGAGTTGCTGGCGCTGCAGAACCAGATCAGCGCGCAGGTGAGCGCTGAGTATGCCGGGGGGACGGTCGCGGCGTTTGTGCAGGGGATCAGCCGGCGGCAGGCGAAGCAGACGCGGCGGGAGGGTGGTGGTGGGGGTGGCAAGGGAGGGGTTGCGCTGACGATCGCGGGGCGGGCGGTGCGGGAGATGCAAGACGTGGCGGTGCCCGAGGTCGGCGAGAGCGTGCAGATGTCCGCACGGACCGAGGGGGACCTGATCGTCTTCTTCGACGCGCCCGCGGCGGTGGCGACGGGGCTGATCGGGCAGATCGTCAACGTCCGCATCGAGCGGACGACGGAGTTGGCTCTGCACGGGCGGTTGTGCTAGGGGTGCGGGTGTGTGCGGGGCGATTGCCCGCCGGGGTGGTTGGCGGTATACTCTTGGCCCATCGGGGCGATTGGCGCAGTTGGCTAGCGCGCTTCCTTGACATGGAAGAGGTCACTGGTTCGAGTCCAGTATCGCTCATTTTCGGCTGGTGCGGGGGGTGGGGCGGCGGTTTAGGTGTTGGGGGAGTCGGCCTCGGGGAGTTCTTTCTTGACCAGGCCGGTGAGGCCGATGATGAGGAAGGTGGAGAAGGTCCACCCGGCGAGGACGTGGATCCAGGCGTAGGCGCGGAGGCACTCGCCGGCGGTGGGGAGCGAGAACCAGCCCGAACTACAACGGGGTGGCCCAGGGTCGGGACGCCAGAGGTTTGCTTGGTCGAGGTCGATGATCGGCAGGAGCAGGTCGGCGGAGTAGACCATTGGTTGGAAACGGGTCGATTGGGCCTGCGCGGTTTTGCTCTGGTCTGTTGTTACCATGCATGGCTGGTAAAATGCGAAAACTGCCCAGCCAATGAGTAAGAAGGCGAGCATCCCCCAGAGAGGGCGTAGCGGGTGGTAGCCGTGGCCGAGGATCAGGCCGAGGGCCTTCTGCCCCAGCCAGCGTGTGGTGGCCATGAGTTGCGGGAATAGAAGGTGGGCGATCAATAAAATGGCCAGCACCTCAACGCTGACAATCCAGGCGGCGAGTGGCTCGCTTAGAAACGCCCAGGCTGCGGCGAGGAGGGCGATCGACAAGAAGGGGGCGCACCAGGAGAGGCGTTTGGCCCACCACAAGGTGTTAGCACGTCCTGCTGACTCGGCTTCTGTCTCTACCTTGTCCTTGTCCTCGTCCTTGAACAGGCTTTGCAGCAATTGGTTATTTGCGGCGTCCCCTGCTGCGGCGACGCGGATTTTTCGTGCGTCGTCGGCGTGCCCGAGTGAATCGAGAACGCGGGCGAGTTGCCCGTAGGGCTGGGGCGTGAAGTCCTGCTCTGGGTGCAGACGCAGCCAGGTCAGGCGTGACTCGGCGTCGGTTGGGGCACCCTGGTAGATGTTGGAATAGCTGAAGCCGTGGAGGAGCAGCGTGGTCTTAGAGTTTTTCAGGCAGTCGATCGTTCCCTTGCCGTCGGCTAGTGTGCCGATGCGGCAGTGGGAGAGGTTGAGTATGCCATGGATGAATGTGTCATCTTGTTGTGGGTTGTTTACATCATCGCAACGCCAACCGTGCATATTTAGCAAACCACCGATCGTGGCCAGTCGAAGTACGACGTTGCCTTGGGCTTTGAAACCATCTCTTAGCAGGAGATTACCGGCTATGTTTGCACTCTGGACGTTAATGGCCTCTCGGTTTCTGTTCTCGAACCACCCGCCTACGCAGTCGAGGTCGCCCCCGATAGTTGCACTGCGGAAGCTGACCCCGCCCGTCGCGTGGAAGCCTTCGCGTAGAGTGACAGAGCCCCGGACACGGAGGCCGTAGGCGTTCAGGGCAACACCGCTAGGGTTCTCGAATCTCCCGCCTATGCAGTCAAGGTCGCCGCCGATGGTAGCGCCGAGGAGGCGGACCTCGCCGGTCATGCATGTGCCGTGGCGGAGAAGCGTGCCTTTGTCAAAGCGAGCACGGTCGGCGGTCAGCCCTTTGCCGGCGCACCCGCGCAAGACGAGGAAGGCAAAGTGGGCATTTATGGCCGAAATCGGTTCGAGGATGTCGCACGCGGCAAGCAGGAGCGGCACTGGGATGTGGGCACTTTGGAAGTCGAGTTCGCCGGTGATTACCGCACCCTCGATCTGCACGCCCTTGGCGTGGACGAGTTTGATGGCGGCAGGGTTTGTGCAAAGCCAGTGGAGGACATCCGCGCTGATGGTCCATTGTTCGCGTTCCGCTCTGATGTTCATGGACCATCTGCTAGCGGGGTGCCAGCGCTTGCTGTCGCCCTCCCCTTCTGGCTGTGGTGCCATTGCAGCACCGACCACCGCCCACTCCCCCTCTGCAGCGGCGATGACCATCAATTCCTCGGCTGCGTTGAGGCCTGGGAATCGCGTGCGTGCTTTTTTCAGCAACCGTTCGGCTGGCGAGGTTCGGTGGGCCGGGGAGGGCACGTCGCCGGTGGGCATGGGGGGATTGTATCGGGGGTGGGTGGTTTTGGTGGTGGGGTATTGGGGGGAGGGAACCCCACCCCTGCCCCTCCCCGCCAGAACGTTCTGGGGGAGGGGTTCTGAAGTTGAAATATTCGCGATCGGTATTGTGTTCAGAGGGCGGCTCGGAGAGCCGACCTACCCGTTAGCAGCCGAGGTAGGCTTTGCGGACGGCGTCGCTTTTGGCGAGTTCGTTGGCTGGGCCGGTCATGGCGATCGAGCCGGTTTCTAAGACCACGGCGTGGTGGGCAACCTGGAGGGCCATGTGGGCGTTTTGTTCGACGAGGAGGATGGTTACGCCTTGTTCGTTGATCTCGCGGATGATTTTGAAGATGGTTTGGACGAGTTGGGGGGCCAGGCCGAGGCTGGGTTCGTCGAGGAGGAGGAGTTTGGGTCGGGCGAGCAAGGCGCGGGCGATGGCGAGCATTTGTTGCTCGCCGCCGGAGAGGGTGCCGGCGTTTTGTTTGAGGCGTTCTTTGATGCGTGGGAAGAGGGTGAAGAGTCTTTGCATGTCGTGGTGGATTTGTTCGTTGTCGTGGCGGGTGAAGGTGCCGAGCTCGAGGTTTTCTTGGACCGTCATGTTGCTGAAGATGCCGCGGCCTTCGGGGCAGTGGACGAGGCCTTGGCGGAGGAGGATGTCCGGGCGTGTGCCGGTGATGTTGTGGCCGTTGAAGTGGACGGAGCCGGTGGGTTTGAGCATGCCGCTGACGGCGCGGAGGGTTGTGGTTTTGCCTGCGCCGTTGGCGCCGATGAGTGTGAGGATTTCGCCCTGCTCGATGGAGAAGGAGATATCGGTAACGGCGCGGATGGCGCCGTAGCGGACGCTGAGGTTCTCGACCTTGAGGAGTGGCATGGTTAGGTGCTTGCGGGGGTTGGTTCGCCGAGGTAGGCCTCGCGGACGCGTGGGTCGGATTGGATTTGGGAGGGGGTGCCGTGGGCGATGGTGCAGCCGTGGTCGAGTACGGTGATCTGCTCGCAGACTTGCATGACGAGGCTCATGTCGTGCTCGATGAGCAGAACGGCGAGGTCGAACTGTGCTTTGACGGTCTGGATGAGTTTGGCGAGTGCTTGTTTTTCGCTGGGGTTGAGGCCGGCGGCAGGCTCGTCGAGCAGGAGGACGCGGGGCTCTGTGGCGAGGGCCCGGCAGATTTCAAGGCGGCGTTGGTCGCCGTAGGGGAGGGACTTGGCCTGTGCGTGGGCGGCTGGGGCAAGTGCAAAGAGGTCAAGCAGGTGCATGGCCCGGCTGCGCATGGCGTGCTCTTGTGCGAGGACGGTGGGGCTGCGGAAGAGCGTAGCGACGATGGAGTGGTGGCCGCGGCAGTGGGAGGCGAGCATGACGTTGTCGAGGACGGAGAGCTCGCCGAAGAGGCGGATGTTCTGGAACGTTCGGCTGAGGCCGGCCTTGGCGATGAGGTGGGGCGGGAGGCCCATGAGGTTTTGGGCGTTGAGGGTCATCGAGCCGGTTTGTGGTTTGTAGACACCGGTCAGGAGGTTGAAGGCGGTGGTTTTGCCTGCGCCGTTGGGGCCGATGAGGCCGTGGAGGGCGTTGGGTGGGATTTGGAGTGTGAGTGCCTGGACGGCCTTGAGGCCGCCGAAGCTGATGCCGAGGTTTTGTGCGTCCAGGAGGAAGGTGCTCATGGTGTGGCACCTTGTTTTGTGGGGGCGGCACGGCGTGGGAGGATGTTCCAGATTTCGCGCACGCCGAAGAGGCCCTTGGGGCGTAGGAGCATCATGGCGATGAGCAGGAGGGCGAAGATGACCAGGCGGTAGTCTTTGATTGGATGAAGCACCTGGGGCAGGAGGACGAAGATGATGGCGGCGAGGACCGCGCCGCTGATGGAGCCGAGGCCGCCGAGGACGACGACGATGATGATCTCGAAGGAGCGTTGGAAGCCGGCATCGATGGGGGAGGTGGTAACGCCGGCGTGTGCGAGGAGGCCGCCGGCGATGCCGGCGAAGAAGGCGGCCAGGACGAAGGCGCGGACTTTGTATTTGGTGAGGTTGATGCCCATGGCTCGAGCGGCGATTTCGTCCTCGCGGATGCTGAGGAACGCGCGGCCACTGCTGCTCTCTTTGATGCGGTAGGCGACCAGGCAGGTGATGCCAACAAAGGTCCAGATCCAGAGGTTTGTGGCGTAGGCGGGTACGCCCTCAAAGCCGAGTGCGCCGTTGAGTGGTATGCGTGCGAGGGTGCGTAAGGGTGCGTCGGTGAAGGCGGCGATCTCGGCAGGGTCTTTGCCGTTGACTTGGGGGCTGGTCTGCTGGAGCAGGACGCGGACAATCTCGCCGAAGCCGAGGGTGACGATGGCCAGGTAATCGCCTCGGAGACGGAGGGAGGGGAGGCCGACGAGGTAGCCGAGTGCGGCGGCGACGAGCGCGCCGGCAAGGATGCCTATGAGCATGAGCACGTGCCCGAAGTTGAAGAAGCCGGGCTGGAGTTGAGCGGTGTTGAAGTGCAGCAGTGAGCCGTAGTAGGTGGTGGCGGCGGCGACATAGGCACCGAGGGCCATGAAGCCGGCGTGGCCCATGGAGAACTGGCCGGTCAGGCCGTTGACGATGTTGAGCGAGACTGCGGCGATGATGAAGACGCCGACCTGTTGTATGAGTGTTTCCTGGTAGGAACCGAGGAAGCGACCGAGCATGAGCATTACTAGGCCGACGAGCGCGCAGGCGAGCCAGGGGAGTGTGATCAGCGGCAGGTTGGGCCTGCGTAGTTGGGCGTTGGTGGTGGCGTCGAGGGCGCTGGGCATGTCCTAGACCTTCTCCTTGACGGGTGAGCCGAGCAGGCCGTTGGGCTTGACGAGGAGGACGAGGATGAGGATGGAGAAGACATAGACATCGGCCAGGCTTGTGCCAAGGCCTGGGCGAGCACCAAGGGAGATGAAGACTTTGTCGCCGTAGAGGGTGCCGAAGAACTCGATGCCGGCGATGAGGAAGCCGCCGAGGACCGCGCCGCGGATGTTTCCGATGCCACCGACGACGGCGGCGATGAAGGCCTTGAGGCCGAGGAGGACCCAGATTTGGTGTGCGGGCTGGTTGAGGCCGGGGTATTTGAGGGGGTAGAGGAAGGCGGCGGCAGCGGCGAGGGCGGTGCCCAGGACAAATGTGAAACTGATGACGGCGTTGACGTTGATGCCCATGAGAGCGGCGTTCTCAATGTTGAAGCTCAGGGCTCGCATTGCACGCCCGAGGCGGGTGCGGAAGACGAGGAACTCAAGGCCGAGCATGAGGGTGACGGCGACGGCGACAATAACGACATCAACGAGCATGATCGGCACGCGTGGCGAGCGGATGAGGGAATAGGGGAGGCCGTCAACCTCGGCGGGGGATCGGCGGGGCTGGGTGGCGAGGTCGGTGCCGGGGGGGAAGGTGCCTGCGGGTGCGGTGAGGGCGAGGACCTCTCGGCGAGGCTGGCCGTCGGCGGTGCGTGTGAACTCGATGCGGTAGGTGCGACCATCGAGCATGGTCAGGGGTTGGTCGAGTTTGACGAGCCCGCGTTGGGTGCCGCCGGCGAGCGTGCCCTGAGAGAGGACGGTCTCGTTGAGGACGAGGTCTGGCAGGAGCGGGGGCATGCTGCGTGGGGTGGAGCCGAAGGGGAGCGTGGCGGTGGGGCGGCCGTCCTTGTCGGTGGCGATGGTTACACGGCCGTTGAGTTGGCCGAGGTTTTGCAGCAGGAGGCTGACGCCGATGGCGGTGATGAGGACGTTGAGCCTTGGTGCTTTGCGGAGCGGTCGGTAGGCGAAGCGTTCGATGAGGTAGCCGACGGTCGCGCAGACGGCGATGGTGAGCAGGAGGATGAGGACGGCGCCCCACCATGGTGATTGGGTCGGGTTGATTCCGAGCCTGTCGGTGAGGACGTTTGCGGCGGTGAAGGTGGTCCAGGCACCAAGGACAAAGATGTCGGAGTGCGCGAAGTTGATGAACTTGAGGACGCCGTAGACGAGGGTATAGCCGAGGGCGAGCAGCGCGTAGAGCGACCCGACGGCGATGGTGGTGGTGAGCGTTTGCAGCAGTTCAGTCAAGGGCGGTCCTTGCCCGATGGGCCAGGGCGTGTTGCGGCTTGCTGGTGTCTTCCTCGGCCCTGGGCCCTGAAACCTCGGCCCTTTGGGTTAGTTGGGGGCGATGGTGGTTACGTACTTGGGCTGTGGGGGGTCGCCGGCCAACTCAACGACGACGCAGGCCTTCTCAGCGTCGCGGTCTTTGTTGAGTGTGATGTTGCCGGTTACGCCTGGGAAGTCTTTGGTGGCAGCGATGGCGGCGCGGAGGTCTGGGCCTGCGAGGGACTTGCTGTTTTTGATGGCAGCGAAGAGGATGTTGGCCGCGTCGTAGCCGAGGGCGGCCAGGCCGTCGGGGGTTTGGTTGCCGAAGGCCTTGCGGTAGTCGGCGATGAACTGAACGACCTTGGCATCGGGCTGGTCGGGTGCGTAGTGGTTGGTGTAGTAGGAGCCTTCGATGGCGTCCTTGGCGATTTTTGCGAGCTCTGCGCTGTCCCACCCGTCGCCGCCGAGGAGCGGGGCGGTGATGCCCATCTTGCGGGCCTGGACGGCGATGTTGCCGACGTCGGTGTAGTAGCCTGGGATGTAGATGATGTCGGGCTTGGCGGTGCGGATAGCCGTGAGTTGGGCGGTGAAGTCTTGGGCGCCGCCGGAGTAGGTTTGGGTGCTGACGATTTTGCCTCCGAGTTTGGTGTAGTTGAGTTGAAACTGTTCGCCGAGGCCGACGGCGTATGCCTGGGCCTGGTCGATGAGGATCGCGGCGTTCATCGCTTTGAGCGTGCCGGTGGCGAACTTGGCGCCTGCGAGGCCCTGGAAGGGATCGATGAAACAGACGCGGAAGATGTAGTCGCCGGCCTGGGTGACGCGGGGGTTGGTGCTGCTCGGTGAGATCATCGGCACCTGCGCCTCTTGGCAGACGGGGGCGGCGGCGAGGCTGAGCTTGCTGGCCACCTCGCCGAGCACGGCAACGACCTTGTCGCTCTTGACCAGGCGGGTGACGGCGAGTGTTGCTTCTTTGGCGTCGCCCTTGGTGTCGTATTCCTTGAGGAGGATCAACTGGCCGTTGATGCCACCTTTGGCATTGATCTGCTCGATGGCGAGCTTGATGCCGTTGCTGGTGCTCTGGCCGAAGGTCGCCTCGCTGCCGGTGAGGGAGCCGTAGTGGCCGATGGTGATGGGTGCGGCGGGAGGCTGCGCGGTGGCCTGGGCGATGCTGGCAATCAGGGCGAGGGTGGCGAGGGCAAGCAGGGCTATACGCATATGGGTTGCTCCGTGATGGTCAGCACGCGCGGTATGAGTGTTGCGTGTGCGGATGAGTCTATCTAGGCTGGGGGTGATTTGCAGGGTGGGGCTGGGGGAGACCAAAAGACAAGAGGTTCGCGGAGGGGGCGGAGTGGGGCGGAGGGACGCAGAGGGGGAATGGATGGAGAGATAAGAAAGGAGGTGGAGATGGGGGTGGTGGGTTCTGTTTGTACGGGCCTTGCCCGTGTGGGGTGCGGGGTGTATAATGGAGGCCCGGGTTGGTTGGCGATCTGGGGGCATGTTTGGACATCTGCCGGGCGCGTGAGCGTTCTGGCCCGCCCCACCCGGTAGGTGGCGAGCAGCATCACCCGCAGGGTGGTCCGGTGGTTTGTGCCGAGATCACGTTGCCGGTCGGAGGTTTGTTTATGCGTCGAGAGACGACATGGGCCCGGCAAGGGCAGATCAAGCAGGTCTGGCGCGTGATTGACGCGACGGACGTTTCTCTGGGCCGCTTGGCGGCTGAGGTGGCGGAGGTTCTGATGGGCAAGCACCGCCCGGAGTACACGCCACATATTCCTTCGGGGGACGTGGTGATCGTGCTGCACGGCACCAAGATCGGCATGACCGGCAGCAAGGGGACGCAGAAACTCAAGCGGCACTACACGGGGTACCCGGGTGGGTTAAAGGCCGAGACGTACGAGTCGGTGCGTGCGCGGAAGCCCGATGCGCTCATCGGCGACGCGGTTCGGCGGATGCTGCCGAAGAACCGGCTCTCGCGTGTGCTGCTGAAGAACCTGCACGTCTTCCCGGCCGGGGAACACCCTTTCGCGGACAAGAAGCCCGTAACAATGACGATCTGATTTGTGAGCACTGACTGAGACCCAACCGCCTGCCGCGATGACCGCGGCATGCCCAGACGAGAACCACCTATGGCAGAAGAAAAGAAGTTGACCAAAAGCGCGCCCAAGAGCACGGTTCGGAGTTCGGCAAAGAAGGAAGCAGAAAGTGATGCGGCCAAGGGCGCAGGGCTGGGCGGGCTTGAGGTGCCGACGATCGGAGCGATCGCCGCTGCGCCCGAGGTGAGCACGCGGCCATTGCCGGCTCCGGTGGCGGCCAAGGGTGGTTGGTGGTGGGGGACGGGGCGTCGCAAGCGTGCGGTGGCGCGTGTTCGGATGCGACCAGCCAGGGGCGAAGGGAAGTTCCTGATCGCGCTGGCTGGGGACAAGACCAAGACAATCGAGCAGTACTTTGCCGAGGACCGCGACCGTGCTGCGGTCTATTCGCCGCTGAAGGCGACGGGCGTGATCGGGAAGATCGACGTGGTTGTACGTGTGGCCGGGGGCGGGTACATGGGCCAGGCTGGGGCGATCATGCTGGGCCTGGCGCGTGCGCTCAAGGGCTATGACCCGCAGATGGACGCGGCGCTGCGTGCGGGTGGCTTCCTGACGCGCGATGCACGCGAGGTCGAGCGTAAGAAGTATGGCCAGGCGGGTGCACGCCGGCGGTTCCAGTTCAGCAAGCGTTGAGATTGGCATTGGCGTGCCGCTGGCGGCAGGCCGAGAGTTGTGTGTCCAGACGCCCCGCCGGTGCGGGGCGTTTTTTTCTATCCGGATTGTTGTAGTGGTGCGTATCTTCTGACAACGGAGGTGCCTTCGGATGCGTTGCACACACAAGGTGGTAGTTCTTTGGGCGTCGGTCGCGTTTGTATGTCTGCCGATGTTGTGGGTGCCGGCGGGTTTGGTGGCCGCGGGTGTTGCGCCGCCAGCTGCGGTGGACGCGTCTGAGCACCCTTCGGGCACGCTCTCTCAGGTGCTTGGCAGTCTGGATGCCGACGAGCAGATTTTTCACCAGCATGTTGTTACGCTGACAAACCCTTTCTTTGAGGGTCGGGCGCCGGGCACGCGTGGCAACGAGATCACCGCGGAGTACTTTGAGTGGTGGTTCCGCCGGTACAAGCTTGAGCCGGCGTTCCCCGTAGCGGTAGGCGAGGGTGGGGAGGCTAAGCGGGCCAGCGCGTCATTCCGGCAAGAGTTCACGGCGGGAAAGCAACCGACGGTCAAGACTGAACGTGTGGAGATTGTGCGTGGGCAATCACGGTGGCCCTTGACGCCGGGCGTGGGCTTTACGGTGCGGGAGAACTCGGGGTCGGGGAAGGTCGCCGGGCCTGTAGTGAGCGTGGGGTATGCGGTGCAGGGGGGGGTGAACAACTACAACACGTTCGAGGAGGATGAGACGCTGGCGGGGAAGATCGCGCTGGTCTTTCGGTTTGAGCCACTCGACGAGAAGGGGCAGAGCCTCTGGAGCAGTGGGAACGGGTTTACGGAGAAGGCGAGCCTGAACGCCAAGCTGCGCAGCGTGATGGAACGCGAGCCGTTGGCGGTGCTGGTGGTGATGCCGCCGGGGGTGGATGATCCGCGCGGGACGGTGCTTGAGACGACGCTGGGGACGCGTCAGGGTGGTGTGCAGAAGGTGCCGGTGGTGAACCTGTCGCTCGCCGCGGCGGAGGAACTGGCCAAGGCCGGGGGGACAACGCTGATGGACCTGCGCAAGGCCGCAGATGCTGGTGGGGGGACGACCGAACTGTCGGGCGTGCAGATGGAGCTGGATGTGCAGGTTGCTCGGACGGACGTGCGAGCCGAGAACGTCGGCGGTGTAATCCGCGGGCGCGGTCGGGGGGGGAGTAATCAGGACTGGACATTGAGGGGATAGGTGGGTTAAGACGAACCCCAACCCTGACACTTGCCGCCAAAATGTTCGGGGGCGGCGTTCTGGGTACCCCGGATCTCCGAGCCGGGCGTGTTTATTTTTGTGTGATGATTGCCCGTGCCAGCATCACCCCTGCCCCTGCCCTCGGGTCAGGGGTTAATGCGTCAGCTCGCTGGGTTGGCGGAGACCTAAGTAGATTTCTTCCTTGGCTGAGTCTTGCCGCACGGCGAGTTTGCTCTGGCGGATCAGTTCGAGCATTGCCAGGAAGAGACCGATCGCCTCGGCGCGGGTGCGCCCTGTAAACAACTCGGCAAAGCGCAGCCCCCTGCGCGGGAAGGGGAGTTGGCTCTGGGTTGCCTCGCTGCCGAACTCCGGCAGTTCACGCCCGTCGCGCGTCAGGCGGTCGAGCAGGTCGGCGGCGTGAATCTCGATGGGGGTCTCATCGTCGGCGACGTGGTGAACGCCGACGCGGGAGAGGTCGATTGTTTCGAGGATCTTGCCGAAGGCCTGGACAAGGTCGATGAGATCGAGGTCATCGACATGGACAGACTCGTTCTCGCGCTCGGCGATCTGCTCGGCCGAGAGGTTGGGCACGCCCGCGCCGGCGGCGGGGGTGCGGTGCTCCCACTCGGTGAGCCTTCCTTCAAGCATCGCCGCGGCGTCGCGGAAGCGTTTGTAGGCCAGGAGTTGCTTGACCAGGCCGGCGCGCGGGTCGGTTGCATCGGTGGTGTTGCCTGCGTCGGCGGGGGCCTCGTCGCCGGGCTGGACGGTGGGCATGAGCAGGCGCGATTTGATCTCCATCAGCGTGGCGGCCATGACGAGGAACTCGCCGGCCTCTTCGATGTCGATGCGGTCGATCTGCCGGAGGTAGGCGAGATATTGGTCGGTGATCGGGGCGATCGGGATGTCGTGGATATCGACCTCGGCCCGGCGGATCAGGAAGAGCAGCAGGTCAAGCGGGCCTTGGAAAGCGTCCAGCGAGATGGTGTAGTCGTGCTTGCTCGTCATGGGCTTTGCTCGCGTCGGCGTATGTGCGGGGCAATGGTAACCCTTCGGCCGGCCCGTATCGCGGGTAAACTGCACGACAATGGGTAAGCAAGCAGCAAAGTCGGTGGGCAAGAAGAGGGGTACGAAGGCCGGGGTGCGGGCCGGTGGGGGGGTGCTGACGCTCGCGTGTGCGCAGTTGCAGGCCGAGGCGCGTGCTGTGGAGGCTTTGTCTGCGGGGTTGCACAGGGGTAGCGGGGCGGCTTTTGAGCGGGCGGTGCGCCTCTTGGTCGGGTGTGCGCAGGAGCGTGGGACGGTGTTGGTTACGGGGCTGGGCAAGAGCGGGCTGGTGGGGGCGAAGATCGCCGCGACGTTTGCGAGTTTGGGTGTGCCGAGCCATTTCATTCATCCGACGGAAGCGGCGCACGGGGACCTGGGGAACTTCCGTGCCGCGGATGTGTGTATTGCGATTAGTTATTCGGGTGATACCGATGAGGTCGTCTCGCTGTCGGCGGTCCTGAGGCAGGACGGCATTGATGTGATCGCGATCTGCAAGGGGACGGGCAATGGTGTGGGCACGTTGGCGGGCACGTCGGGGCTGGAGAAGATTGCCAGCGTGGTGCTGGCGATTGGGGAGGCGGCCGATGAGCACCTCTCTCCAGCACCGATGGCGAGCACCACGGCGACAGTTGCGCTGGGCGACGCGCTGGCGCTCTGTGTTAGCCGGGCGCTCGGGGTAAGCGAGGCGGACTTTGCAAAGCGGCACCCCGGCGGGTCGCTCGGGGGGTTGATGAAGCCGGTGAGTGAGGCGTTGCGGTTCCGCGTGGGGCACAACCTGCACCCTGCCTTTGATGACTTAACGGTCGCCGAGGCCCTGGCCGCGGCGGACGCCGACGGTCGTCGGCCCGGTGCGCTGCTGTTGGTGGACCGTGGCACGGGGAAGTTGACGGGGATTTTTACAGACGGTGACCTCCGGCGGTGGGTGCTCAAGGACCCCGGATTCCTCAAAAAGCGTGCCAGGGACGTGATGACACGCAACCCCAGCACCCTGCCCGACACGGCACGTGTGCGCGACGCGGTGCGGGTGGTCCAGCAGTTTCGGCGTGATGAGATTCCGGTCGTCGATGCGCGCGGGAGGCCGGTGGGGATGCTGGACGTGCAGGACCTGATCACGATGCGGGTGGTCAAGGAGTGAGGGTTGGGGGTGGGTTGCTCTATCCTCTTCTTGTTTTTATTCTTCTCCGCGTTCCTCCGCTGCACTGGGCATCCCCCGCGAACCGCTTCTGTCTTTCATTGGCGTAGGTGCTTCCGTGCACAAGGGTGTGTCAACCCCACCCCTGCCCCTCCCATCGGGGGAGGGGTTCAGAGCAGATTTGCGACCACCTTGTGCATCTGACCTGCCGGCGTGGCGAATATGCTTGCCAACAGAGGAGTAACCATGTTCACTGCATCTTGTGTCAAAGTTCTTTCGGTTCTCGCGGCAAGCATGGCAGCAGTGTTCGCCCTCTCGGCGTGCGCGCCGGTGCGTGAAGTCAGCCGGGTTGACCCGCAGCAGGTGGTGGATGTGGACTACCGGTTCAACGACTCTGACGCCCGGCAGGTGTATCAGGGGATGGTGCAGGATGCATTGAGCAGGGCTTGGATCAACAACTTCAAGGCCGAGAACGGCGGCAAGCGACCGGCGGTGATCGTCGGGCCGGTCATCAATGCGACGCAGGATTACATCGACACCAAACTGATCACCACCGATATCGAGCGTGAGTTGATCAACAGCGGCCTGGTGCGGTTCGTGGCCGACAAGGACCAGCGCCTGCCGGTGCGCGAGGAGCGCGCCCAGGGACAGGAGTGGAGTCGCCCCGAGACGCGCAAGCGGATGCAGTTTGAACTGGGGGCCGACTTCATTGTTATTGGCCGGATCATGGAGGATAAACCGCGGACCCTCGACGGCAAGGGTGGGGTCAGTTACTTCAAGGTGAACCTAGAGATCGTGGACCTGGAGAGCAACGAGAAGGTCTGGATCGGCAGCCAGGAGATCAAAAAGGTCTGGCGCGACAGGTGAGGTTTGGGATGGGTTTGCACGCCAGCGTGTGAATCTTGCGTGAGAGTTTGCCCGTGGCGGTCGGGTGTCTACACTGGGGCATGCCAGGCGACCATCAAACAGAGGTGCCCGGTCGGTCGCCCAAGCGTGCCGTCCGGGTGGATGTCCCTGCGTTGCAAGACTCTGCAAAGGTTGGCCCGCCCCCGGCCGGGGCCTCGGGGATGGTGCCGGCGCGGCCCAGGGCTGATGACGTTGAGGATGTTCTGGATGCATCGGGCCTGCTCGCATCGGTGGCCGACACCTCGGCTACCAGCGCGTCGGAGTTTTATTCGCCCGAGCCGCCGGGGTACCGCAAGGGGTTTCACAAGTACATCGTTGTCTTTGGCACGGTGATGTCGGGGCTTGGCAAGGGGATCTTTGCCGCGAGTTTGGCCAAACTTTTCCGCGACAAGGGGCTGTGCGTCTGCCCGATGAAGATGGAGGGGTACCTGAACATCGATGCCGGGACGCTCAACCCCTATCGCCACGGCGAGGTCTTCGTCCTCGAAGATGGCACCGAGTGCGACATGGACCTGGGCACCTATGAGCGGATGCTCGACCAGAACCTGACGCGGCGTAACTTCACCACCAGCGGGCAGATTTTCAGCGAGATCCTTGGGCGCGAACGGCAGGGGGAGTACCTCGGGCGCGACGTGCAGATGATCCCGCATGTGACCGGCGAGGTCAAACGCAAGATCCGCGAACTGGCGATGTTCGGCGATGGGCGCAAGCCCGCCGATGTCGTCTTTGTCGAGGTCGGGGGCACTGTCGGCGATTATGAGAACGGTTTTTATATCGAGGCCCTGCGTGAGTTGGCGTTTGAGGAGGGGCCTGGGAACTGCTGCTTTGTGGCGTTGACGTACGTGATCAAGCCCAGCGCGCTGGGGGAGCAGAAGAGCAAGCCGGCGCAGCTGGGGCTGCGCCGGCTCATGGAGGCGGGCATACAGCCGCACGCGATCGCCTGCCGGGCCGAGGAGCCTGTCGAGCCGAAGGTGCTCGAGAAGATCGCGATGTTCAGCAATGTGCCGATCAAGCGTGTGTTCAGCATGCACGATCGTCCGAGTATTTACACGATCCCCGACGAGATGCGTTCGGAGGGTTTGGACCGTGAGATCTTGAGCATCTTGAACCTGCACGACCGCGTGGACGCCCCTCAGGAGGACCGTGCCCGTGAGACGTGGAGCCACTTTGTCAGCGGGCTGACCAGGACCAAGCCGCGCACGGTGGACATCGGCATCACGGGCAAGTATGCCCACCTGCGCGATGCCTATGCGAGCATCGACAAGGCCGTGGAGCACTGCTCGGCAAAACTGGACACCAAGATCAACTTGCACTGGATCGAGACGACGGAGTTGGTCGAGGGGAACGTCGCGGCGAAACTCTCGCAGATGGACGGCGTGATCGTGCCGGGCGGCGTCGGCAGGCGGGGCGTGGAGGGAAAGATCCAGTGCGTGCGCTACTGCCGGGAGAACAAGGTGCCCTATCTGGGGATTTGTTTGGGCTTCCAGGTCGCGGTCATCGAGTTCGCACGCAACGTGCTGGGCCTGCCCGACGCGAACAGCACCGAGTTTGACCCCGCCACGGCCAACCCGCTCATCAGCGAACTGCCCGAACAAAAACGCATCGAGGGCCTCGGCGGCTCGATGCGACTGGGCGGGCAGGACGTGCTGATCACCGAGGGAACGCTGGCGCACATGCTCTACGGCAAAAAGACCAGCGTCCGCGAGCGTTTCCGCCACCGCTACGAGGTTGACCCCAGCTACGTCGATGCCCTGACCAAGGCCGGGATGGTCTTCAGCGGCCGGCATCCAAAGCAGCCGATCATGCAGATATTGGAACTTCCGCCGGAGGGTTCGCCGACCGCGGCGGCAATCGCCGGCCACGCCGGGTCGGCCGATGCGGCGGGGCCGAGGATCACGCACCCTTACTTTATTGGTGGGCAGTTCCACCCCGAGCTGACGGGTCGCCCGCTGCGTCCGCAGCCGATGTTTATGGGTTTGATCGCGGCAGCGATCATGCGCCGCTACGGCACCACGCCCGACGAGCGAGACAAACTGTTGAGCGACTCATCGATCAACCGCTGGGTCCGCCGGGCAACCCCCAACGCGCACTCGCGGGTCTAGCCCCGTACCCCCTGCCCCCGGTGGAGCAGGCTTCCAGCCCGCGCATCAATCCAGGTGGTGCAAGCTTCCCAGCCCGCGCAGCATTGGTGGGGCGGGCTTCCAGCCAGCGCACCAAAACTGGTGGGGCGGGCTTCCCAGCCCGCCTCTCACCCGTTCCGCCTTGCAAAGTCGGTCAAAAACTGCCCCAACGCCTCAGCCCCCTCGTGCGGCATGGCGTTGTACAGGCTCGCCCTCATCCCCCCAGCCGCCCGGTGCCCGGCTAACCCATCCAGCCCCTGTGCCTTGGCCTCGGCGATCAGCTTCGCATCCATCTCCTCACCCGTCATCCCCTTGCTCGCGTGGCACTTGAAGACGATGTTCATCAGCGACCGGTCCTGCGTCCGGGCGTGGGGCTTATAAAACGAAGGCGCGGCATCAAGGGCCGCGTACACCACGCCCGCCTTAGCAACGTTGCGCGCATGCAACGCGTGCACCCCACCCTGGGCCTTGATCCACTTGGCCATCAGGCCCACGGTGTAGATCGAGAAGGCCGGGGGCGTGTTGGGCATGCTCAGTTCCTTGGCAAAGTGCCGGTACTGGAGCATGCGGGGGAGGTTGGGGTTGGCGCTCTCAACAAGGTCGTCGCGGACGAAGACGATGGTGGTGCCGGTTACACCGAGGTTTTTTTGTGCGCTGGCGTAGACCAAGCCGTACTTTGTAAAGTCGATCGGCCGGCTGTAGATATCGCTGCACGCATCGGCGACGATGGGCACACCATCGGGCACGGCAGGTAGTCGCTCGGCGCCGCTGGCGGTCCGCCACTGGGTGCCGTAGATGGTGTTGTTGGTCGTCAGGTGTACATACGCGGGCTTGTCATTGTCGGAGGTGCCCGACCAGTTGTACCTCTCGGGGATGTACGAGTGGTTGGTGTCGGCGCTCGTCGCGGCCAGGTGGACCCGCCCGCCAAAGCTCTTGGCCCATTGGTCGGCGTCGTCGTAACTGCGCTGGCCCCAGTACCCCGTAACGATGTGGTCGGCAGCCTTGCCCGCCGGCAGGAGGTTGGCCGGGACGATGAAGTTCTGGCTCGACGAGCCGCCCGTCATAAACAGGATTCGGAAGTTGGCCGGCACGTTGCCGACTGCGCGGACGTCCGCCTCCGCCTGGCGGATCACGTCGTCGTAGACCTTCGCCCTGTGGCTGTGCTCCATGATCCCAAAGCCAGAGCCTTGGAAGTCCCAGATGTCCCCCTGGATCTGCCGGAGGACCTCCTCGGGGAGGATCGACGGCCCGGCGTTGAAGTTAAAGACCCGGCCCCCGGCCGTTCGGCTGGCCGGGGTGCTGTGGGCAGCAGGGCTGGACGGCTGGGCGGTGATGGACATGCCGATAGTTTAGGGGCACTGCGAATGTGGGGCAGGTTACCAATCTGCCCGGCTTGAGTCCCACTATAACGCGGACATTTACGCCTCTGCCGCGCTCACCAGCGTCCCGATCTTCTCACCCGTGATTGCCCGGCGGATGTTCCCCGGCACCCGGTAGTCAAAGACCACGATCGGGATTTTCTGCTGCCGGCATAGGTCAAACGCGGCCATGTCCATCACCTTGAGGTTCTGCGTCATCGCCTCGGTGTAGGTTACATGCTCGTAGCGGGTCGCCTTGGGGTCTTTCTTCGGGTCGGCGGTGTAGATGCCGTCGACCTTCGTCCCCTTGAGGATCGCCTGGCACTGCAGCTCGCTGGCGCGCAGTGCCGCGCAGGTGTCGGTGGTGAACAGGGGGTTGCCCGTCCCCCCGGCCAGGATCACGATGCGGCCCTTCTCCAAGTGGCGTACGGCCCGCAGACGCAGGTAAGGCTCGGCGACCTGCTTGACCTCCACGGCCGACATCACACGCGACTGCATCCCCGCCGCCTGGAGTGCCTCGCGCAAGGCCATGGCGTTGATGATCGTTGCGAGCATACCCATCTGGTCAGCCGTTACCTGGTCGATGCCGACTTTTTTGGCCAGGTCCGCACCGCGGATGAAGTTCCCCCCGCCGACGACGATCGAGATTTGCGCGCCCGAGGCGTGGGCAAGTTTAATCTCCTGGGCGATGCTGTTGATCTCCACGGCGTTCAGCCCGGCTACGCCCTCACCGCCGAGGCTCTCGCCAGAGAGTTTGAGCAGAACGCGGTGGTAGGGGCTGCGACCGGTGGGGGGGGGTGTTGGCATGGTTTGGCTCGGGCCGGGTGAACAGGTGGATGCGGGAGGATACCCCATCGCGGAACCGGGCCGGGGGTGCCAGCGAACAGTTGCCTGCGGCGGCCAGGGGGGGGAGTTGGTGGATCGCGGTCTGCCTAGGCGCAGTTTTGGCGTTGCGGGCACGGGTGGGCCGATCTGAAAGTGACGGCCCAGCCTGCGACCTGGGCCGTAGTGTTGTTTGTCGATGGACCGATGCCCGATCGTGTAGCCAGACTCAATCATGGATGATCCCGTGCAGCCTGGGGCGGATGCCAACAACCGGTACGAGGTGCCTGTGGGTGGTGCCCTTGGGCCGGAGTTGCTCGGTGCGCCCACCCACAAAGGTTGGTCGGTGGTTTCGCAGCGGGCGGCGGTGATCGGGATGGGGGCTTCGGTGGTGCTGCACGCGATTTTGCTCTCGATCGCGGGTTTGGTCCTTGCTGGCGGGGGGGGCGGGGGTGGTGGCGGGGGGGGTAATGCGCTGCCGCGTGAGGTTGCGGTCGTCGATGAGTCGCAGTTGACCTCGTTGAACGAGGGGGTGCTGACCGTTGAAACGCCGGGGGTTGAGGAACTCAAGAACAGCGTTGACCTGGCACCAATGCCGGTGATCGAGGCCGCGGGCGGGAACGCGCTGCCCGACGCGGGTGATGTCGGCGGCAACGCGGGGACGGGGCTGGGCGGGTCGGGCACGGGCACAGGGATCGGCGTCGGCGAGGGGACGGGCGGGTCGGGGGCGGGTGGGACGAGTTTTTTCGGGCGCGAGGCGCGGGGCAGACGGTTCGGGTTCATCGTCGATGTCTCGGGGTCGATGGAGGGTGAAAAGTTGGCGATGCTCAAGCGGGAGTTGTCGTCGGCGATCAACAAACTCCCGGAAAATGCGCAGTTTGTCATCCTTCCATTCGAGAGCGGGGTGCGGAACTTCATGCTCGGGGGCAAATATGCACAGGCCACCAGCAAAAACAAGCAGGCCGCCCTACGCGAGATTGAGGGCCTGACGGCCGCGGGTGGCACCGAGCCGTTCGGCGGGTTCCTGACCGTTCTGAACCTGCGGCCCCGCCCGGACGCGATTTATTTCATGACCGACGGGCAGTTCAACAACGACGTGCCCGAGAAGATCAGGTCGCTGATGCGCGGCGGTCGGAATGTGCCGATCCACGGCATCTGCCTCATGGACAACAGTTCTGAGGAGATGATGCGCAAAATCGCATCGATGAGCGAGGGGACGTACACGTTCATCACCCCCGGGGGGAAACGGCCATGAACAAGGCGCACTCGGCGGTCCTGGCGGGGGTTCTCCTGCTTGTTGTGGGTGCGAGCGGCGTCAATGCCGAGGGAACGTTTGTCCGCCTGCGCGGGCAAGCGGGGGAGTTGCGGGGCGCGGTCTCAGCGCAGAACGGGGGTGTGCTCGTCAAGGTCGATGGGCAGGCGGACCGGTTGATCTCCTGGCACTTGGTGCGCGAGACGGACGTGGCGGGTTGCGAGGGGTCGATGGCCCGGGGGCTTGAGTTGATGCGTGGGGTGTCGCGTGTGGACCGGGGTGATGTGCCGATGGCTGGGGAGGCGCTTGAGCCGTTGATTGAGAAGATGGCGTTAGAGGGGACGCTGGTGGGGCCAACGGGACTTGCAACTGCGGAGGGGGTGCTGCGGGTTCGGCTGGCGCGGGGGAGCCAGACGGGTGCGACGCTGGCGTGGCTCGCCTGGTTCGACGCAGCGAGCGAGCGGCCAGTGATGGTCGAGGATGCGCTGAACAAGGGTGTGATCTGGATTGGGGATCGGTCAGCCGGGGGTCTGAGCGCGGGGGATGCAAGTGTGGACGGGGGCACCGGGCTGTGCCCGCACCTGCCGCCGATATTTGGGCCGGTGATCGCTACGCCCGCGTTGACGGGGATGCTCGGCAGCAGCGAGTTTGCCCGGCTCGGCTCGGCGCCGGCTGGCTCGCCGGTGGGGGATGTGGTGAGGGCATATCAGGCGGCGGCGGCGTTTGAGGTCTCCGGCGCGGAGTTCAAGCCCGATGGTGAGCCGAGCGGGGACGTAGCGCAGATGGTCGTTGATATCGTGCTCGCGCGTGCAGGTGATGATGTGGGCAGGCAGGGCGCGCGGGGGCGGCTTCGGCAGCGGCTGGAGAGGCTGACCAAGGCCGAGCTCAACCGCGAGGTGCAGGCCGATGAGCCAGAGATGCTCGACACGCTCTGGATGCGCGCGTGGCTGCACCTGGGGATCGGGCGTTCGCTGCTGCGTGAGGCGGACCCGGCTCAGAAGCGTGAGGGGCTCGTCGAGATACTGACCGTGCCGGCGCTCTTTGCCGAGGAGGTGCCCGGGCTGGCCGCTGGTGCGCTGGTGGAGGCCCGCGGAGAACTGGTCAAACTCGGCGAGCCGGTGGAACTGATCAACAAAGAGTTACGGACAAAGTACCCCGACGCGGCGGGCGTGCAGATGCCGTAGGGTGGGTTGTACGGGAGCAAGGTCGTATCAGTTGGGCGGTCGAGTCAATACAAGAAGGATGACGCATGGTGCATGAGATGGGTCTGATGGCATGGACGTTGGCTGCCGAGGGTGGCCAGGGTGCGGGCGGCAAGTCGGTGCTGGGGTACATCCACGCCGGTGGTGTGATCTCATATGTGCTGGTGCTCGTCTCGATGGGGGCGGTGGCGCTGATGATCGCCAACATCGTGCTGCTGCGGCGGTCGAGCCTCGCGCCCGATCATGTTGTTGAGGGGCTGCGCCGATTGGTCGGTGAGAGGCGTGTAGATGAGATTCCGTCGTTCTGCGCTACGGCTGAGAACGACAGTTTCCTATCGCGTGTGATCGCCGGGGGTTTGGCGAAGGTGGGCAGGTCGCAGTTCGGGCTGCTGGAGTTGCGGCCCGCGCTGGAGGAGGCGGGCGCACGCGAGCTCGACCGGCTCGAGCGGATCAACCACGGCATATCGATGATCGCGGCCCTTGGCCCGATGCTCGGTCTGCTGGGGACCGTCGGTGGGATGATCGGGGCGTTTGCGACCCTCGGCGGCGGGAGCGGGGCGGCAAAGAACGAGCAGCTCGCGGCGTACATGTCCGTCGCGCTGGTGACGACGGCCGAGGGTTTGATCGTGGCGATCCCATGCACGTTCGCGTACATGATCTTTAAGCGCAGGACCGACCGGCTTGTCTCGGAGGTCGGCGACGTAGCCGAGGAGATCATGAGCGGGCTGGCGGCGCCGGCCGGGGTAGCGGCCAAGGGTGTGGCCAGGGCGGGAGTTGCGCGGTCGGCGGGGGCGGCTTGAGTGGTCAACAGTCGAGCACACGCATGAACTTTCGCAAAAAACTCCGGGTGCGCGAGGAAGCGGGGTTTGACCTGACGGCGATGATCGACATCACGCTGCTGCTGCTGACGTTCTTTGTCATGGGCTCACAGTTCCAGCAGTCGATGCGAACAGAGATGGAGCTGCCCAATCAGGCCGGTGAGGCCCCTCAGGCCGAGAGCACGCGTGCGATGCTCGTGGACCTGCTCAAGGACGGGACGCTGCGAGCGGTCAATGGCAGGGCGCTGACGGTGGCGGAGTTTACCGATGACGTGCGGCGTGAGGTGCAGGCCTCGGGTGGGCCGGGCAAGAGCGATGTGCAGTTGACGGTGCGTGCAGACCGCAACGCGCCGGCGCAGCACCTGAACAACCTGGCGTTGGAGCTGGCCCGCGCGGGGCTGCGGACGTGGCATCTTGCGACGCAGGGCAGCAAGGTGGAGGGCATGCAGTGAACCTCCCCCGAGCACGTAAAAACACGAGTGTCGCCCCGCTGCCATTGATCGCGTTGATCGATGTGGTGCTGTTCATGCTGATGTACTTCATCATCGCGGGGACGCTTGCACCGGCCGAGGGTGAGTTGCCGGCGACGCTCTCGGCCGAGAAGCGTGGCGCGGGCAGCGGCGGTGAGTTCTCCTCGCAGGTGCTGCGTGTGTCAGCGCGGGGGGCCGGTGCGTCGTTCACGCTCGGCAGCCGGGTGGTGCAGGACCAGGCCGCGCTGACGGCGATCTTGCGTGAACTGCCCAAAGAGCCTGGGGTTATTGTGCGTGTGGATGATGACGTGCTGGTGCAGTGGGCCGCTGCGGCGTTGCAGGCGGCGCGGGACGCGGGCTTTACGCGGGTGAGTTATGTTGCGGGCAAGTAGGCGGACAGGTCGAGCGGGCGTGCCACTGGCGTGTGCCTGGGTGGTGCTGGCGTTGTGCCAGCCGATGCACGCGCAGGTGCGCAAGGCCGAGCCGCCGGGTGAGTCTGAGCGTGTGGCCGACTATCTGCAGGCGATGGGCTTGCGTTCGCTGCTGATCGACCAACTCACGGCCCGGCTGAAGGTGGCCCACGGCGCGGAGAAGGAGCGGATCGTCGAGCGGCTGGGGAAGCTGTATGCCTCTGCGATCGGGGACGCCAAGGACGCGGCGGCGCGTGCGGAGCTTGTGGCCGCGGCGGAGAAACTGCTCAACTCGGCCCCGCAGGCGAAGGCGTTTGAACTGAAGATCAACCTGCTGCGTGAGCGATACTTGGTGGCCGAGGACGCTGCCGAGCGTGCCAGGCTCAGGGCCGGTGGTGATTCGGGCGCGGCCGCGCTTGCCGAGGCGATGGAGGGGATCAACGCGATCCGCCCAAGGCTTGAGGTGGTGCTGGCAGACCTCGCCCGGCGCGAGCAGCAGGTGCAGGCGGCACTGGACAACAACCTAGCGGCGGACGCGGCGGCGCTGGAGTTGGAACTCGCCGACGTGCGCCGCTGGCGATCGACGGCCAGTTACTACCTGGGCTGGTCGAGTTATTACGCCGCGCTGCTGACGGGCAACAAGCAAGCGGCTAGCGATGGGGTGCGTGCGTTTGCGTTGATTTTGCAGGTCGCGCCGGGGCAGGGGATGCCGCAGGGGATGTCCACCGAGCCTTTCCAGTATGAGCACGTCGCTCGTGCTGCCGCTGGCACGGCGCTGTGCATGGGGGTGTTGGGCAAGGACGTTGAAGCCCTGGCGTGGCTCGATGCGTTGCGGCAAGAGCGCGGCACGCACGAGAGCATCGCCGGGCAGTGGCTGGCGTGGCGTGTGATCGTGCTGGCCGGGGCAGGGCGGTGGAGTGATATCGAGCGCGACGTGCGCGAGGCGCGCAAGCCCGGCGGCACGGGCGTGCTGAAACTGCCCGAGGTCCCCGGGCAGCCGGGGATCATCGCCCTGCCGACGGGCACGGCACGGGTGATCGCGTCGCTGGCACTGGAAGAAAAGAGCGAGAACCTGCGCCCGACCACACTGGCGATCGGGCAACTGGCCGTGGGTGATCTGGTGGTGCGCCGCGAGATCGGCGCGGTGCTGGAGATCGCCCGCCGCTTTGGGGCGGTGGTGCTCGGCGATACGGGGTTTGTGGCAATCTATGTGCGCGGGCACCAGATGCTCGACGAGGCGCAGCAGCGGCACGCCGCCCAAGCGGGTGCCGCGGCCGATGAACCATCGACGGACCCGGCGGTGGTCAATGCTTTTAGTGATGCCGCGCGTGTCCTGCTGACCACAGGGCAGCAGCCGGACGTTGGCTTTTTCACGCGTGAGTTTGCGCAGGCGACGCTTCTGGCGGGGCGAGCGACGTTCATGGCCGGGCGTTTGCGCAACGCGGCGGAGTTGTTCGCCCGTGCCAGCGAGCGGTTCCGCGCCCTGGCGGACCGGGACGATGCGCAGGAGGCTCTCTGGCTGGCGATCGGCACGCTCAGCCGGGCGTCGCGAGCGGAACTCTCGGCGACGGACAAGGCCGCGGTCGATGAGCGGCTGGGGCAACTGTCAGAGTTGTTCATCCGCGAGTACCCGCAGGGGGACCGTGCCGCGACGCTGGCATTAGGCCAGTTGATGCGTGAGGACCGCGTCGACGAGGGCGCGGTGCGGGTGCTGCAGAGCGTGCCGAGAGGCTCGGCGTTGTATGAACAGACGCGTAGGCAGTTGGTCAAGGTGCTCTATCGGCTCTACCGCGCGGCGCCTGCGGCCGAGCGTGCGTACGCCTCGGCCAGGTTCTTGCGCACCGCCGATGAACTGCTGGCGATCGACCAGACGCGTGCGCTCGGGCCTGATAAGGCCCAGGCGGGCCAAGCGGCCGAGCGGATGCTGCTGACGGCCCGGCAGATGCTCGACGCGCTGCTCTCAGGGCCCACGCCCGACGCCACGCGTGCTGAGGGTGTGCTCGACGCGGTGGACAAGGCAATTAAGGCGAGCGGGCAGGACGCCTCGGCCGTTGCTGACGAGCTGACGCTGCGGCGCATCCAGTTGCTGCTGGCTAAAGGTGATGTTGTGCAGGCCGAGCGGCTTGCCGATGAGCTTGCTGCCCGGGCTCGGGATGCGCAGAGCGGCCCGGCCGAGCGGCGTGTGGCGGTCGAGCGTTACCACGTCGCCGTGCGCACGGCACTCCTGCAGGATGCCGAGCGCAGGCTCAATGCCGTGGTGGCCGAGGGCAAAGAGAGCATCGATCCGGCCAGGCGGGTTGTCAAGCACGGGCTTGCGCTGCTGGAGGTGATCGCCCCCGAACGTGGCAAGTATGCCGAGGCACGCGTGGCGACTGTCGCCGGAAGCGTGGCTGGCGCGTCGGCGGTGCTCTGGCGGCAGGCGCAGGAGCAATCGGCACGCGACACGGCCATGGCGCTCGACCGCGCGGTGCTGGCCTTCCGCCCCGGGCTGGGGAGCAGTTTGCAACGCTTGGCAGTGTTGAGCGAATCAGCCGGGGATCTGAAAACCGCTGGCGAGTGCTGGCGCACGCTCGCCAGCGGTCTGCCTGAGGGTGCTCAGGAGTGGTTCCAGGCCAAGTTCAACTCGCTGCGCGTGCTGGCAACGGCTGACCCAGTCGCCGCGACGACGGCTATCCGCCAGCATCTGGTCCTGCACCCGACAGGGCCTTCGCCGTGGCACGAGCAGATCATCAATCTCGCGGCGGGCCTGGGCGTCAGCAACGCTGGCAAGGGCACAGGCGGGGGTGCGCCGTGACACCAAGCCGGGCGCGGGCGATGCTGCTGTGGTTCTTCGGCTCGCAGGCAGCGATGGTCTTTGACCCCGACTGGCCTGAGACGATGCTGCAACTCAGCCCCGGCGCCGAGCGGGCCGAGGTGGTGCTGGCACTCCGCACAAAGCTGGCCCAACTGCACATGCACCCGCACGGCAGCGGGCCGGATGTGGAAGCCCTGCGAGCGGTGCTCAAGGGGGTCGCCGCGCAGATGATCAACGGCCCCGGCGCGCCGTGGAGCGATGCACTTGAAGCCGAGATCGCCGGCGAGCCTCACCTGCCGATTGCCGCGCTCGTGCAATCGCCCGGTGCGGCGGATGGCGCCGCCCGCGCAGGGGATGCGATCGGCGAGCAGCCAGCATACTCGGCGGACTTTTCTCAGCACGTCCTGCACGCAGTCTCGGCTCAGCCCGGGGCCGAGGGATTACGGCGTGCGCTGATGGTCGCGGCCCTGCACGGGGTGCCGGCCGAGGCCGTCGTTGCGCTCCTGCATGGGCAGCGGCCACGAACGGCCGGCGTTGAGGATGCCATGGCCGGGGCCGTGCGGTTGCCGCAGCGAGGCCACGCAGAGCACGATGCGCCGGGTTACGCCCCCGCAGTACGCACAGACGCTGAGCACCGCGAGGCGTCCACAACCAAACTCTGGCTCGCGCTGGCGGCGGTGATGCTCCTGTCCGTCGGCGGCTCGGCGTGGTTGATCTATCGCACCAGCGCTGCCAGCGCGCCCAGGCCCGCCGTGCCGGCCACGCCCAGTGGGCAAAACAATCCCCCTCTACCACCCCTTACGCCCCCCGCGCCAGCCCTTGGTGAAGGCCCAGCGATTCCCGTGTCAAGGGTGGGCGATGGCCCGCCCAACTCCGCCGTGTTTGTCAGGGATATTGAGTCGGCGGTTAAGGGGTTCGACGGGACGTCGGTGGGGTTGCAGGCGTTGCGTGGCCCTGTTCAGGTCTTCCTGCACTGGTGGCCCGTTCTTGAGATGCCCGCCCGCACCTCGGCGGTCGAGTCGATCGTCGAGGGGATGTTCCGCTGCACCACGCCGGAGGTTGCCGGGGAGCTCTTTGCGATGCTGGTCGCTGAGCCGCTGACCGACGCGGCCAAGCCGATCGCCTCGGCGGACATCTGGCCGATGACCGGCGGCGCGGGCGTACTGGCGCGCCTTGCACGTGAGCGTGAGTTGCCGCCGGGCGTGGTCGCCGCGAGGGAGAAACTCATCGGCAAGGTCTTCGGCTCCAGGCGTGCCGGGCCTGGCTTTGCAGCCGGTGTTGAGTTCGCGGCCAGCGGGATGCCTGTCCGCCTCATCGGCGGCGACACAAGCGGGCTTGGCCCGGCGGAGTTGGCCTCGCGTGCCGCCGCGGCCGAGGAGGCCGCCGACAAGTGGTGGGAGGCGATCACACGTGGCGTCGGCGGTGCCTTGACGGGCGATGAGGCCGAGCGGCAGAGCCAGCTGGTGGCCCTGGCCGCGATCGAGCGCGTGCTGGTGCTCGGGCCGGACCTGCTGGAAAGCCCCTTGGCGTTCCGCTTTGTCGCTCGCGTGCTCAGCAAGATGCGTTACCGCCCGGGGGACCCCTCGCGAGCCCGCATCGTCGCGTGGATCGGCGATGCGCGGATATCTCTTGGCGACGTGCACGCCATCACGCAGGTGCTCGCCAGCCGAACGGGCGCGTCGGGGATCGACGCCTCGATGGTCCTGCCCCCGACGGCGACGCCGATCGAGCGTGAGAACGTGCGCGTGCAGTTCGCCGGGGCCTGGGAGTTGTCATCTGGCGGCCCCAGCGCCGGCGGCGAGGCCGATTGGCTCAATGGGGCGCGTTCGATCCTGTCGCTCTCGGCATCGGCAACGGTGGATATCGAGCAGGCGACGGCCGGGGCGCTGCTGGCGCAGTTGTGCCGGGCGGCGGCGATGCGGGCGCGCGGTGAGGTCGTCCCCGCTTCGCTCTCGTCGGTCCCCGCCGCGGGGCTGGCCTCGATCGCCACGACCAACGCGGGGGGGACGGCGCGGGAGATCTCGACCGCGCAGGCCGGGGATGGTGCCTGGGCGATCAAGTACCTTGTCGAAAGCAAGGGCGTCGGAGCAAGGTTGGCCCGGTTCGCCGAGTTGGTCGGGGGGGGGATCGGCCCCGTCGACGCGGGCGTTGTGGCCGATGTGGCCTTGACGGGCGGCACTGAACTCCGCGGCGCGGCCCAGGCCGCGGCCATGCGCTATGTCAACGAGCCGGAGATGGTCAACGCGGTGCTGGAGGCCTTCCCCAAGGCCCCACGGTCGCTGCGCAACGCGATCTTCCTAGCGTCCATGGCGCAAGGCTCGGTCGTCTCGCCGGCCAGCGGGCAGTGGGTGCTGCACTATCGGCGTGCGCTCGTCGAGCGTATCTTGTCGATCACTGCGGCGCAGAACCCGCTGGCCGGGATGGACCAGATCGCCTCGGTCTTTGCCGATGCGTACCTGGTCATGGCTGGCGAGCCGGCACGCGACATATCTCCCGACGAGGCCGGGCCCCTCTCGGTGCGAGCGGCCAGCACGCTCTTTAACGCCCTGTGGGAGGAGGCCTCTCGTCTGCCCTCGGGTGTTAACTCACCGGTGTCGCTGGCTGAGATCAAAGGCCGCCGAGCCGCACGCTTGACGGTCGCCCAGGGCGTGGTGCAGACGTTCGCCGCTGAGCAGGTCGGGTGCGTCGAGCTCCTCTCGGCGATCGTCGCCAGCGAGAAGCCCGCACGCATCGATGAGATCAAGTCGATCATCCTGACGATGGACCACGACCGTCGCTCGGCCAAAAGTGCAGCGGTGCAAATGCGTGTGGCGCAGGAGGCCATGCTGCGCCTCTGGTCCATCCGCCTCGGGGAGCAGCTCTGATGCACACGCATCGGCATGGCACCGGCGCACGCACCCAATCCCTGGCCGCACGCGCGGCGGCGGTGCTGGCGCTGCTCGCGGGCGTGCTCCTGGTCGGTGCCGGATCGGCCAGGCAAGGCCAGGATGGTCTTGACGCCATCCCCCTGCCCGGGCTGAACGCCCGGCTTGAAAAACTCAACCCGAGCGACCCGATCGGCTACTTCCTGCTCGCCGAGGAGGTCGCACAGGAGCGCCACCTGCGCCCGGCTAGGCAACTGGCCGAGCGGTTGTACGTCCTCGCCTTCGAGATCGACCGCGCGTCGCCGCGTCCAGATGGCAGCGGCCGACCGCTCGCTGCCAGCGCGTGCCTGGGGTTGTCGGCACTCACGCCCCGTCCAGAGCGGCGGGCGTGGCTGCGGGCGATCGCCCACCTCGTCGAGCCAGCAGGTCAGGTGCAGGCCGGCGCACGCGAGGGTGTCGCCGTTGTACCAGCGCTCGGGCCAGACCAGGCCGCGATCGACCTGAGCACGGCACTGGGCCAACTCCGCGCCGGCGAGGGCAAACGCGCACGCGCAACCTTCGGCAGGCCAGGCGTGTGGACATTGTTAGAGGGGTTCGAGAACCTCTTGTCCGACGGCGCACCAGACCGCGCAAGCCAACGCATCGAACGCTGGCTCGATGAATGGCCAAGCTGCCCAACCTGCGGCAACCGCCGCGTCGTCCAACGCAACGGTGCAGGGCGCCTCTGCCCAACCTGTGGCGGCAACCCGGGGCCACAACTATCTGGCAATGAACTGCTCGCACAGATCAGGGCCGAGTCGTTCCTGTTGCGGGGGGTCTATGGCTCGTGGGGTGCGCAAACACTCGCCGACCTCGGCCAGCCCCTCATCGACCCTGACCCGGCACGCCTGGCCGAGGTGATGCAGGTGGACGCGTCGCTACGCGTCTTCCGTAACGGGCAGTGGCAAAAGCCCTAGCGATCCGATTAGCAGGTCCGTCTGCCCGGCATCACGGCCCGTCTACCATGAACCAGCGATGTATGTCCGAGTTCACCCACGGCAAAATCCAGTCCTCACTCCACCGTGCCGTTCAGCAGGTCATCGCGCGCGGGCTGCAAGACCCGCGCCTTGACGGGACGATGGTAACGATCACCGAACTCGAACTCGCCCCCGACGGGCGCGACGCGACGGTGCACGTCTCGGTCCTGCCGGAGAAGGCCGAGAAGCGGGCCATCGCCGCCATCGCCCACGCCCGGGCCTTCATCCGGCGTGAGGCCGGCGAACTCATCCGCATGAAGATGCTCCCGCAACTGCACTTTTCCCTCGACCGCAGGCTCAAACACCAGGCCGGGGTCATCCGGGCGCTTGCACAAGGGGCAAACGTGGTGCATGATGGACCACCACCAGAGGGTGGCACCCCCCCAAGCACGCCGCCGGCTGGGGGGTGAACCGCCGCTGGGCCGGCAGTGCCCAAACGCTCAGGCTCAACAGATCAAACGCCGATCCGTGCACACAGACCTGGTACCAACCGATGCCCGACCGCGCCAAAGCCCTCAAGCAACTGCTCAGCAAACTCGCTGCGAGTGTTGAGCCTGTGCAGTTGCATGCGGCAACCGCGGCCGCACCTCTTCCCGCTTCGGGTTCGCCTCGTGCGGTGGTTGACGGCGATGCCGTGGCGACCTCGCACGGTGGTTGTGTCTTCCACGGCGACAGTGTGCTGCGTGAGTTTGTCCGATCGTTCATGCTGTGGGAGGTGCCCACACCCAAGGCCGCCGGCGCGCTCGATCGCATCTGCCGGGCTGTGGTCGATGTCAACGAACTGCGGGCCAGCCTCGCCGAGGAGATCGTCGCACTCCTGGGCCGGGGATATGCCCGAGCCGATGAGCGGGCCGGACGCCTCAAGGCCGCGCTCAACGACATCTACCGGCATGAGCACTCCCTCCGCCTGAGCCACCTCTACGTGGCCGGCAAGAAGGGTGCACTCGCCTACCTGCTGGGCCTGAGTCAGACGCCCCGTTACGTTGCCACCCGCACGGCGCTCGTCGGCCTGGGGGTGCATGCCATGCCCGTCGATGGCCGGCTCTTTGCGATCCTGGTCGATGCGGGGGTCTGCCCCGTCGATGCCGGCACCGACGGCGCGGCCACCTGGATCGAGAAGCACGTCCCGGCCGGGGAACTGCTCGGCACCTACGCCCTCTTGCAAGCCGGTGCCGACGCGCTCACCTCCCGTGCCCTGGCCGTGGTCGTTAAGCCGATGCGTGCCAAGGCAAAGCCCGGCAGCGCATCTGTCAAATGCAACGGGCTGGCCCCGGCCCGGGGCAAACCGTCGGCCCAACGACGGGCCTAATCGGTTGCCCTGCTATAGGCTTGCACCATGCCCAGGCGCAACCTTTGGATCTCCGCCGGTCTGCTGCTGGCCTTGGCACCACTCTTGGCCAAGGCCCTGCTCCCGACGGTCCCCATGCCGTTCTGGGACACCGACCCGCTGACAACCCGCCCGATGGGCCTGGGCACGGGCCTGACACCACTCTGGAGCATCGTCTACGACCTCGTCAGCATGCTCGGCGGCGTGGTGCTGATGGCCTGCGCTGGTGTTGCTCATGCCTTGGGCCGGAGGTGGTGGGGGATGGTCCTTCTGCTGCTCATCGGGTCCGTCCCACTGCTGGCGCATGCGCTCAACCCGAACGCAAACATCGCCGAGCTACGTACCGGGCTTTCGTGGCTCAGCGCGATGGTCGTTGGCGTCGGCGTTGCGCTCTCGGCGGGGGAACGCACTGTGCGGATGGTCGTTCTGGCCCTCTTCGCCGGACTCGTCGGCGTGCTGGCAATTAAGGGTGCCGTCGAGCTGCTCATCGAGCACCCCGCCCTCGTCGAGACATACAAGAACAACCGCGAGCAGATCCTCGCCGCACAGGGGTGGCTGCCCGACTCGGGGATGGCCCGCAGCTACGAACGCAGGCTGATGCAGGCGGAAGCGACGGGGTGGTTTGGCCTGGCCAACGTCTACGCCAGCCTGATGGCCGCGATGGCCGGGGTGTGGAGCGTGCTAACGCTCGTTGCGATCGAACGCCGGGCCGAGATTGGGCGTTGGTCGGTGGTTGCTCCACTGCTCGGTCTGCTCGCATCGATCACCGGCGTGGCGATGGCCGGGGGCAAGGGTGGGTGGGTGGTGCTGGTGCTCGGTCTGGCCATCGCCGGGGTGCTGATTTGGATCGCAAAGCGTGCATCGCCCAGGGTGCGGGGGTGGATAGTGCGTTCCCTGCCCGTGCTTATCCCCTCCCTGTGCATCTTGGCCATCGCCGCGGTGCTGCTACGCGGCATGCTCGGCGACCACCTCGGCGAGCGATCTCTCCTCTTTCGCTCCTTCTACTTTGATGGTGCCTGGCGCATCTTCGTCGATTCCATCCTGAGGCCGGCGAACCCAGCGGGGTCAGACCTCCCGGCTGTAACCTCCTTGCTCGGTACAGGCACCGCAGGGTTCAAGGAAGCCTACATCATCTACAAAAACCCACTCGCCACCGAGGACGTCGCCAGCGTTCACTCTGTCTTCCTGGATTGGATGGCCGCCCTCGGCGTCCTCGGCCTGGCCTGGTGCGCCATGGCCCTCCGCTGGATGCTCGACGCCGGCCAGGGCACAGCGTCTGTGATCGCCCACAAAGCGGGTACCTCCGCTCCGACCGAACCGGACGAGCAACCTGCCTTCACCGTCCGCCTGGTCTGCCTCATTGCAGCAATCGCCACGGTTCTGAGCCTGGCTCATGTTCCCTTGGTGCTGACCTTGGAGGAAATCCTCGCCCGCATGGGTGGGCTGGTCGTGTGGTGCCTGCTTGGGGTCGCGGTAACACGGCTGGTAACAGGCGGTCGGGACGGGGTCGTGCGCCTGGCGCTCTTTTCGGGGGCCGCGGTGTTGGCGGTGCACGGGCAGATCGAGCAGACCTTCGCCTGGCCTGGAAGCGTTGGTCTGATCGTGGTGTTGATTGCCGCGTCGGCGTGGGTGCCGGCGCAAACCGGCGGCGTTGTCGCGGCGAGGCCCGCTGGGTGGGTAAGGCCGGTGATTGGGGTTGTTGGCGTTCTCCTGATCGGGGTGCTTGCGTTGATCGCCTTGCGGAGAGTGCTGCCCTGGCAGAGGTCGCTGGAGCGGACGGCATGGCAGGTCTGGAATGCCCGCGAGGGTTTGGGTCAGGAGAAGTTTGCTGCACTCATTCGGTCGGCGGCGGAACTGGCCCAGTACCCCGACTGGCCAACCCGCCGGGAGGCGTCGCGCCTGCTGGCCACGGCCGGTCGTATGGGCGCGCCGCCTGAACTCTCAGCCCCGGCGCTCGTGCTGGCCGATGTGGTGGTGCGCGGGCCGGTCGTGGCCAGCTCCCCGGTGCAGAAGGGGATGCAGATGCTTGCATCGGGCAAGGTGCCGGGGGTTGCGCCGCTGGGGGCTGCGCGTGCAACGAACCTGAGCATCGGGCAGAACGCCTGGCTTGGTGTGCTGTATTCCTCGGCTGGGGATGGGCCAGCCGATCGCCCACTTCTTGCGCGCTCGGCTGAACATCTGGAGGTTGCGCACCGACAAGACCCGACCGCGCCGATGCACCTCATGGCGTTGATGGACGTTTACACCCGCCTCGGAGACCAGCAGAATGCGGCACGTGTGGCGCGGGAGGTGATCCGAGTGGGCGCCTTGCAGAAGTATGACCCTTTGACACGCGGGCTGACGGACGCACAGCGGGCGCGGGCGGAGGGGTTGGCCGGGTCGGGCCCGTAGAGGGGATGAGTGGGGGGGGCATTTGCCGTTGCCGGTAGGTGTGCGTGGTGGTGATTAGGCCGGTATCCTTGCCCCTGTGCCGGCGGGGAGGTTCTCCTGGCCGGGTTGGTTAGTGTATTTGGAGTGCGCATGACTTGGACGCCTTTCTTTGTGGTCGCTTCAGATGGGTTTATGCTCGTCTCGCTGTGGAAGCCGCTGGTGTTCCTGGCTCTGCTCAGCGGGTGGGCGTGGATCGTCAGCAAGCGGTTTGACAAGCACTCGGCCAAGTTCTTCCTCCCGCGGCAGAACTGGAACGCTTTCCACCTGACGATGGGAACGGTCGCGACGCTGGTCGTGTTTTTTATGCCGATTGCGGGGATCGCCGGGTTCCTGGCGGGGCTGGGGGCGATGGCCCTGCTGCTGGCGGCGGACCTGTTTGTATACGCCTACGTCACGGCTAAGGACGAGCGCGTGCCGGCTGAGCACCGCATCAAACTTGTCAACCTCCTGGGCGGTACGGTTAAGGAACAAGTCAAGGAAGACCCGGCCCTGAAGGCGCAGGGGAAGGTCAAGCTCAAGATCACCGGGGCCGACAAGCAGATGATCCTTGCCCCCGCGGCCAACGCCCCGGAGTATGCGGTGCGGACCGCCGCCGAGGAGGTGCTGGTCAAGGCGCTGCAGGCCCGCGCCAGCCAGGTGGAACTTGTGCCCGGCAGCAACGGGCAGTACGAGGCCCAAATGCTCGTCGACAGCGTCAAATCAACCGGTGGGCAGCTGCCCCCGGCCGATGCGGTCAAGGTGATGGACTTCTGGAAGAGCGCGGCGAAACTGGACCTTGCCGACCGCCGGCGCAAGCTGGTCGGGCTTGTAACCGTCGAGCAGGGGACGGACAAAAAACTGGTGCGCATCACCAGCTCGGGTGGGCAGGGTGGGATGAAGTTGCAGCTGCTCATCGACCCCGAGGGGCAGGTTCGGCGCAAGGCCGACGCGCTCGGGTTCCTCGAAGAGCAGTTGCAGGTGCTCGGAGAGATTACCCGGGGGAATAAGGGGCTGGTGCTGCTGGCGGGGCTGCCCGATGGTGGGCGTACGTCGCTGCTCTACGGCGTGCTGGGGATGCATGACGCATACACCCAGACGGTGCAGACGATGGAGATGGAGCAGCAGGCGACGCTCGAAGGCGTTCGGCACCAGCAGTTTGACCCGAGCATCGAGGGCGCCGACTACGCGACGCAGACGCGGTCGATGCTCCGCCGCGACCCCAACGTGATGGGAATCGCTGAGATACCTGACGCGGCAACGGCCAAGGAGATCGCCAAGGCGGACTTCCAGCGTGTGCGGATATACGCGGTTTTGCGCGCCGGCAGCGCGATGGAGGCTGTCGATGGGTGGGTCAAGGCGGTGGGGGAGCCAGCGTCAGCGGGCAAGCACTTGCAGTTTGTGGTCGCCGGGCGGCTGATTCGCAAGTTGTGCACCAACTGCCGGGTGCCCTACCCGGCGTCGCCCGAGCTGTTGACAAAACTGGGGGTGGGCGCGGGTGGAGGCTCGCCGCAGCAATTGTACAAGAAGGGTGGGCAGGTCCTGGTCAAGAACAAGCCCGAGACGTGCCCGCTGTGCCAGGGGGTGGGGTACTACGAGCAGAGCGGGATCTTTGAGATATTGCCGATTGGCGATGAGGAGCGGGAATTGATCGTGGCGGGGAACATTCCCGGGCTGCGGGCAGCGATGAAGAAGCGGGGGATCATGACGATCCAGCAGGCGGCGATCCGCAAGGCGCTGTCGGGGGCGACGAGCGTTGAGGAGGTCATGCGTGTAACAACGGCCCAGCCGGGGGCGGCGCCGGCGGCACAAGCTGCCCAGGGGGCCAAGACATAAGGGCATGAGGGGGGTAACTCCCTGGCTGGCCATCGGGCAGCTGGGGTGAGAACCGTTGGGGTATCGAGAGTCGTATGGAGTTTACTTCACGCCGCCAGCAAGCCGGGGCGGGCCAGACAGAACCGAACGCCGAGCGCACACTATGGTCATCCAGTTACTCGCCATCCTGCTCATGCTTGCCATCGCTTATGTGTGGTCGGCGCGTGGGTTTTTATCCTCGCTGCTGAACATGGCAGTGGTGCTCACCAGCGGGGCGATCGCCTTCGGGTCCTACGAGTTCATGACGGCGGCTTTGCTGGGGGCCTCCGAAGGCCGGCTGCTGACGGACATCGCGCCAGGGCTGGGGTTGCTGCTCCCCTTCACGCTGTCGTTGATTATCTTGTCGGTGTTGGTGAACGTCTTTGTGCGTGCCAACGTGCGTGTCACGCCGATGGTTGACTGGATCGGCGGGGCGGCCTGCGGCGTGGTGGCGGGGATGGTTGTCTCGGGTATCTTCATGATCGGCTCGCAGATGATCCGGATGAGCCCCGACGCGCTGGAGTATCAGGGGGCTAAGGCGGTCAACAACGGCTCGGTGGTCCGTTCGGGCGGGCTGTGGCTGCCGGTGGACCGCTGGGTGGCCGGGTTGTATGGGTACCTGTCGATCAACTCGCTGGAGACGGGGCGTCCGCTGAGCGTCTGGCGCCCGCACATGGCCTACGAGGGGGCGATGAACCGGATAGGGCCAGCCGAGATACTGATGCGCAACTCCCTGCGTGAGAAGGACGTCAAGTTCCTTGGGCGTTACACGGTGGGTATGGGGAGCAACATTCCCCTGCCCCGCCTCGTCGGCGACGGCAAGGACGTGCAGATGGTTACGGGTGAGACGATCACAGCCCCCGCGTACACCCAGGGGTTCGTGGTGCAGTTCGAGGCCTCCTCGCGGGAGAAGACCGGCCAGACGATCATCAGCCCCGGGCAGGTAACGCTGGTGGCTATGAGGCCCGACGGGGTCAGTTCCGCGGCCCTCAGCCCGGTCGCGGTCGTGAGCCAGGCAAAGGGGGACCAGAAAAACCTTGGCCGGTGGCGGTTTGACTCGCGGGATGTGTATATCGGCACACCCGGGGCCGAGACGCGCCCGATGTTCTTCTTCGAGTTTGTCATCCCCGAGACCTACCGCCCGCTGGCGCTCTACGTCCGTGGCGTGCGGTTTGATCTGACGACCGACGATCGGTACACGCCAATCAAGTCTAACGTGGATTTCAAGACCCCCGAGGAGCGCGACCGCCTGATCACTCGGAACCGCTTTGAAAGCACCATCCTAGGTGAGAAGGCGAACGCCAACGCGCTTGTGAACAACCCCAAGGGGGTTACAGGGGTGCCGGCGGGTTCGCCGACCTCGATCCTGCGCGTGGCCAACAACCTGCCGTTTGGGGTCTTCCTGGACGCGTCGTTCATGTCGGGGCTTGATAAAACGGAAAAGGGGATGGCCATCACCGGCGGCAAACTCCGCCTGCCACGCAAGGACCTCAGCCCAGCGGGTACGGAGATGAACCTGCGTGTCGATGCCTTTGACCCCGGCAATGGGACGGCCATTGTGCAGCTGGACATCAGCCGGAACAGCCCCCTGAGCCCGGTGCAGCCCAACAACTCCGAGTTCGTCAAGGCCCCGGCACTGATCGGTATCGACGGGCAACGGTTCGAGGCCATCGGGTACGTGTACCGCACGTCCAGTGATTTCACTGTCAGTTTCGACCCGGCCAAGCCGATCAGGAACTTTGACGACCTGCCGTCGGTCTCGCGGTCGATCGAGGGGCAGGACCTGATCCTGATCTTCCGCGTGAGCGTGGGTGTTCGGATCGAGAAGTACGCGGTGGGGAACACGGTGCTGGGCGAGTTTGTGCCGCCGCAGGCCGCTACACAGCAGCGGGTGCGGGATAAGTAATCTTGGTTAGGGGGTTCTGGGTAGATCGGCTTCCCGAGCCGATCTGGGAAACTCGGATCTCCAAGCCGGGCGTTTGGTCTTGGCGTGGATTTGGTGCGTGTGAACACCTGCGCATCCCCGCCAAGTTGTTCTGGTGGATGATTACGAGCGTGGGGCTACTGCACGCCTAGGTCGGCCTTGGTAAAGAGTGCAACGAAGCGAAGCCCGGCGTTCTCGATGCTCTCGCGTGCACCCTCCTGGCGGTCGATGGTGGTGATCACACCCAGCACGTTTGCACCTGCCTTTCGCAGCACGGCGACGGCCTCGAGGGCCTGCCCGCCGGTGGTGGCAACGTCCTCGACGAAGACGACCGTGTCGCCCGGGTTGAGTGCCCCTTCGAGTTGTTTGGAGGTGCCGTAGTCCTTCTTGGCATTGCGGACAAAGATGCTCGGCAGCCCGGTGGCGAGGCTGGCGACGGTAACGAGCGGTATCCCACCCAACTCGGCCCCGGCCAGGCGGATGACCGGCACACCGGCGGCCTTGCCGAGTTCGATGATGCGCTGGGCAAAGAGTTGCCCCAGGGGTTTGAGGACCTCGGGGCGTGTGGAGAAGAGGTATTTGTCGATGTAGTAGTTGCTCACGCGTCCGGAGCGGAGCGTAAATGTGCCGTGCAGGACGCAGGCCTGGGCGATGAGCCTGGCCAGCTCGGCGTGGGATGGGTTGGCGCTGCCGGGGTTTGCAAGATGGTCGGTGGGCATAAATGGCTTCAATCTGGAGTGTTGCAGTTGCGCTGGGCTTGAAATACGCAGTGGCCTGGGGCGTTTGACGATAGGATAAGCGGCGTTGTGCGGTTCAACTGCATGTTGCAAGCAAAGGGAAGCACATGAGAGCAATCCGAGGGCGTGGGCGTGCATGCTGGTGTGCGGCTGTTGTGCTGGCGTGCGGGCTTGCCTCGGGCGTGCTGGCGCAGCCGGGCGGCCCGGCACCGGCGGGGCCGGGCGACGGGACGGAACTGGGCGGGCCCAAGTTGATGCCGAGCGTGGGGCTGGGGACGATCGTCGAGCGCGACTCATCGGGCCGGCTGGTGAAGCTGGAGGTCAGCCCGGCCGAAGCCGCGCTGGGGAAGTTGACGCTCAGCGACGCCGAGCGCGACACGGCGCAGGGGGTCATCGCCCGGCGTGCGCGTGCCTTTGACGACCTGGTGCGGGCCAACACCAAGGAAGTCCTGGTGATCTACAACGCCTCGCAGGCGGGGCGCAAGGCGGAGGCGTTGAAGGGCCTGTCGGCGTTGTGGGAAAAGGCCTCGGCCGTGCGCACGCCGGGGCCGCTG
The DNA here is from genome assembly GCA_046339895.1 of bacterium. Taxonomy (GTDB): domain Bacteria; phylum Planctomycetota; class Phycisphaerae; order Phycisphaerales; family UBA1924; genus JAJTGZ01. Next base: position 90,458 of record JBKDDT010000004.1, on the reverse strand, counting down.
GCCGACCAACTTGCCAAGGTTCTCACGCCGGAGAACGCCAAGAAGTTGCGGGGGATGGTCGATGAGTACTTCGCCGCGGCGGTGGACGAAGAACGCCCCGCGCCCAAGGGCGAGGGCGGGATGGGGGCGATGGGCGCCGAAGAGGGTGCCATCGCGCGGGTGATGCTTAAGGCGATCGGCGTCGAGGTGGGCAACAGCTACAAGCGGACGGTAACGCAAGGGGGGGCGGAGTTTGGTGCGTTGATCAAGGAGTTGTCCCTAACTGGTGAGCAGGAGGGAAAGCTTCGCACGCTTGTGCAGGAGGCGCTGCTTGAAGGGGACCCGGGGGTCAGCCCGCGTGAACGCCGACGGATAATCGCAACGATCTGGCGCGACCTGAACGCCGAGCAACGGCAAATACTTACCGAAAAGATGCGGGCCCGGGATGAAGGCCCGGGCATGCGTAAGCCCAAGGGGAAGTAGCCAGCCCGAGCGTCAGCGTGCGCGGGCCTTGGCCTTGCCGGTGGTGCTTGCACGGCGTGCCGGCTTCTTGGCCGGGGCCTTGCGGGCGGCTTTGGGTTTGGTATTGATCTTGGGTTTCGGCTTGGGCTTGGCCTTGGAGGGTGTGGGGGCATCAAAGCCGAGCGCGTCGCTGAGGGGGCCTTCGGACGGGGTGGGTTGTGGCTTCTCGGCGGCCCAGGCCTGGACCTTCTTCTTGACGACGCGCCAGAGTTCCTCCAGCAGCGTGCGCGTGCCCTGATGCGTTGCGCCCGACAGTGGGAGCACCTTGACGCGGGGCTGCAGTTTGAGTGCCTTGCGCAGTTTGGCCACGGCCTCGGCACGCTCGGGGTCGCTGGTCAGCAGGTCCATCTTGTTGAGGCAGATGACCTCGTCACGCTCGGCAAGCACCCGGCTGTACCTGCGGAGTTCCTTGCGGATCGTCCGGTAGTTCTTGGCCGGGTCGCTGCCGTCGATGGGCGAAACATCCAGGAGGTGCACGAGCACCTTGGTGCGCTCGATGTGCCTGAGGAAGTCGTGCCCGAGGCCCTTGCCCTGGCTGGCACCCTCGATCAGCCCGGGGATATCGGCGATGACGAGCCTGCGCGAGGGGTCAAGCTCGCCGACGCCGAGCTGGGGGCTCAGGGTCGTGAAGGGGTACGCGCCGATCTTGGGCTGGGCCTTGGTCAGCGCGGCCAGGAGTGTGCTCTTGCCTGCATTGGGCAGGCCTACCAACCCGACATCGGCCAGGAGTTTGAGTTCCAGGCGGATGACGCGTGCCTCACCTTTTTGGCCGGGGTGCGCGTAGGTTGGGGTCTGGTTGGTGCTGCTTTTGTAGTGCTCGTTGCCGAAACCCCCGTAGCCACCTCGTGCGACGACGAACTCGCCGTCGGGCCCGATATCGGCCAGTTGGGTGCCAGTCTCGTGGTCGATGACGATCGTGCCGGGTGGGACGCGTACAACCAGGTGCTGGCCGTCGGAGCCGTGCTGTTGTTTCTTGCTGCCTGGCTCGCCGGGCTGGGCCTCCCAGATGGGCCTGCCTTGGAAGTCCAGGAGGGTGTTCAGGCCCGTGTCGGCACGGAGGAGGACGTCGCCGCCGCGCCCGCCGTCGCCGCCGCTGGGGCCACCTTTGGGTTCATACTTCTGACGGCGGAAGGCGGTGTGGCCCGCTCCCCCGTCGCCGGCCTTAACGGTGATGACTGCTTGATCGACGAACATGCCGGTAGTAAAGGGGGGGCGGGGGGGAATACCAAATGACAAATGGCCAATTTGTCAAATGGCAAAATGCTCAAATATGGCAAGGGTGCGTTTAGGCGGCTTGGCGGTAGATGCCCTTGCGGAACTCGCCCAGGAGTCGTTGGCGGTCGCCGGCTCGGCAGAAGTTGTTGAAGACCGTCGCCATTTTGTACGGGCCGGGCTGGTCCTCGTCTTCGAGCCACACGACCGTCGCCATGACAAACACGGCACGCCCTGGCCCGATGTCGTTGTTCATCGTCGGCAGTGCTACCTGCATGGCGATCTGCGTGCCGGGGGCGATCGGGCGGTCGAGCTCAAACCGGCACCCACCCTCGCTGATGTCATAGGCGTGCCCCTCGTGGGCGAACCGCTCGCTCTCGAGCAGGCGTACCGCGATGGGCGTGTACATCGGCTCAACGGCAAAGCGTGGGAAGCGTCGGCGTTCTGAACCGTGGGTCATGGGCTGGCTCCAAAGGGTGGCCTCAGGGATATCGGACAGGGCGGGGGGCAAGTTGAGCCAGCATGTGGCGAAAACCACACCGCCCTCCCCCGGCATCTACTCTTTTGCGTGCTCCCCACTCAGCGCAAGTTTGAGATCGTCGCCCCGTTTACCCCTACAGGGGACCAGCCGGGGGCGATCGCCCAGCTTGTTGAGCGGATCAACGCGGGGGAGAAATACTCGTGCCTGCTGGGGGCGACCGGCACGGGCAAGACCTTCACGATGGCCAACGTCATCGCTCAGACGGGCAAGCCGACGCTGGTCCTGAGCCACAACAAAACGCTGGCCGCCCAGTTGTACGAGGAGATGAAGGAACTGTTCCCGCACAACGCGGTGAGTTACTTTGTCAGTTACTACGACTATTACCAGCCCGAGGCCTACATCCCCGCGCGGGATATCTATATCGAGAAGGACGCCTCGCGCAACGACGACCTGGACAAACTGCGCCTAGCCGCGACGAGCAACATCCTCAGCCGGCGCGACACGATCGTCGTTGCCAGCGTTTCGTGCATCTTCGGCCTCGGCTCGCCGGAGGCTTATGGGGCCAAGGTGCTCACGCTGACGCGCGGGATGAGCGTCGACCGCCGACGGCTGATGCTGGCCCTGGACGCGATGCAGTACAAACGCTCGGAGATGGAGTTCATACGCGGGATGTTCCGCGTGCGGGGCGAGGTGATCGACATCTTCCCGGCGTATGAGGGATATGCCGTGCGTGTGGAGATGTTCGGCGATGAGGTCGAGCACATCCGCCTGATCAACCCCGTCAGCGGGGAGGAACTGGCCAGCGAAGAAAAAGTCTTCATCTTCCCGGCCAAGCACTACGTCATGCCCGAGGAACGCCTTAGCGCGGCTCTGCAAGCGATCCGCGAGGAACTCGATACCCGCGTGATGCAACTCCGGCACGAGGGCAAACTGCTCGAGGCCCAGCGCCTGCTGGGGCGCACACGCTACGACATGGAGATGATCGAGGAGGTCGGCTTCTGCCAGGGGATCGAGAACTACTCCCGGCACATGGATGGCCGGCCCGCCGGCGCCAAGCCGTGGACGCTGATGGATTACTTTGACTATGCCCCAGAGCCGCTGGCTGGCGATGAGCCAGCCGGCCCGGCGGGCGAATCTGTCCACGCCGACCGGCACCTCTACCGCCTGACCAAGCGGCCCGAGCGCGATTGGCTGTTGATCATCGACGAGAGCCACGTAACGCTGCCGCAGGTGCGGGCGATGTTCAACGGGGACCAGATGCGTAAGCAGGTGCTCGTCGACCACGGCTTCCGGCTGCCGAGTGCGTTGGACAACCGTCCGCTGAAGTTTGAGGAGTTTGAGCGGGTCGTGCCCCAGGTGCTGTTTGTCTCGGCGACGCCGGCGGACTATGAACTCCAGCGCGTCGGGGGCGTGGTGGCCGAGCAGGTGATCAGGCCGACGGGCTTGCTGGACCCGACCATCGAGGTGCGCCCGGCACGCGGGCAGGTGCCCGATTTGCTCGAGCGCGTCAAGGCCCGCGTCGCCGCGGGCGACCGCGTGCTGGTTACCGCCCTGACCAAGCGGCTCTGCGAGGACCTGACAGTCTACATCCACGAGCAGGGCCTGCGCGTGCGCTACCTGCACAGCGAGATCGAAACGCTCGAACGGCTGGAGATCCTCACCGACCTGCGCAAGGGGGACTTTGACGTGCTCGTGGGCGTCAACCTGCTGCGCGAGGGGCTGGACTTGCCAGAGGTCTCGCTGGTGTGCATCCTTGATGCGGACAAGGAAGGGTTTTTGCGCTCGGGGCGGTCGTTGATCCAGCAGATCGGGCGTGCGGCACGCAACGTCAATGCCCATGTGATTATGTACGCCGATAAGATGACACCCTCGATGGACGCGGCGATCGGCGAGACCAGCCGTCGGCGTGCCAAGCAGGAGGCGTACAACACCGCGCACGGGATCACGCCGCAGACGATCATCAAGGGTATCCGCCAGGGGATCGAACTGGAACTCAAGGCCGGGCGCACGGCACGCCAAGCCGCGAGGCTCTCAGAGCCTGAGTTTGCACTCGGTGAGTTGATCCAGACGCTCGAAGGTGAGATGCTCGAAGCCGCGGCGGCGATGGAGTTTGAGAAGGCAGCGCGTTTGCGAGATCAGGTGGCGAAACTGAAGAAAGGTCAAGGTGCAGCGGCGGGCAAGGGGGCCGGGGACAAAGTCCGCCGCAGTGAGATCGACGGAGGGGGTGATGACGGGGGCCAGAGTGGCGAGCGCAAGGCGGGTATGCCCGGCGTGCGGGCGAATAAGAAACGCAAGAAACGCACGAAGAAGATGGGCGGTGCTTGAGGCCTATTTGCCCGCTGCGGCGCTGACAGTAACTTCTGTAAGCGTGGGTGCTTGGGGTGTGCCCTTGGGGGCTTCCTGGTGCATCTGCCGGGCGCGGTGCTGGGACCAGTCGGTAACGAGCAGGTCTGGGCTGCCCGCACCGGCGTGGACCTTGATCAGGTCGTAGCGGTTGTCGCGCTGGGCGGGGGTAAAACCCGCCTCGCGTATCAGCCGGCAGATGACCGGCTCGTCGAGGCAGTAGGTCGTGCCGGCGGAACTGACGACGTTCTCCTCCATCATCACTGAGCCCATGTCGGTGGCGCCGTAACGCAGACCAACTTGCCCGACGTGCGGGCCCATGGTTACCCAACTTGCACCGATCGAATAAATGTTGTCCAAGAACAGCCGGCTGAGGGCCTGTGTGCGCAGGTAGTCGGTGCTCCCGCTCATTCGCACGCGCTTGCCGAAGAGGTGGGCGGTCGGGTAACGGGCGGTGTCCATCTGCGGATAGTCAAACTCATCGGCGCTGCGCGCGCCGGCCGGGTGGCCGGGCTTGCCCACGCCCCGGGAATAGTCCCACGCGCGGGCGACGGCATCGCCTGGGAACTCGGTCCCCAGCTCCCCCGGCGTCTGCCCCCAGTCGGGCACGCGCCCCAGCGGGGTGTTTTCACGCTGGAAGGGCCAGGCGATGAACGCGACGTAGTGCCCGCAGGCGGGCGCGCTGTCAGAGTGTTGCAGCACCCGGTCTTGCCACTTGCGCACCAGGTACATGTGGTGTACGCGGTCGGCGTACCCCTCAATATGCCCGAACATCATCGTCGCGCTGGTGAACATCCCCAGCGTGTGGGCGACGTACATCGTTGTCAGCCACGCCTCGGCATCGCACTTGCCCAGGCCGATCTTCTTGCGCACAGGCGCGGCAAAGATCTCCCCACCACCGCCCGGCAGCGAGTCCAGACCGGCATCCTTGAGGCGCACGAGCACCCAGCGGATTTTCTCCTCCAGCGTCGCGCCCGGTGGGTCAAAGAAGTGGACAAACTCGATCATCTCCGGCGGGCTGAAGGCGTGGATGTGGATGTGCGGGAACTTTTCTTTGATCGACCGCAAAAGTGTGGTGTACCACTCCAGCGGGAGCGCTGGGTTCATTCCACCCTGCATCAGGATCTGTGTCCCACCAATCGCCGAGAGCTCGGCGATCTTCTCATGGATTTGCTCGTGGCTGAGCGTATATGCATCATCCTCATCCCCATCGCGGCGGAAGGCGCAGAAGGTGCACCGCGCGTTGCAGATGTTGGTGTAGTTGATGTTGCGGTCGATGACATAGGTGCGGATTGTGTCGCCGTGGATCGAGCGGGCACGTGCGTCGGCGTACCGGCCCAGTGTGGTAGTGCCGGCCTTGGTGAGCAGATCAAGGCCCTGCTCGGGCGTCAGCCGAGCGGCCCCGGCAGCAACGGCGGCAAGCAGCCCTGGGTCCTGGGCCGAGTGGTGGGGGTGCTCGATGGGAGTGGTGGGCATGATGTGCTGTGGGGGCTCGACGTGAGTTTTCAATTATAACTGAAAGTTGAGAGGAATCCACCCGGGCGGGCTGCTAGGGGTCGATTTGGGTACCTGGGGTTCAGACACGGGCCATACGCTCGGGGCGTGAACACGGAGGTTCTAGAGTCTGGCGTGGAGGCGGGGGGGAGGATGGTGCCTGTTGGCCGGGGAATGACCCGGCGGTGGTTCATCCGGGAGGGGTTGGCGGGGTCGCCGGGCCTAAGTGGGGGGGTGGTTTCGCGGGTGCTGGCCGCGCGAGGATTAGGTGAGCCAGCTTCGGCGGAGGCGTTTTTAGAGCCGAAGCTCACCGGGCTGATCGATCCGGCTCTGATGCCGGATATCGACAAGGCGACCGAACGCCTTTTGCGCGCCCTGCGCGATCATGAGCAGATTGTCATCTACGGCGACTATGACGTCGACGGCATCACCAGCACGGCGATCCTCTACCGGACGCTCAAGGCGATCTTGCCGGGTGCGGACGTGCGCACGTATGTGCCGCACAGGTTGGAGGAGGGGTATGGGCTCAATGGCAAGGCGATCGAGCTGCTGGCCGGGCACGGGGCCAAGGTGATCGTCAGTGTCGATTGTGGGATCACGGCTGTCGGGCCGGCGTTGATTGCCCGCCGGTGCGGGGTGGACCTGATCATCACCGACCACCACAACCCACCAGCGAGCATGGCGGACCTGCCCGATGCGTATGCCGTGGTGCACCCGCGTCGGCCCGACTCGGCGTATCCATTCGGGGAACTCTCGGGCGCGGGGGTGGCGTATAAACTAGCGTGGCGCCTGGCGAGCGCGGACGGCGTAGACGGTCGGGCTGTGCCGGCGATGCGGACGCTGCTTGTTGAACTGCTGGCGCTGGCGGCGCTGGGGGCGATCGCAGATATCGTGCCGCTCGTCGGCGAGAACCGCGTGCTGACCAAGCACGGGCTGGCCCGGCTGAAGCACTCGCCGTTTATCGGCGTGCGGGCGTTAGTAGATGCCTGCGGGTTGTCCGGCGAGAAGGTCGGCGAGTATGACGTGGGCTTCCGCCTGGCCCCCCGGCTGAACGCCTGCGGACGGATGGACCACGCCAAGCATGCGATTGAACTATTCACCAGCGACGACGGCACGCGGTGCGCCGAGATCGCCGAGCAGCTCGAATCGGCCAACCGGGAGCGCCGGGGCGTTGAGTCGGAGATTGTGCAGCAGGCGTGCGAGCTGGCCGGGCTGCAGGGGATGACCGGCAGCGACCGCCGGGCGATTGTGCTGGCGGACGAGCGTTGGCACGCGGGTGTGGTGGGCATTTGCTGCTCGCGTCTGGTCGAGCGCTTCTGCCGCCCGACGATCTTGATGCAGATCGACGCCGAGACGGGCGAGGCGCACGGGTCGTGCCGGAGTATCGAAGGGTACAACCTGCACGCGGGCCTGGAGGCGTGCGCGGTGCACCTCAAGCGGTTCGGCGGGCACGACATGGCCGCGGGGGTTGCGCTGCACAAGGAGAGCATCCCGGCGTTTGTCGAGGCTTTTACGGCGCACGCCAACGCGCACATCGAGGCCGACCGCCTGACGCACGCGCTGCGGATCGACGCTGAGTGCTCGCCGAGCGAGCTGACGGTGCCAGCGGTGCGCCGGCTGCTGAGCCTGGAGCCGTTCGGGCGTGGGAACCCGGCGATCAAACTGCTGCTGCGGGGGGTAACGCTGGCCAGCGAGCCAAGGCGGTTCGGCGCGGGCGGCCCGCACCTGGAGTTGAGCCTTGGCGATGGCGTTCGGCGGGTCTCAGCGACGGCGTGGCGGTGGGGGGAGCAGGCCAGCAAGTTGGCCCGAGGGATGAAGGTCGATGCGGTCATCGAGCCCAAGATTGATAGTTATGGTGGTGTGCACGCAGCCGGGGTTCTGGTGGACCTGCGCGCGGCGACGTAGAGCGTGGGGCCATGTGAAAAGGGGGCGTAGTGCCGCCCTTGCTTGCTCTTGTATGTGCTGACGCGGTGAGCGTCTGGCAATCAATAGGTGTTGAACTTGACGCCGCGTGCGACGACTCAGCCGCGGCTGAGGCACCGCGGCTCATGCGCGGGATAGCCACGGCGGCCAAGATCCCGATGATCACGGCGACTATGACCAGTTCTATGAGTGAGAAACCCGATCGACGATAAGCAAGGGCACGAACCATGTTTGATCTCCATGAGGTCGTGTGATTGATGCCCAAGCGATATTGCCGGAGTGCATCGGCAGGCATGCCCACCTCCATAAGTGTGTGTACCTTATGAGTAGTTATCGGTTTACACATCCGTTGCGTTGCTTATTGTTTGAGCATCACCACCCACTTGTGCTGGCCAAGTTGGAAGGTTGCGCTGTCGGGTTCGATGGCCGCAAGGGTTGCACCCTGCATCTGGCTCCCCACGCGCAGTGTGCGCCCGTTGACGACCGCCTCGCGGGCGTGGCCGGCGTCGTCGATCACTAGCAGTTTCCGTCGTGTGCTTGCCCAGTCCATTCTTCAGACCCTTGCTTGATCGAGCCGGTCGTAACTTCGCGCAGCCCTTGAGCCACCCCCTCAACGGGGCTTTACGCTGCGGCCCTTGTATCCGTTGTTGCAGGACCGTTCTTGCTGGCGGTCTCCACCGACTGCTCCTGCCCCGGCAGCACCGCGTGGTACTCCGAAAGATCAATCGTCATAAACGCCTCGACCACCGCCGGGTCCAGCTGTGTGCCCGCGCACCGTTTGATCTCCGCGAGCACCTTCTGTATCGGCAGCGCCTGCCGATACGCCCGGCTGGAACTCATCGCGTCAAACGTGTCCGCCAGCGACGGCGCAAAAAGCGGAAGGCCCCGGTAATCACTCCGGGGCCTTCGTCGTCGTCTTTCCCCGCTCAGGTGGGCGGATCACAGCGACTGACTGTATCGGCACACCGTGCCGACCAGCCAAAGCGGGCGAGGGGACTCGAACCCCTGACGTACAGCTTGGAAGGCTGTCACTCTACCACTGAGTTACGCCCGCGCTACGCTCAGTTTAGCACTCCACAAACCCCACCGCATGGCTATCCGCACACACCACGCCGACTTTGTCGTAACCGAGAGGCTCACCAACCCCTTCACCTCCACCATCACCCCCACTTGGTCCCCCGCATATCCTCACGCCCTTTATGCCCTCAACAAAACCGCCCTCACCACCCCCGACGCCATCTCTTGGCTCGCCAAGGCCCTCTCCGTCAAGCCCGGCTCCATCGACTACGCCGGCCTCAAAGACAAGTACGCACAGACCCTCCAGCACATCACCCTCCCCATCGCCGGGGGCACCGCCAACGTCCTCCCCAAGCACCCCGCCGGCGAGCAGTGGTCCGCCTCGCTCCTGGGCTTCAGCCCGACCCCCATCGACGCCTCCTCCATCCTGGGCAACCACTTCGCCATCACCATCCGCGGCCTCACCAAGCACACCAGCGATGAGATGACCCGCCGGGCTCGCCGACTCACCGACGACGCCGGCACACTCCTCTTCACCAACTACTTCGGCAACCAACGCTTCGGCTCTAACCGCCATGGCCAGGGCTGGGCCGCACGAAAACTCATCGACGGCGACTTCGCCGAGGCACTCCGCCTGCTCATCGCCACCCCCGCTCGCAAAGACTCCGGCAAGACCCGCACCTTCACCCGCCTCTGCGCACAGCAGTGGGGGGACTGGACCACCCTGGCCGCCTCGCTCCCCGCCACACCACACAAACACGCCATCGACGCCCTGGCCAAAGGCGCAACCCCGCGCGAGGCGTTCACCAAACTCCCCGCCTTCCTCCAGCAGATGGCCCTGGAAGCCTTCCAGTCCATCCTTTGGAACGACACCGCCCGCCGGCTCGTTGCTCCCATCCCCAACGTCCTCAAAACCAACGACGACTTCGGCCCCCTCCTCTTCCCCCCCGCCAAGGCCCTGCACGCACCACCGTGCGCCGGCCTGCTCGACTTGCAACTGCCGATGCTCGCCTGCTCAACCACCCTGGCAGACCCCTGGGCCGAAGCCGCACGCGAGGCCCTCGCCGAGCACGACCTCACACTCAAGCAACTCACCATCCCCGGCCTCCGCCGACCCTCCTTCGGCGAAGCCCTCCGACCACTCCTCGCCCGCGCCGACAACTTTTCCCTCTCTCCACCCGAACCAGAAAACCCCGACCGCCCCAACTCCATCCGCCGCGTCGCCACCTTCAACCTCCCCCGCGGCAGTTACGCCACCGTCCTCATGCGAGCACTCGGCCAGTAACACCAACCCCCCTACGCCCCCGGCTTGCCCGCATCATCACCGGCAGAGAACCCAACCTCACGACCCTCGTGCGTCAGCCTTGTCGCGTGCCCGAACCACACCCGGTTCCCCCCGGCATACTTCTCCTCCAGCAACGCAGTAACCTCACCCATCGTCCCGTCAGGCCTCACCCACGCGCTGACGACATCCGGAAAATCGATCTTGCAGTTCTCGCACTTCTTCCCATCATAAAACCGGATCGGGCACCAAAAACTCTCCACGTTCCGCAGCATCTCACTGCCCAGGCTCCACACTCCCGTCATCCAATCGCAATACAAGCACCAGATCAGGTCGTGCCCGACCAACCCCGAAAACTTCTGCCTCGACACATTCACCCACTCCCCCTGCTTGTACCTCGGCAGCCCCACCAGCAAACTCAACCACGGATAGATCAACACCTGCGCGACACGCACCACCACAAACACCGGCGTAACCATCGCCGTAACCCACAACGCCGCGTGGTTGCGCCACTTGCCGACGATCCTGTTCAGCGTCCGAACAATCCTCGGCCCACGCCGAGCCTGCGGGTTGGCCAACTCATGCAGCCAACCCCAGATCACTACACCGGACACCTGCCCGGCCACCGCACCCGCCAGCCCCACCCACGCCTGCCCACCAAGCCCATTAGCACCCCACCACGCACCCCACACCGGCCCAAAGACCAGCGGCAACGCAGTAAAATACACAATCGGCACATCCAGCCACGGAGCCCGGCACAGCGCACCCCCCACGCCGCGCCCCACACTCCCCAACCTCGGCAGCAGGTGCAGCAACCCCGCACCGAGCAGCACCGACGCGTACACCACGCCCATGGCCAGCAAAAACGTGTTCATGCAGGCAGCATACCCCCGCTTCCCACCGCAAGTGCCGATGCACCCTCACCCGTCAAGCCTCCCTCTACTCGGTCCAACATTCACCCACCCCGACGGCCGGTTCTGCGACGTGATCGTTACCCGGTACCCCGCCCCCCTGTGCATCCCTGCCACCAGCGACGGGCTGTTGCACTTGCGCGACAGGTGCAGCAGCACCACATGCCTCCTGGGCTTGATGCTCCTGATCGCGGTCAACGCCTCCCCATTGGACAGGTGCCCCCGCCCACCCATGATCCGCCGCTGCAGGTAGATCGGCCTGCCGCTGCGCTCTTGCATCCGCGGGCAGTAGTTGCTCTCGATCGCCAGAACGTCCACCCCGCGCATGTGCGCCACAAGCTGCTCACTGGCCCGCCCAAGGTCCGTGGCAAAGCCGATATCCCCGACCTCCCCGAGCACGAACCGGAACGCCGCACTCCCGCGTGAATCATGCTCGTTGAGCACCGGCCTGACCACCACCCCGCCGCGCGTGCTGAACGAACCATCAAACGCCAGCAACCTGCTGGCCCCAAACCCACCCTCCTGCGCCAGATCGGCGTGCTTGCGGTGCACAAACAACTCCGCACCCCCAGGCAACTTCTTGACCCACCCGCCGTGGCAGTGGTCCGCATCCAGGTGCGTCAGCAGCACGCCGTCGATCGACTCGATATCAATCCCCAGCACCTCCAGGTGCTTGCAAGTCGAGCGTGGCGACAGCCCAATATCAATCAGCAGCCGCGTCCGCCGCCCATCCTCAAAGCAGACCTCCAGCACCGAGCAGTTCCCACCCGAGCCAGACCCCAGCACGCACAACCCCGCCGAGCAGACCACCCCCGGCTCCAGCGAGCCACCACCCGCCGACTTGACCATCGGTATCAGGGCCTCAAACTCGGCCGTAGCAAACAGCATCTGCGACATAAGTGCATCTTCCTTGACGCGGGGCCCCACCTTAGCACACCCCAACCACCCCTGCAACAATCCACACATGATCGCCAACCGCCTCGCCCCCTTCGGCACCAGCGTCTTTGCCACCATGTCGCGCCTCGCCGCCGAGCACAACGCCGTCAACCTCTCCCAGGGCTTCCCCGACTTCGACGGCCCCGACTGGATCAAGGCTGCCGCCAAGGCCGCCATCGACACCCACAGCAACCAGTACGCCCCCCTGCCAGGCATACCCACGCTCCGCAACGCCATCGCCAAACGCTTCACTCGCGACACCAACCTCCCCTGCGACCCAGAGACCCAAACCGTCGTAACCGTCGGCTGCACCGAAGCCATCGCCGCCACCATGCTCGGCCTACTCAACCCGGGCGACAAAGTCGTCCTCATCGAGCCCTTTTACGACTGCTACCGCGCCTGTGTCGCCCTCGCCGGCGCCCACGTGCTGCCCGTCCCACTTCGCCCGGTCATCACCGGCAACAAAATCACTTCCATGCAGCTCGACGAGGCCGCCCTCTGCGCCGCCATGGCCCAAGGCCCCAAGCTCATCCTCGTCAACACACCCCACAACCCCACCGGCAAGGTCTTCACCCGCGAGGAACTCACCCTCATCGCCACCCTCTGCATCAAGCACAACGTCATTGCCGTCAGCGACGAGGTCTACGAGCGCCTCCTCTTTGATGGTGCCGAGCACATCTCCATCGCCACGCTCCCGGCGATGGCCGACCGCACCATCACCCTGAGCAGCATGGGCAAAACCTTCAGCCTCACCGGGTGGAAGATCGGCTGGGCGATCGGCCACCCCGACCTCATCGCCGGCGTCCGTGCCGCGCACCAGTTCCTCTCCTTCTCCGTCGCCACACCCCTCCAGCACGCCGCCGTCGCCGCTCTCGAACGCGAGTCAGAAGCCCTTGCACAACTCCTCCCGCTCCTGCAGGAACACCGCGACCTCCTGGCTGACTGCCTCAGCAAGATCGGCCTGACGATCCACAACCCCCGCGCCGGCTACTTCATCTACGCTGACCACACCGCACTCTCCCGCCGACTCGGCGTAACCGACGACCTCGCCCTCTGCATGGCCCTCATCAAAAACCCCGGCGTAGCCGCCATCCCCCCCAGCGCCTTCTACACCCAACCGGCCGACGGCCACTCCCTCATCCGCTTCGCCTTCTGCAAAAAACGCCAAACCATCACCGAAGCCATCCGCCGACTCCACACCCTCGCCTCAACACAAACCCACCACTCTCCCCAAAACTCCTCCATCTAAACTCCATACCACCGTCCTCTGAGTAACTTCCCCTCTGGGACCTCTGGAGTAAAACTCCCCCGGGCATACCGTTAACCATGTCCAACCCCCTCCAAGGCCGTGTCGCAATCGTCACCGGCGCCTCCGCCGGCATCGGCCTCTCCACCGCCCGCCACCTCGCCCAGGCCGGCGCACGCCTGGTTATCAACGCACGCCGAGCCGAGAAACTCAGCGTCCTGGCCGCTGAGATCAACTCAACCGCCCCCAACACCTGTGTCCCCGTCGCCGGCGACTGCGCCGACCAGGCGACCATCGACCAGATGCTCAACACCGCCAAGCGCTCCTTCGCCGCCGACGCCGACCTCATCATCGTCAACGCCGGCCGCGGGCTCGCTGGCTCCGTCGTCACCAGCGACACCACCCAGTGGGACGAGATCCTCCGCACCAACATCCTCGGCGCCGCCACACTCATCCGCGCCGCTGGCAAACGCATGCTCCAAGCCGTTCCAGAGAACCAGACCGGCCAGCACGGCTCCTGGCTCAGCGCACCCGCACGCGACATCATTGTCATCGGCTCGGTCGTCGGTTACCACGTCTCACCCTTCTCCAGCATGTACGGCTCCACCAAGTTCGCCGTCCACGGGATGGTCGAGGGCGTCCGCAGAGAACTCGGCCCCAAAGGCATCCGCGTAACCATCGTCGCACCAGGCTTCGTCGTCAGTGAGTTCCAATCCGTCGCCGGCTATGAGGACGCATGGTTCAGCCAGGTCAAAGACAAAATCGGCCCACCACTGGCCCCCGACGACGTCGCCCGCGTCATCACCTTCATAGCCGCCCAACCCCCAGCCGTGCACATCTCAGAGATCACAGTGCGCCCAACGCGCCAAGACTACCCCTAAGCGCGCCCAGAACCACTCCCACGAGGGGAGGGGCGGGGGTGGGCTTCTTCTTGTTTCTCACTCTCCACTCATCGCTATCCGAATCACGGGAATATCCCCCTCACCTCATACGCCTCTTTCAACCGCTGCAACGCCGCGATATACGCCGCCGTCCGCAGGTCGCACTTGAACTCCTGCCTTGCCCTGCGTGTCTTCTGCGCCGCCCGCACCATGTGCTTGTTCAACTCGCGGTCGACATACTCCAGGTCCCACGACTGGAACGTCTTGTTCTGCACCCACTCAAAGTAACTCACCGTTACGCCCCCGGCGTTGCACAAAATCGCCGGCAGCACCTCCACTCCCTTGGCCGTCAGCACACGCTCACCGGCCGGCGTCGTCGGAGCGTTGGCCCCCTCGGCCATCACCCGGCAGTTGATCATCTCCGCCTCCGGCTCCTGGATCATCTGCTCCAAGGCCGCCGGGATCAGCACGTCCACCTTCGTCTTGTAAAACTCCTCCTTGCTGATGGCCGTGCCCTTGGCATACCCCTTGACGCCCCCAACCTTCTTCACATGCACGTCCAGGTCGTACGCGTCAATCCCCTTGTCGTTGCGGATGAACCCCGTGTGGTCGGCCACCGCGATCATCCTCGCCCCCTTGTCCTGAAAAATCTTCCCGCTCCACGAACCCACGTTCCCATACCCCAGCACGCTGAACGTGCACTTCTCAGGCTTGAGCTTCAACTCCGGCAGCATCTCCACCAGCGTGTCCACCACACCCTGTCCCGTCGCCTTCTCACGCCCCAGGCTGCCGCCATACTCCACCGGCTTACCCGTGATCACCGCAGCGGGGTTGTGCCCCCCGATCTCCGACAAAAAGCTGTACGTATCGGCGATCCACGCCATGTGCTGGCTGTTGCTCCCAACGTCCGGCGCGGGGATGTCATAGTCCGGCCCGATGTTGTGCGCAATCGCCGCCGTGAACCGACGCACGATGTGCTCCATCTCCGTCTTGCTGTGCTCCCGGCTGTCAACCTTGATCCCGCCCTTGCCGCCCCCATAAGGCACCCCAACGAGCGAGCACTTCATCGTCATCAAAAACGCCAAGCTCTTGACATCATCAAGGTGCACATCCGGGTGGAACCGCAGCCCCCCCTTATACGGCCCCAGCGCGTTGTTGTGCTGTACGCGATAACCCTTGAAGAGCTGAAAACTCCCGTCGTCCATCCGCACAGGAAAGTGCACCATGATCTCGTTCTTGGGCTGCGCCAAAATCAGCCGAAGGTAACTCGGCAGGTTCATCATCTCCGCCGCGTGCAGCATCACGCTGACAGTCTGCGTGTACAGATTGTCCGGGTCCTTGGGCAGATCGACCTGGTCAAAGATCGTCGCCTGCGACTTGCTGAACGCTGCCTTGCCGTTGGTTGACCCCTTGGGTTTGCTCTTGGTTGCCGTGGCCATGGTGCTCTCGTGTGTGTGCTGGTGCGGTCGAAAAAAAATAACGCAGGCGGCGGGTAGGCCCGCCCTCCCCCGGCCGGGCCAAACTGCACCGCCCGGGCATCAAGCATTGGCACCCCGATCGACCCGGTGGACAACTCCCTCCACCTAACTTGATACCCTCACCCATGATCCTCTACCTCGCCTCAGACCTGCTCTGGGCCTCCAAAATCAAAGGCACCGCCGACGCCCTCAACCTCGCATGCCGGCCCGCCCGCACCCCCGAGATGCTCCGCGCCCGCCTAGCCGACTCTCCCGTTCGGGCCCTGATCATCGACCTCGAAGCCGGCCTGACAGCCCTAGAGCTCCTCCACCTCATCCGCACCGAAGCCCCCGCCGTGCGCACTCTCGCCTTCGCACCCCACGTCATGACCGACGCGATCAACGCCGCCAAGAACGCAGGCGCAGACACTGTCCTACCCCGCGGCACCTTCAGCGCCCAACTCCCCGCCCTCCTCACCACGCTCTCCACAGGTGAAAACCCTACCACGACCACGCGCACGTAACACGATTCTCACGGTCTCTACTGTTCTCAACCCCACCTACGACGAAGGGGCACAGGTGGGGTTGGCGAACACAAGACGTGCATTCACTTCGCTGAAGTACTCAATGCAACCACCGATGCTCTGCCCAATAGACTCCCCTTGATTCTCTCCACACCTCCGTTGTTTGGGTAAATGCCCCTCGTGCCCGCCGGGCGTGCGCAGCAAAACTTCTCCCGCACCCTTCTATACTCACCCAACCTCCCCACTCAAAAAGGACACCTATGCCCTCACCTGCAGACCGCACCTACTCCAACAGCCACGAATGGCACCTCATCCAAGGCGACACCCTCACCCTTGGCATCACACGCTTTGCCGTCGATGCACTCACCGATGTTACCTATGCCAGCATGAAGCCCATCGGCACCAAGGTCTCCGCCGCCGGCACCGTCGGCGAGGTCGAGAGCGTCAAAACCACCAGCGACATCTACTCCGTATGCCCCGGCGAGATCATCGAGGTCAACAAGGCCGTCGCCGATAACCCCGCCCTCCTCAACGCCGATCCCTACACGCACTGGCTTGTCAAACTCAAAATCACCGACAAAAACCCCCTGGCCAAACTCCTCGACGCCCAGGCCTACGACAAAGCCCACCCCGTCCACTGACCGGCCCCATCAAGCCGTCGCTCGAGCCAATCCACCGCGGAGTATCCCCATGCGTTCCCTGGCTCTCCCCCTCGCCGCCCTCGCCACCGCGCTGGCGGGTTGTTCATCCTCCAACAGCCCAGCCCCAGCCGCAAAGACCACACCACCACCACAGGCGCAGCCCACACAGGCACAGCCCACGCCCAAACCCAGTCAGCCCGCACTCATCCCCGCGCCCAGCCAGTCCATCCGCCTCCGGGGCGAGGCCATCGCCACGCAAGAGGACGAAGAAACCTGGACCTCCGGCACAGCCCTGATCAACACACCCCTGCCCGACGGGTACGCCCCCCCAACACCCCCAGGGTGCATCGATATCAAGGCCTATCCCTCCCTCCGCCGCGCGCAAACCACAGCCACCATGTCCCCCCGCATCGGCAAGAGCATGGCCTTCTTCCCACTCTTCAACCACATCACGCGCCGCGATATCCCGATGACTTCCCCCGTCGAGATGGACTATCAAGGTTGGACACGCAAGGACGACCAACCCCTGCCCAAAGCCAAAGACTCACCCGACCGCTGGACCATGAGTTTCCTCTACCGCACCCCCGATCTCGGCCCCGCCGGCGACGATGCCAAAGACTCACGCATCATTGTCATCGACACACCCGAACGCCTCGTCATCTCCCTGGGCTTCCAAGGCGACTACGGCATGTCGGCCCTCCGCACCAACCTCGATGCCCTCGCCGAGTGGATCGCACAAGACGGCCGCTACGAAGTCATAGGCGAACCCCGCGCCCTCAACTACAACGGCCCCGATCAACGCGACGCCCTCAAGTGGGGCGAAGTCCAACTCCCCGTCAAACCCAAAGCACAAACCCCATAAACCCCTCAACCCCGAAGGGGTTGCGGGCTGTAGCTACAGGTGGAGGCGGGGCTTACCCGACGGAACCCGTGGAAAGGTGCGTTCTATCGTTAAATCGCCCCTGCCGGGGCGGGGCGCATCGATTGCCGCGCTTCCACGGGTTGCGCCCGCCAGAGCGGGGGCTCCACGCGTGGCTGCACCCCGCAGCCCCTTGGGGCCGAGGTCATCCCCATTACCCAACCCCTAGTGAATCTATCGAAAAGCCTCCACACCTCCGTTCTCTGAGTGATCCCACCTCCCCCCGACTTGATAGCAAGCCGCAACAGTGCTTTACTTCCCCCCCGGCCAGCGGAAACACCCCCTGACCGGCTCCTGCAATACGCACCCAGAGGTTTACCACATGGCCATCCGAGTCAAGTCCCGCAGCGGCGAGTCCTCCGAGCAGATGCTCCGCAGGTTCAAGAAACTCTGTGAAAAAGAGGGACTCACCAAGGACATCAAACGCAAAGAATACTACGAGAAGCCCTCAGAACGCGCACGCCGCGATATGCGCAAGGCCATCGGCCGCCGCATCCGCGAAGAGCTCATCGCCAGCGGCGAACTCAAGCCCTCGCGCATCAGCAAAGGGTGACCCACCCACCCCGCACAGACGCCCGGCATGCGCCGGGCGTCTGTCTTCGCCCGCGCAACCCTGCCACAGCAGGCAAGCAAGGGCAGTCCTGCCAGAGTTTCTCCCGGCTGCGTTCGCGCCCGACCCATGATCCCCCGCCCAGGCCAACTCTTCACCCCTGGCCACGGACGCTAGAACACCCCACCCACAACCCATCGACCCTATCGCTATCAGGAGCCAGAACGTGACCTCAAGCACACCGAGCCACACCCCTACTCCAAAGCCGTGCCCCACGCAACACCACCGCTGCCAAACCTTCCTGCTGGCACTGTGCACACTCCTGCTCTGCCTCTTTGCTGTCCCCACCTTCGCCGCCGCGCCTGTCAACGCCGACACACCCGTCTTCCAGCGCCCCGCCGGCGAGGCCAATCTCGTCATCCCCAACCTTAACAACGTCAAGTTCTTCAACTCATCCATCGGCGGGCACGACCTGCTCCTGTCGGGCTTTGTCATCTCCATCCTCGGCCTCATCTTCGGCCTGGTCATCTACCTCCAGCTCAAACGCCTCCCCGTCCACAAGAGCATGCTCGACGTCTCGGAACTCATCTACACCACCTGCAAGGCCTACATGGTCCAGCAGGGCAAGTTCCTCGCCAAACTCTTCATCTTCATCGGCGCAATCACGGCCATCTACTTCGGCGTCTTCGCACCCACCCCCAACATCGATGCCGCTACAGGTGAGTTCAGCGCCGGCTTCTCCCTCGGTCGCGTCCTGCTCATCCTCGCCTTCGCCGTTGTAGGTGTCCTCGGCTCATACCTCGTCGCCTGGTACGGCATCCGCGTCAACACCTTCGCCAACTCACGCACCGCCTTCGCCTCCCTCCGCGGCAAGCCCTTCCCCTGCTACGCCATCCCCCTCAAGGCCGGTATGTCCATCGGCATGATGCTCATCAGCGTCGAGCTGCTCATCATGCTCGCCATCCTCCTGCTCCTGCCCGGCGACCTCGCCGGGGCCTGCCTCATCGGCTTTGCCATCGGCGAGTCCCTCGGCGCAGCCGCACTCCGCATCGCCGGGGGCATCTTCACCAAAATCGCCGACATCGGCAGCGACCTCATGAAGATCGTTTTCAAGATCAAAGAAGACGACGCACGCAACCCCGGCGTCATTGCCGACTGCGTCGGCGACAACGCCGGCGACTCCGTCGGGCCCTCCGCCGACGGCTTTGAGACCTATGGCGTTACAGGCGTCGCCCTCATCGTCTTTACCATGATCGCCATCACCCCGAGCATCTTCGCCCCCAAGGCCGTCGATCTCGGCAACGGCCGCACCGAAAACTTCGCCTACGCCACCAGCATCGTCGACGTCGCCGCCAACACCTCCTACCAGGCCGCACTCACCAAACGCATCGAGCTCTCTACCGACGAGACGACCAAGCAACGCCTCACCACCCTCAAGGCCGACGCCGCCTCGACCGCCACCGTCGCCAAGGCCACCGCTGTCGTCGCCCCCGCACGCGAGCGAGCCCAGATCATCCAGATCAAACTCCTCGTCTGGCTCTTTGTCATGCGCATCCTCATGGTCGTCGCATCCGCCGGCAGCTACTGGATCAACGAACTCCTCGCCCGAACCAACTACCGCGACGCGCTGGCCATGAACTTCGAGCACCCCCTGACGCTCTTGGTCTTCCTCACCAGCGGCGTCTCCATCATCCTCACCTACGTCGCTAGCTGGTTCATGCTCGGCGGCAGCGCGGCCAGCAGCTACGGCCTGGACCCCAACTTCTGGTGGATGCTCGCAACCATCATCAGCTGCGGCACCGCCGCTGGCGCCATCATCCCCGAACTCGTCAAGGCCTTCACCAGCGTCCACAGCCGACACGTCCGCGAGGTCGTCAAGAGCAGCGAGCAGGGCGGACCCTCCCTCAACATCCTCTCCGGCCTCGTCGCCGGCAACTTCTCCGCATACTGGCTCGGCATCGCCATCATCGCACTCATGGCCGTCGCCTACTTCATCAGCACACTCGGCCTCAGCTCGATCATGCTCGCGCCCGCCGTCTTCGCCTTCGGCCTCGTCGCATTCGGCTTCCTGAGCATGGGCCCCGTTACCATCGCCGTCGACAGCTACGGCCCAGTTACCGACAACGCACAGAGCGTCTTCGAGCTCTCGCAGATCGAGGCCATCCCCAACATCCACGCCGATGTCAAGCAGCAGTTCGGCTTCGACCCCGACTTTGACAAGGGCAAAACCTTCCTCGAAGAAAACGACGGCGCCGGCAACACCTTCAAGGCCACCGCCAAGCCCGTCCTCATCGGCACCGCCGTCGTTGGCGCCACAACGATGATCTTCTCCATCATCGTTGTCCTCACAGGCGGCCTGCAGCCCGAGCTCGTCGCCAAACTCTCACTCCTGCACGCACCCTTCCTCCTGGGCCTCATCACCGGCGGGGCCGTCATCTACTGGTTCACCGGCGCGAGCACCCAGGCCGTTACCACCGGTGCATACCGCGCCGTCGAGTTCATCAAGGCCAACATCAAACTCGACGGCAGCACCAAAGCCAGCCAGCAAGACAGCACCAAGGTCGTTACCATCTGCACCGAATACGCCCAGAAAGGCATGTTCAACATCTTCCTGGGCATCTTCTTCGCCACACTCAGCTTTGCCTTCGTCGAACCTTTCTTCTTCGTCGGCTACCTCATCTCCATCGCCCTCTTCGGGCTCTACCAAGCCATGTTCATGGCCAACGCCGGCGGTGCATGGGACAACGCCAAGAAGATTGTCGAGACCGACCCGGAATACAAAAACTCCGGCCGCGGCAAGGGCAGCGACCTCCACGCCGCATGCGTCGTTGGCGACACCGTCGGCGACCCCTTCAAGGACACCAGCAGCGTCGCCCTCAACCCCGTTATCAAGTTCACCACCCTCTTCGGCCTCCTGGCCGTCGAGCTCGCGATCCACGTCAAAGACCCCGGCTTCGTCCACAACCCCCTGACCATCACCCTCGCCACCGTCTTCTTCCTCACCTCCGCCTTCTTCGTCTACCGCTCCTTCTACGGCATGATGATCGACCAACACGCCCACAAAGACTAACCCCACCACACCGGGCTCGCTAACGCTCCTCAACGCCCCCGCAAAACGCGGGGGCGTTTTGCTTCTCAGAACCCCGTCCCCCGAGGGGAGGGGAAGCGGTGGGGTTGACTCACCCCGAAGACTATGCAGAAGAGGTTCGCGGACGCAGCGGAGCTCAGCGAAGGAACGCCGAGTAGATGCATGGCTCATACTTCCACCACCAAAGCCGTCCACAAAAAAACTTTGCCACTCTGTAACTCTGCCACTAACCCTCTCCCCCCTGGGACATCTGGGCCTCTGGAGTACAAATTCTCTCTGTATTTCTACTCCGTACCCCCGTCCTCTGAGTAACCTGCCCCCAGCTCCACCCAACCCTACCATCCCCTGCTCGCAACCGGAAATCCCACCTATGCCCGCACTCGGCTTTGACCTCTTCGAGAAACACTTCTTCCGCGCACCCGCCCTTGTCGTCGCATGGAACGACCAGCACTCCTGCGCCCAGGGCTGGCTCTGCATCGACGAACTCCGCGGCAACGCCGCAGGCGGCGGCACTCGCATGCACGACACCGGCACACGCGAAGAAGCCATCTTCCTTGCCAAAACCATGGGCGTCAAGTTCCGAGTCTGCGGCCCCGATATCGGCGGTGCCAAATCCGTCCTTCGCTACGACCACCGCGCCGCAGACAAAAAAGACATCCTCCTCCGCTGGTACAAGCACATCGCACCCTACCTCCGCCACCACTACGGCACAGGCGGCGACGTCGGCGTCGATGAGGTCCTCGACGCCACCCCCGCCATCCAGGCCGCCACAGGCCTCGCACACCCTCAGGCTGGCATCATCATCGGGCACTTCCAGCACGACCGCAACGTTGACCCCAAGTCCATACAAAAAACCATCGACCGCGTCCGCGCCGGGGTTGAGGCCCCCGTTCCCAGCGACCTCCCAGAGCCACCCAAAGGCCACCGGCACTGGCTGGTCGCCGACGTCGCCACCGGCGCAGGCGTCGCACGCTCTATCGAGCGTTACTACGCCCTCAACAACCGCGACATCAAAGGCCAGCGCGTCATCATCGAGGGCTTTGGCGCCGTCGGCGCATTCACCGCTTTCTACCTCGCCCAACGAGGTGCTGTCATCGTCGCCGTCAGCAGCGCCGGCGACAAGCCCGGCACCGTCCGCATCGCCATCGACCAAGCCGGCCTCCGCGCCGGCCACCTCGTTACCGCATCGTTCAACAATGGCCGGCGGCTCCCACCCGCCGGGCATCACGCGTACAACAAAAAAACCACTCTCATCGACTGCAAGGCCTCCAAGGCCAAGGCCCTCTTTGACGTGCAGGCGGACATCTTCGTCCCCGCCGCCGCGAGCCACACCATTGATAAGCCGCGCCTCAAGGCCCTGCACAAGTCGGGCATCACCGTCTGGGGGTGCGGGGCCAACAACCCCTTCGACCACGGCTTCCGCCCCGACAACGACCTGACCGACTATCACGCCGCCGTCAAAAACATGCTCAAACTCATGAAGGACGCCGACAAACGCTTCGCCATCATCCCCGACTTTGTCTCCAACTCCGGCATGGCCCGCGCCTTCGCACACCTCATGCACCCAGGCAGCAAACCCACGGCAGACGCCTGCCTGGCCGACCTCCGCAGCAGCATCGACCCCGCCGTCGATAAACTCATGGCCACACGACCCGCAGGCAAAAAAACAGGCAAACCACACGCCAAGCAACCCTCCACCAACCTCCTCGCCCGAGGCTACGAAGCCTTCCTCGGCTAGCAGCCAAGCCTAATCACTCGTTGCATTCATAACCCCTCCCCCGGGGCCAGGGGCAGGAGTGGGGTTGACTGACGCCAAAGACCCAAGAAGAAGATGTTCGCGGAGGGCGCGAAAGTTGGCGGATGAACGCGGAGTACATACCAGCTCTGACTCACAGCCCCTTCAACCTCGATTGGTTTGCAGGTTGCATCCTCTCCAACCCCAAAGGGGTTGCGGGCAAATGGCTCCCACAAAGCCAACTCTCAACACCACTGTGAAAACCTCTACTCCTCCGTCCTCTGAGTGATTCCCCTCTGGGTCCTCAGGGCCCTGGAGTTAAGCTACCACCCCGTGATCACGCCGCCTTCTTCCTCGCATCGGGCACGATGTCAACGCCCCCGAGGCGGTAGTGGTCTATTTCAAGCCCCCGCGCCGTAATCTCGGCCATCCTCTTGTCATATTCCGCACGCAACTCCGCGACGCGCCGGTACAACTCGATCCGCCGGGTGGCATCACGCACGATCGACGCGAGCACATAGAGCGTGCAGAAAACGCACACGGCGATCACCGCCGCAATCAAGCACCAGACCCCAAGCGTCAGCTCACTCATCCCGCCGGCCTCCACCCGGCACATGCCGGTGCTTCCCTATCGACCATCGGCCACCCCGGCTCAACTGCGCAGGGTGCCCGGCAGATCTCCACAAAGTTGCGACCAAAACCGGACTTGCACCACGATGCCCCAGGTGCCTCCCGGCGGGGTCGGGCATACATCTGGAGCCTCCCGAGGGCTCGCCCGCCAGCGAGGCTCTCAACGTCGCCGTGAGCATCCTGCCCATCGGACAGTTGTTGCGGGCGATCCAACCCCCAAACCCCATACGACCGGCACGACGTACACTCACGGGCCTATGCGGACTAGCAGTCGAGCTCTGGGGTTGTTGATCCTGATCCTCGGCATCGCCGGCGAGCACTGCGTTGACGCCACCCCCGCACAGGCCAGGCAGGCCGCCAACCCCGAGCGTCCCGGGCAAACACAGATCGGCGCCGGCGGCGCACAGGGCACTGCGGCGGAAGTCGACCTCCGCGTCCTGCAGTTCGGCGTCGGCAACGTCGCCAGGCCGGGCACCTGGACAGGCGTGCAGGTGCAGGTGCAGGACCTTGGCACACAAGCACGCGATATCGTCGTCCGCCTAGGCGTGCGCGACCAGGATGGTGACACGGCTCAGTATCAAGCAACCGTTGCGACCAACCCCGGGACCAAAACCTCCCTCTGGCTCTACCCGCGACTGACGTTCCGCGACTCGGGCAACACCACCTTCGTCCTCTCGGCCCACGAGGCCCGCGAGGGGAATGCCGACGAGCGGGCGGCCGGCCTCGACCGCATCGGCAAGCAACTCGGGCGGGTCGCCTTCCAGCCCGGGCAGGCTCGCATGGTTGGTGATGACCTCGGCATGATCGGCGTTGTCGGACGAGCCACGGCGGGGCTGGATCTCTATGCACTGCCCGCGACCAGTTCGGTGCCATGGGCCGCGATGGCCAACGAGCGCGTCATGCTCGTGTCGGGGCTGGGCGCATCGAACATGCCCGACCGCTGGATGGGCCTGTGGGCCTTTAGCACGATCGTCTGGACCGGCAATGGGAGCGACGCCGAGCCGACGGACCTGGTCGAGCAGCAGGCGCAGGCCCTTGGCCAGTGGGTGCAGCGCGGCGGGCATCTGGTGGTGGTCCTCTCGCCCGTCGGGCAGGCGTGGACCAACCCGGCCCAGCCCCTGGCCGACATCATGCCGCGCGTAACGGTCTCGCGCGATGAGGCGGCTGACCTGAACAACTACCGCCCGTGGCTGACGCACAAGCCGATTGCGCTGCCCACGAGCTCGCCGGTGCAGAGCTTCAAGGTTCTGCCCAACGGGCTAGCGCAGGAGGGGCAGAGACTGATCGTTTCGCAGGACGGCAAACTCCTGGCCGTGCGGCGGACCGTCGGCAGTGGGGCGGTAACACTGGTGGGCGTGGATGTGGGCAGCCGGGCGCTGGCCTCGCTGGGTGCGGTGCAGGCGGAGGCGTTCTGGAACCGGGTGCTGGGCCGGCGCGGTCGGACGCCAACGGCATCGGAGATCATTGAACTAGCGACGGTCAAGGCCGGCACATCGCGCACGCCGCACAAGTTTTCCAGCCGGGAGCAGGTCGCGGTGGACACAACGCTGGCCGGCTCGATCAGCCGGACGGGCAAGGCCGCGCTGGGGTTGCTGCTGGCGTTCCTGGTCTTTGCGGCGTACTGGGTCGCCGCCGGGCCGCTCGGGTTTCACATCCTTCGCAAGAGTGGGCGTACGCAGTATGCGTGGCTGGGATTTGTTTTAGTGGGTGCGGGCTTCACGGCATTGGCGTGGACGGGCGCGCAGTTGCTGCGGCCGAACAAGACGAGCGTTCGGCACCTGACGATCTTGGACGCGGTGTCGGGGCAGCCGACGCAGTCGGCGCGTATCTTTGCCGCCGCGAGTCTGCCGGGGTACGGCGAGCAGACCTTCGGCCTTGCCGGTGGCGTTGATGCCGGTGGTGAGGTCTCCGCGGCGGTGTCTGCGTGGGAGCCACCGCCGAGCGCACTGGGGGATTCTCAGAGCGTCTTCCCCGATGCTCGCGACTATGCGGTGGCGACGCGCTCGCCCGAGCAGGTGCGCGTGCCGGCGCGCGGGACGGTCAAGAGTTTCACGATCGACTGGCTCGGCCCGGCGGCGATGAAGATGCCCTTGCCGGTGTCCCCCGATGCGGTCAAGGGGCAGCCACCCTCGATCACGCCGCTAACGATCGGTGTGCCGCCCGATGGGATCGGCTGGCGCGTGCAGGGGGCGTTGCAGCACGAGTTCTCCGTGCCGCTGAAGGATGTGTCGCTGATCGCGGTGCGTGGGCAGAGCCGGATCCCTGCGTCGGGTGGTTACCAGGGGCAGTTGCAGGCCGTGGGGATCGCGCGGAAGGTTTCCAGTTGGGCGCCTGGCGAGTTGCTGGTGCTCAACGACACTGCACAGTGGGTGTCGGCGGATTCGTTTATCACCAAGACGATGCCGCGGGGGTCGCAGGGTGGGCTAAACGTCGGTGCCCCGCGTATCCGGGCCGACTTTGAGAGCGATATGCTGCTGCTGAGCCTCTTTAACGTGCTCGACCCGCCGGACACGCTTGGGTCAGATATCCCAGTCGGTGTCGCTCGGCGTGAGGGCCACGACCTGGACCTGTCGCGGTGGTTCACGCAGCCGTGCTTGATTGTGATGGGGTACCTTGACGAGGTACCGTGCCCAGTGGGGCTGGCGGTAGACGGGCGTGCGGTTCCCAGCAGCGGGCGTGTGCTGGTGCGTTGGATCTACCCTCTTGCCGACGACCCGGCAGTGATACCGAGGCCGCAATAGCGCGGCCAGCGAGGCGAGAACCATGGCGATGATCGAGACGATCAACCTGACGAAGAAGTACGGCGAGTTTATCGCCCTTGACAACCTGAACCTGGCGATCAACCCCGGCGACTGCTTCGGGTTCATCGGTCCCAACGGGGCGGGCAAGACGACGACGATCAAGATCTTGGCAACGCTGCTCAAGCCGAGTTCGGGCCAGGCGATGATCGACGGGCTGACGGTGGGGTATCAGAACCGGGTGATCCGCCCGATCATCGGGTACGTGCCTGACTTTATGGGTGCGTACGCGGACATGGTGGTGGTGGAGTATCTGGAGTTCTTTGCCGCGTGCTATGGCATTCACGGCAACAACCGGCGGAAGGTCGTCAAGGACGTGCTGGACCTGACGGACCTGAACTACAAGGCGACGGCGGAGGTCAACAGTTTGTCGCGGGGTATGCAGCAGCGGCTGAGCGTCGCGCGCGTGCTGCTGCACGACCCCAAGGTGCTGCTGATGGACGAGCCGGCCAGCGGGCTAGACCCGCGTGCGCGGGTAGAGATGCGCGAGCTGCTCAAGGAACTCAAGCGGATGGGCAAGACGATCATCATCAGCAGCCACATTTTGCCAGAGCTGGCCGAGATGTGCAACGTGGTGGGGATCATCGAGCGCGGGCAGTTGCTTTTTAGCGGGACGGTGGGTGAGGCGGTTCGGCGTGCGAAGATGGGGCAGGTGGTGCAGGTGGCCGTGGCTGCGCGGTGGCAGCAGGCGGCGGAGCTGTTGGCAAAGGTGCCGGGTGTGGTGAAGATCGAGATCATCGAGGGCAACGGGCCGGTGGTGGCCGGTGCGCAGGTGCCGATGCTGCACGTAACGTTCGAGCATGGGGGGAAGTTTGAGCTCTCGGACATACCCAATATTCTCGTCAACCATGGGTACCGGATGATCCAGTTTGCCGAGGAGTCGGTGAACCTCGAGACGGCGTTCATGCGTCTGACCAAGGGGCTGGTGGCGTAGGGGGATGTTTTCTTTTTTGCCGCGTCCAGATAACTGGCTGGCGGGGGGGGTTGGGATAGCCAGGGCGTGTGCGTGGGGGGTGTGGGAGGGGGTGCGTACACGCTGGCATGGCTTTGGGCCGATGCATGTGGTATGGAGAACGTGGAGTTCAAGGCCGAGCTTCGGGACTTAGCGTTGGCGCGGACGCTGTGCCGGCAGATCAAGGCGGCGTGGGTGGCGACGCTGGAGCAGACGGACACGTATTTTCGTCTGGCCGAGGGCCGGCTGAAGAGGCGTGAGGCGGCTGGGCAGGCGACGGAGTGGATTCTGTACCACCGGCCTGATCGTGCCGCGGCGCGGGTGAGCAGGTTTACGATATTGAGCCAGGCGCAGGCGGAGTTGCGGTTTGGTGCCGGGGTGCCGTCGGTGTGGGTAGTGGTCAAGAAGACGCGGAGCGTGTGGATGCATTCGGGGGTGCGTATTCATCTGGACCAGGTGGAGGAGCTGGGTACGTTTTTGGAGTTAGAGGCGTTGATCACGCCCAGGCAGCCGTTGCCGGAGTGCTACCGGCAGGTGCAGTTGCTGGGGCAAGCGTTCGCGCCGGTGCTGGGGGAGGTGCTCAGCCAGAGTTACAGCGACATGCTGGCCGGGGAGGGTGGTAGGTTGACGATCCGGGGGTCGTAGCAGCAGGGGGGCTGCTATTGTCGCGGCGTGCTGATACCACTGGGGACAGACCGTGCGCTGCACCGCTGGCCGGTGGTTACGTGGGTGCTCATTGCGGTGAACATTTTGGTCTTTGCGGGGTTTGAGGCGTATGGGCGCAACTATCCCGGTGCGGCCAACGAGTTGTTCGATAGGCTGGCGCTGGCGGGGGATGGACCGACGTGGTACACGTTTATCACGAGCCAGTTTTTGCACATCGGGTTCATGCACATCGCGGGGAACATGCTGGTGCTGTGGGTCTTTGGGCCGAATGTCGAGGACCGATTTGGTCGTGTAGGTTTTTTGGTTTTTTATCTGGGCGCGGGTGTTCTTGCTGGCGGGACGCACGTGGTCCTAGAGCATGCTGGGGCTGCGGGGGCATCGGGGGCGATCGCGGGGGTTACCGGTGCGTATATCGCGCTCTTCCCGCGCACGAGCGTGCGGGTCTTCTACTGGTTTTTTATCTTCGGGGTGCGGTGGTGGCCGGCGTTTGTCTTTATCGGGATTGCAATCGCAAGGGACGTTGTCTTCACCGGGTTGGGGTGGTCTGGGAACGTGGCGACGTTTGCGCACATGGGCGGGTACGCGGCGGGCTTTGCGGTGGCGATGGCATTGATGGCAACGAAGGTGCTGCCCAGTGAGGGGCTGGACTTGTTCGCCATGATTAAGCAGCGACGCCGTCGGCAGGAGTTCCGTGAGGTTGTCCAGGGGAAGAGGAAGGTTCTGCCCGATGCGGTTTCTGAGGCGCTCGCGGCAGCGCGGGCAAGGGTGATCGACCGCCTCTCGGCCGGTGATGCGGGTGGCGCAGCGGTGGGGTACGGGGAGTTGCTTGTGTTGGCCGGTGGGCCTGGCAAACAGGCCTCGCTGGCGAGCCGGCAGCAGCAGGAGTTGGGGATGCTGCTGATGGGCAGCGGCAGCCGGGCGCTCGCGGCTGATGCGTTTGAGAGTTTTTTGCTCGCGTACCCGAAGGATGTGGAGGGGACGGGCGTTCGGCTGCTGCTGGCGCTGGTGTGCGTCAACGACCTGTCGCAGCCGGGGCGTGCTGCACAGGCGCTGGAAGGGATCACAGCCGAGCCGACCGATGGGCAGCAGCGTGAGGTGCTGGCGGGGCTGCGGGCGCGGTTGGTGGGGAGTGGATAAGAAAAGACGGAGCTTTACTCCAGAGCCCCATAGGGCCCAGAGGGGAAGTTACTCAGAGGACTGAGGAGCAGAGGGGGAAGATGCAAAGTGGCACAGTGTCACAGTGGCAGAGTGACCAAGTTTGTTTGTGGGTGGCTTTGGTGGCCGCAAGCATCACCCCAGGCATTTACTCCGCGTCTCTGCGCCAACCTCCGCCCCCTCCGCAAACCTCTTGAATTGTGAATGACCGAAGAATCTAACCCCACCCCTGCCCCGCCCCTCGGGGGAGGGGTTCGAATAAGAGGAATGGGAGATCCACATCAGCCGGTGATGTAGTGGTTGAACCATGCCTCAGTAGCGAGCGCGGCGTGGTTGGGTGGGAGGTCGTCGACCTCGATGACGCGGTGGGCGAGTTGGCGGTAGAGGGTATCGCGCTGGGCGAAGATGGCGTCGACTTCTTCGACTGGGTCTTGCCCGAGCAGGGGTGGGCGGGTGCGGGTGTCGGTCTGGGCGAGGCGGTGTTTGAGGGTTTGGGGTTGGGCGCGGAGGTAGACGATCGCCAGGCGGCGTGCGTTGCGCTGGTGGATGAGAATGTCGAGGGTGTCGGGGTGTGTGGGTGTGCCACCGCCGAGGGCGATGACTTGGCCGGCGGTGGCAAGGGTTTTGACGAGCGCGTGCAGTTCGCCGGCGCGGAAGGCGTCGATGCCGAGGTGGGTCAGAGCGAGGGCGGGCGTGGGGTGGCCAAGTTCGACGGCCGTGGCGTCGTCGAGATCGATGAACGGTCGGGCGAGGTGTTGGGCGACGAGTACGCCGACGGTGCTTTTGCCCGAGCAGCGCAGGCCGATCAAAGCGAGGTTGGCACCGGCGGGCGGCAGGAGTGTTACTCCTTGGCGCGGGAGAGGTAGGAGCCGCTCTCGGTGGAGATGCGGAGGACCTCCCCGACGTTGATGAAGCCGGGGACGCGGGTTTTGAGGCCTGTCTCCATGGTGGCTTCCTTCATGACGTTGGTGGCGGTGGCGTTCTTGACGCCCGGCTCGGTTTCGGTAACAGCCAGTTCGACGGAGCCTGGGAGTTCGACCAGCAGTGGGCGCCCTTCGTGCAGCAGGAGCGTGGCGGTGGCGTTGGGGCGGAGGTAGAGGAGGGACTCGCCGAGTGTGTTTTTGCCGACGGTAACCTGGTCGTAGTTTTCGCTGTCCATGAAGACGGCGTCTTCGCCCTCTTTGTAGAGGAACTCCATGGGCCTGCGGTCGAGGTCGATCATCTCGACCTCGTCGGCGGGGTTGAAGCGGCGTTCGACGACGCCGCCACGCTGGACGTCCTTGAACTTGAGGTTGACGAAGGAGCGGAGGTTGCCGGGGTTGCGGAACTCGTAGCCTGTGACGACGCAGAACTTGCCGTCCATTTTGATGCCGAAGCCTGGTCTGAGATCGATGGCCTTCATGCGTGATCCTTGGATTTTGTTTGGGGTCTGATGGTAAAAACTTGAGCGGTAATCATAGACCGTGGGGCGAGGGAAAGAGTGTCCCCCGGGGTTCACTTTGGCGTCAGTCAACCCTACCCCTGCCACTTCCCTCGGGGGAGGGGTTTAAGGGATGGGATATTGGCGTGCCGTTGGGTCGCTAAACTCTTGCATATTGTCGGGCAGCCGCGTTTTCGGCTGGCTGTAGAAGGCATGTAGGCTTGAAGCCGGGTGCCGAGATGATTTGAGAACACGCATGACGGATAACAACTCTAGTGCCCGTGCTCACCCCCACCCTGAACTACTCCTGCCCTCGCTGCGGTCGCCGGCGGATTTGCGGGGTATGTCGGTGCCGCAGTTGCAGCAGTTGGCGTTGGAGATCCGCCGGGCTATTTGTGGGCAGGTGATGAAGACCGGCGGGCACCTTGCACCGAACCTGGGCGTGGTCGAGTTGTCGATCGCGATGCACTATGTCTTTGACTTTGCGCACGACCGGCTGCTCTTTGACGTCGGGCACCAGTGCTACCCGCACAAACTGTTGACCGGCCGGCTGGCGATGCTTGATGGGCTGCGCACGAGCAAGGGGATGGCAGGGTTCCCCGAGCCGAGGGAAAGCCCGTACGACCTCTTCAGCGTCGGGCACGCGGGCACGGGGATCAGCACGGCCGTGGGCATGGCGCGCGGCGACACGCTCAACGGTGAAGGGTTCGACCCGGCAACCAACCCCGGCGGGCGGCGCGTGGCGACGATCATCGGTGATGCCTCGATCGTCAACGGCGTTGCGATGGAAGGGCTCAACGGCGCGGGGACGCTCAAGAGGCAGTTCCTTGTTGTGCTTAACGACAACGGGATGAGCATCAGCAAGCCGCAGGGGGCCGTGGCGGAGTATTTCAATCATGTGCGGCTCAGCCCGCGCTATGGGGGGCTTAAGAGCAAGGCGAAGGAGATGCTCAAGGGGCTACCGGGGGGGTCGCTGGTGCGTGAAGCGTATCACAAGGGGAGTGAGGCGTTCAAGCACATGCTCAACGAGGATTCGTGGTTTGAGCACTTTGGGCTCGCAACGGTTGGGCCTGTCGATGGGCATGATTTGGAGCAGTTGATCCGAGTGCTCAGTGAGGCGCGGAACTTTGACCGGCCGATGGTGCTGCACGTCAAGACGATCAAGGGGAAGGGGTTTGGGTTTGCCGAGAGCGACAGCAGCACGTTCCACTCGCCGCCGGCGTTCAGTGTGTCGGGGAGCGACCCGGACGGCGCGGCGGTGGTGAGCGAGGGTTGCCGGGTTGAACTCAAGAAGGACGGGCGGTCGTTCACGGCGGCGATCGGGGACATCATGGTCGAGGCGATGAAGCGCGACGGTAAGATCGTCGCAGCGACGGCGGCGATGCCCGATGGGACGGGAGTCTCCAAGTTGCTCAAGCTCTACCCGGAGAGGTCGTTTGACACGGGTATCTGCGAGAGCCACGCGCTGGACATGCTGGCGGGGATGGCCAAGACGGGGCACAAGCCGTTCTTGGCTGTCTACAGCACGTTCTTGCAGCGGGCATTTGACCAGGCGTTCCAGGAGGTGAGCCTGCAGGGGTTGGCGGTTCGGCTGCTGCTGGACCGTGCCGGGCTGGTCGGCGGCGACGGGGCGGTGCACCATGGGTTCTGCGATATCGCGCTTTTGCGTGTGCTGCCCAGGGCGGCGATCATGGGGGCGATGGATGAGCCGAGCCTCTCGGCGGCGGTGGAGTTCATGCGGAATTATGACGCGGGGCTGTCGAGCGTGCGGTATCCGAGGGACAACGTATCGGAGCGGTTTGCGTCGCAGGCGTGCCCGCCGTTTGTGCTTGGGCGTGCGCGGTGCTTGACGCCGGGGTTGGATGTGCTGGAGGTGGGCGGTGGGAGTGATGCGCAGTTGCCCGAGGCGGCGATCCTGGCGTTCGGGACGTGCGCGATCGATGCGGTGCAGGGTGCCGAGTTGATGCTGATGGAGCATCGGGTGGCGGTGTATGACGCGCGGTTTGCCAAGCCAGTGGACCATGAGTTGATACGTGCGCTGCTGTCGCGGCGTATGCCGGTTGTTACGGTGGAGGACCACAGCGTGGTCAATGGGTTTGGCTCGGCCGTGGTGGACGCGGCGCAGCAGATGGGTCTGGATGCATCGAGGGTGGTGCGGCTGGGGCTGCCGGATGCTTGGATTTATCAGGATTCGAGGGCGCAGCAGATGGTGCAGGCGGGAATTGATGCGGCGTCGATTGCGCAGGCGACGCGGGGGGCGATTGCGGCGCATACGCCGATTGAGGGGTCTGGGGTGCGGGGTGCAGGGGAGCGGGTGTGAGGGTTTGAGAAAAGCAACGAGGCGGGCTGGAAGCCCACCGCACCTACAAGACCGCCCCACCGGGATCTGAA
This sequence comes from bacterium, assembly GCA_046339895.1. GTDB lineage: Bacteria > Planctomycetota > Phycisphaerae > Phycisphaerales > UBA1924 > JAJTGZ01. Next base: position 57,305 of record JBKDDT010000004.1, on the reverse strand, counting down.
AGATTGTTTCAAAGCCCCGAGAGGCGTCCCCCGTCGACGGGGAGGTTGATGCCGTTGATATAGGCGGCGGCGGGTGTGGCCAGGAAGGCGACGGCAGCTCCGAACTCGGCGGGGTGGCCGAAGCGGCCGGCGGGTATGGCGGCGACGAGTTCGTGCTCGATCTGTGGCTCGGTGCGGTTGGTCGCGTGCGCGCGTGCGGTGATGAGGCCGGCGAGGCGCTCGGTGCGGGTGTAGCCGGGCAGGACGTTGTTGACGGTGATGCCGGCGGGGCCGAGGTCGTTGGCGAGGCTTTTGGCCCAGTTGGCGACGGCCGCGCGCACGGCGTTGGATACGCCGAGGGTGGGGATGGGTTGCTTGACGGCGGTGGAGAGGATGTTGATGATGCGCCCGTAGCGGGTGGCCTTCATCGCGGGCACGAGCAGTTGGGCAAGCAGGTGCGGTGCGAGCAGCCCGGCGACGAAGGCGTGCTCGTATTGATCGACGGGGGCGGCCAGGGCGTGGGCGGGGGGTGGGCCGCCGGTGTTGGTTACCAGGATGTGGATGGTGCTGCCGGTGGTGGGGGGGAGGGCGGCGAGGTGGCTGGCGACGGCATCGCGTGCGGCGTGCGGCTCGGCCAGGTCGGCGGTGATGACGGTGTGGTGCTGTTGGGCAGAGGTCGGCAGTGTGGCGATGGCGGCGTTGAGGCGGTCGCGGTCGCGGGCCAGGAGTGCGACGCTGGCGCCGAGGTGGGCGAGCTCGACGGCGGAGGCCAGGCCCAGGCCCGAGGAACCGCCACAGACCAGGGCGTGCTTGCCGGTGAGGTCGAGGTTCATGCCCGAGCGTACGCGGGGTGGGCAAGTAGGCAATGATACGGGATGGATACAAGTCTCTTTGCGGGCATGGGTTGGACGGGTTGCACGCATGCACGGCGGGTTGGTCGGTGGGTGCTGGTGCTGTGCATCGGGGCGTTGCTGGGCGCGTGCGCCGGGAAGATCAGCGATGCGGATATTGAGGATGATCTCGCGACGCTCAAGGATGTGCAGCGGGCGGTGGACGAGCCGTCGCGGGGGATTCTGCTCGTGGACACACGCTCGCGTGCGGAGTGGGAGGCCGATCGAATACCAGGCTCGACGAACCTGACACTCACGCAGATTACGGGGCGGGAGGGTGAACGCGACCCGCGTTTGGCGCGCTTCAGCGGGATGATCGTCTATGGGCAGGACCCAAGCTCCTCGACGGCACGTGCGATGACCAAGAAACTGATCACCACGGGGTACTCAGATGTGCAGTTCTTTCCCGGGGGGATGTTTGAGTGGACCAACGCCAAACTGCCGACGCGGTCGGGAGCACCGGGGGAGGGGATGCGGGAGCGGTGAGGGTTGGTGTGGGGGGTGATGAGGGAGTTGAAAACGTACTCGCGGGGAGAGGTCTATATTCTGAGTCTGCACAAGGAGCACCGCATGGGTGTTGTATCTGGTTCGCCTGCGTCTGTGTCGGCATCTGGTGGTGGTGCTGCGGACAAGCAGGCCGCGTTTGCCAAGGGGCTTGAGGGTGTGATCGGTGGACAGACGGGTGTCTGCTCGATCGAGCAGGATAAGTTGATCTACCGGGGGTACGAGATTCACGACCTGGCCGAGCACGCGACGTTTGAGGAGGTCGCGTTTTTGCTTTTGGAGGGGCACAAGCCATCGCCTGCGGAGCTGGCGCGGTTCAAGGCTGAGGTGGTCGCCGAGCGTGCGTTGCACCCGGCGGCGACGGCGTTTATCGAGTCAGCCGGGGGCTGGCTGGCCAGTGGGCGTGCGGTGCCGATGGACGTGCTGCGCACGGCCGTGAGCATCCTGGGGCACACGGATGTAGATTGTCAGGACAACTCACCATCGGCAAACCTTCGCAAGGCCAAGAGGCTGCTGGCCAAGATACCGACGATCATCGGGCACATGCAGTGCGTCATCGACGGGCGGGCGATCATCGGACGCGAGCTCGGCGGGGCACCCGACCTGGACCACTCGGCGAACCTCCTCTATCTGATGACCGGCAAGCGCCCGAGCAAGGACGAGGCGCGGGTGATGGATGTGAGCCTGATCCTGTACGCCGAGCATGAGTTTAATGCCAGCACGTTTACGACACGGGTAATTGCTGGCACGCTCAGCGACATGCATAGCGCGGTGGCCGGGGGCATTGGCGCGCTCAAAGGGCCGTTGCACGGCGGCGCCAACGAGATGGCGATGGAGATGCTCAAGGAGATCGTCAAGGACGTCGGCGAGGACGGCATCGGCACGGCGAAGGTCGATGCGTGGATGGAGCAGGCGTTTGTCAGCAAGCGCAAACTGATGGGCTTTGGGCACCGCGTCTATAAGAACGGCGACCACCGTGCGGGGATCTTGATGGGCCTGGGCAAGAAGATGGCCGGGACGCTGACGGGGACGTTCGGCGGGCTGCCTGCGCTGAAGTGGTTTGCCTTGGGTGAGCAGGTGCAGGGGATCATGCTGGCGAAGAAGAAGATTTTTCCGAACGTAGATTTCCCGTGCGGGATGACGTATTTCACGATGCGGATACCGGTGCCGCAGTACACGCCGATATTCGTGGCCGCACGGATTACAGGGTGGGCGGCGCACATCAGCGAACAGCACGCCGACAACCGGCTGATCCGGCCGCTGAGCATTTACACCGGGCCGGCGCTGAAGAAGTGGAACGGGTAAGTGATTCGTGGACTTGGGGTGGGCTGGGGGGGCTTGCCTTGAGCTGATCGGGTGCCTTTAATCTCGGCCCCGGTGCAGAGCGTCTGCCCGGATATCCCTGCCCAGCGGAGGTCTCCGCCAGGGGCACATGTCGCCGATTTTCTCGGCACGTTTCGGGTGGCCGCGAGGCCGCCGGCTGAAACGACGGAGGTTTTCTATGGCTCGATACACCGGTCCCAAGGTCAAGTTGTCCCGTCGCGTCGGCGTGCCGATTGCGGATAATCCCAAGCACACCAGCAAGCGTGAGTTGATTTATCCGGGTATGCACGGGCTGCGTGGGCGTCGCCTGCGCGACTATGGCCTGCGCCTCAACGAGAAGCAGAAGGTGCGGTTTCACTATTCGGTGCTCGAGCGGCAGTTCCGCCGGTATATCGCCCTAGCCGGGACGCTCAAGGGGAACACCGGCGAGCAGTTGATGCGGCTGCTGGAGAGCCGGCTTGACAACGTCGTTCGTCGTGCTGGGCTGGCGCGGACGATCTGGGCGGCAAGGCAGATCGTCGTGCACGGGCACGTGCTGGTCAACGGCCGCAAGACCGACCGCCCGAGCTGCACGATCAAGCCGGGGGACACGATCACGTTCAAGCCGGGCGTGCATAAGTTGCTGCGTGAGAACATGGAGTCGCTCCCCGGGCACCAGGTGCCGCAGTGGATCGAGACGAACCCGGGTGAGTTGACGATCAAGGCTGTCGCCTCGCCGACGAGTGATCAGATTCCCTTTGACATCAACCCGAACTTGATTATCGAGTTCTATCGCTAAGCGGCGGTGGAGTGGGGGGCATTATGGAGTACAACGCGCCCGGCACTTGCCGGGCGTTTTTTGTTGGCCGGGACGCGTGCACGACTAGCTTTATCGTTTCCGCGCGACGACGTGAAAGACGTGGTGCATCTTGATCTTGCCCGTTGCGTCGTCCCCCTCGCGGAGGACCTCGTCGAGCCACTCGATGTCGAAGCAGGCCAGCAGTTTCTCGACCTGCGCACGTGAGAAGTGGCTCTGGGGGCGCACGCTGGCCCACTCGTCGCGCTGGCCGAAGAACTGCCCGGCGAACCTGCCGCCGGGGCGCAGGCCGGTGGTGATCCACCCCCACAGCGCAGCGAACGACTCGGGCTTGCAGAAAGGAAGGGCGAAACTGGCGTTGACCAGGTCCACACGCCTGGGCAGCCCAGCGTGGCTGGGCAGGTCCTCCATCGAAACCTGGGCCACGGCCAGGCGGTCGAGGTGATCGAGGTCCACTTTCGCCATGCTCAGGCGCACGGCCTCGGGGTGGGCGTCGGTTGCCAGCACGCTCCAGCGTGGGCGAGTACGCCGAAGGATCTCGCGTGCATCACGGCCCTCGCCGGTGGCGATGTCCACGGCGATGAAGGTGCGAGGCTGCCCTGACGCGCCGGCGGGTTCAGGGGCCGGCTCCTCACGCTCGAAGGCGTCGAGCGCTCGTACGAGCGTCTGGCGTGGTGGCTTGCCTGCCACGGCAGTGAAATACTCCGGCCAGTTGCGCTGGTAGTCGCTGGTGAGCGTTGATCGCGGCGTGGGTGTAGGTGTGGGCATGGTCGCACTCAGCGCGGGTGTGCACTACTGCGGGTGCATGTTCAGCCACGCCGAGGGGTGGGCCTTGGTCAATGCCCAGAGGAGCGCCTTGGCGGATTCTGCCAGCACGGGGATCGTCTGCCCGTTGAGCGTATCGAGTTCCCCGGCGGCGCAGCGGGCGACCACGCCCGCAACGACGGCCGGGTCAAGGCACTTGTCGGCCGGGAGGGTGGTGGTGTCAAACGATGCTCGCAGCATCGGCGTCTCTGTTGCGCCGGGGGCGATGCAGAAGGCGCGGATGCCCACAGGCGAGCCCTCCTTGGATATCGAGAGCGTCATCAGCGCCAGCGCGGCCTTGCTGGCCGCGTAGGCAAAGAAGCCGGGGTAGGGGTCGTAGATCGCCATGCTCCCGATGTTGATGATGCACCCTTTGTGTTGGCGTTGCATCACCGGCCAGGCACGCATGGTCATCCACGCCGGGGCGTAGGTGTTGATCAGCAACGTCTCGTGAAACTGCTCGGGCGTTTGCGATGCGATCGGCACGACCTGCCCAAACCCGGCATTGTTGACCAGTAGGTCGATACGCCCGTAGGCCTGGGCTGCGGCGTCGATGACTTCTTCGGCTTCGGGCTGCTTGCGCAGGTCCGCCGGGACGATCAGGATTTCCCCCGCCGAGCAAAGCTCGGCGGTCTCGGCCAGCGCGTCGCGCCGCCGGCCTGCAAGCACGAGGGCGTATCCCTCGTCGCCAAGGCGGAGTGCCGTGGCTCGGCCGATGCCCGAGCCTGCCCCAGTGATGATCGCTACGGGTGCTTCAATCATGGGTGATCCTAACCGCACCTCGGGCATGCATCCGGCCTGTCGGCACGATCACGGCGGTGTGGAACCTATCCTTGGCGCGATGCTCAAGGCCACACGTCTGCTGCTGATGTTCCTGCTGCTGGGGGTTCTTGTTCCTGGCCTGGGTGCCGGTCTGCAAGGTGAAACACCCGCAAGCCCGCCGCAGGTGCCCCCGGCCGGGCCATTGACGAGCAAGAACATTGCGGTGATCACGATCCAAGGCCCTATTGACGCGATCACGCTCAGCAGCGTGCAGCGTCGGCTCAAGGAGGCCGAGCTGGCCGGTGCCGATGCGGTGGTATTCGATATCGATACGCCCGGCGGAGAACTCGGCGCGGCGCTGGGCATCTGCACGGCGATCAAGAAGACGCAGATCAAGCGGACCATCGCCTGGGTCAACCCCAATGCGTATTCAGCCGGGGCGATCATCTCGCTGGCGTGCCAGGAGATTCTCGTCAGCGACGCCGCGGCGTTTGGCGATGCGGCACCGCTGGCCTTCAACCCGGCGTCGGGGATCAAGAGCCTGAGCGCCGACGAGCGGTCCAAGATCGTCGCGCCGATCGTCGCGGAGCTGGTCGACAGCGCCCGTCGCAGTGGGTGGGATGAAAAACTGGTGCAGGGGTTTGTCTCGCGCGGGGCCGAGCTTTGGCTGGTAAAGCACAAGACCACCGGGCAGCAGTTGTTTGTTGACCGCTACGAGTATCAGATGATCTTTGGCGAGGAGCCCGCGCAGGGCAGGCCCGCGGTGGCCAGCAGCCCCGATGCCGAGCCTGCGCCGAAGGTCCCACAGGGTGCAGCGACGCCCGGGAGTACCGACCTGCGCCCGGCTGTACCTCTTAACCCCGCAGATGTTTCGCAGGCGAACCTGCAGTTGAGCCTCAAGCCGGTGCCAAGCACCCGCCCGGTGATCACGCCTGCCGATGCCGGGCAGTGGACGCTCTTGGAGTATGTCAGCGACGGCAAGTCGATCATCACCCTCCGCCAAGATCAGATGCTGCGGTACAAGATGGCCTCGGGGAAGGTGAACACCGACGAGGAGCTCAAGGCCTATTGCGCCGGGGTGCAGATCGGCCGGCAGGATGAAACGTGGTATGAGCTAGCCGCACGTTTTATGAGCGGGATGATCGTCCGCAGTGTGCTGGTTGTGCTGATCATCTTGGGGATTTTTATTGAGTTGATCCACCCGGGGCTGATCGCACCGGGGGCCGTCGCCGGGCTGGCGATGATCGGGCTGCTACTGCCGGCGTTGCTCACGGGCTTGGCCGGGTGGTGGGAGGTGCTGGCGATCGGGGTGGGGATCGTGCTGCTGTTGGTGGAGGTCTTTATCTTGCCCGGCTTTGGGGTCGCCGGTGCGTTGGGGCTGCTGTTGCTCTTTGGTGGGCTGGTAATGACGTTTATCCCCTCGGCATCGGCGCTTCCCTTTGCCGACCCTGGTGCACGCTGGCGCGGGTTGCAGTATGGGCTCGTATCGGTAACGATCGGGATCGCTACCACGGGTGTAGTGCTCTACTACATCTCTAAGCACGCCAAGTCGCTGCCGATCTTCGGCCGGTTGATCCTGCAAGAGCGCGGGGCCGACGACCAGCCGATCCTGGCAACCGTAGGCGGCGGCCCACTGCCCGCGGCGATCGGCGACACGGGCACCGCCCTGACGCCGCTCCGCCCATCGGGGAAGATGGACCTGGACGGGCGGGTGCTGGACGTTGTTTCTGATGCCGGGGTGATCGACGCGGGGACGCGGGTACGCGTGCTGGCAGTGGATGCCTTCCGGATCGTCGTCGAGCGGGCGTAAAGAGGTGAGGCTGGCTGGGCATTTGGGTGGGGCCGAGACTGCGAGAGCAGCCTTGCCAGGTGCCCAGCGAATCTATCCAGGAAGCTCTTTTGTGTTTGTGCTAAGTGGGGCGGGCTTCCAGCCCGCCGTTTTGATTCCTGCGATAATCCCTCAGCCCGCTTCACCCCTTCCGGGCACATTTTGCGCTCGATTTGGCAAACCCACCCTTTGCCGATGGTTTCTAACCCCTTGCCGGGCATTGGGTTAAAAACGCACAACAATCGACAGAAACCGACAACCGAAAAAAAACCAACATTTTCCTTGCCGTTCGGTCAATCATCGGCTATCTTTACCCGAACGAGCTGTTGAGTCGTTCCTCGGCGTACCCCGCACAGCCGCCGATACTTCCTGTCGTCAAACGTGCGGCCAGGAGATTCGTTAGGTCGATCAGTACAGGGTCCAGGACACCCAGCAACTGCCAACCAACCCCCTTGTGTATCGACAAAGGGTTGTTGACAGAACCGGCTAGAAGGGTTCGAGCGTTGCGTGCCGCGGAGCGGCGTGCCTTCCTCAGGTGGAACCAAGTCTCCCCACCCCTGCCGCACATCGACCACGCGTTTGCCATGACTGCTCGACGGCTCATGTCAAAGACCAACAGCGGACGCGCCGGGCACAGCCGTGCCGGGCGCGGGTCGATGCTCGACACACAGACGCGGAGGTCCCCGTGACAACTGCCGCCAGCACGCCCGCCCTGTCCACCCACCCGGCCAACTCGCCGGTTGTGCTGCCCCTCACCCCCGGCTCAGCCCTGACGCACCTGCTCGGGTGGCTCAGAGGCCGGCGTGCGACCACCGATTTCACCTCCCTGGATTGGGAGCAGCCCCAGAGTGCCCCGCCCATTGCACGCACTGGCTCGGGGCTATCTGAAGTGCCCCGGTTTGGATCTAGGCGGTCGGCGCTGCTCCGCCTAGGGCCTGGGGGGGAGTTTGAGAGGCCGTACGTTCCGTGCGATGACGGCACCGTTGCGATTGACCCGGCGATCGGCTCGACGATTGTTCATGGTGGTGCGTCGGTCATGGCCAGGGTCCTGCCCGCGACGGTTGATACGGGCGTGCTTCTTCTGGGGGCGGGGGGTGCAGGCCTTGGGCCGACGGAGGCCTCGGCCTTGGCGGTTCTTCGTGCCGAGCACCGGTTGGCCCGGCAGCGAGAGGCTCTTGATGCGTTGGTCCAGCCCGCACGGTGGGTAGCCAGGCGGGCGAAGCGGGATGCCGAGCGGGTTGGTGCAACAACGGGGGAGCAGGGCACCCGGTCAGTTGGCACAACATCCACCTCTGGCAGTGGCTCTAACTCTCCCGCCACGACTATTGCATCGGCGACTGCCGGTGCCAGGACCCCCCCATGTTCTGCGCAGGGGTCTGGCTGTTTGGAGCCTGGATTGTTTGAGCATTCTGTATCGCCGGGCACGTTGGCCGAGGCCGGGGGGGCTTTGCTGGCGTTCCCTTCATTAGATTGTTCACCCCCACCGGGGCCGGCCCATGTTCAGGCCGTGCCCGTCGGCGTTTTTCACTTATCACCAAAGGACAGCACCCATGAACCTGACCCCGAAGCAACTGCGGATTCTCTCACTCATACGCGACTGGCGCGTGCGCCACGGCTACTCGCCGACGATGCAGGAACTGGCCGACGAGATCGGCGTCAGCAAGGTCACCGTCTTCGAGCACGTCGAGGCGCTCATCAAGAAGGGGGCGTTGATCCGCGAGGCGAACAAGGCACGCTCTTTGTCGATCGCCCCGGGGATCTCGGTGCCTGATGAGTCGCGCCCGCTGCGGATACCCCTGGTCGGCAAGATCGCCGCGGGGTACCCGATCGAGCGCGTGCAGGATGAAGAGGAGATTGACCTCGTCGGCATGCTCGGGCCGCGCCCGGGTCGGGCGAGCACGATGTTCGCCCTGAAGGTCGAGGGTGAGAGCATGCGCGACGAGGGGATCCTCGACGGCGACTATGTCCTCATCGAGCGCACCGAGATGGCCCACAATGGCGACCGCGTCGTCGCCCTGCTGCCCGACGGGCAGACCACGCTCAAGACGTTTTATAAGGAACAGGACCACATCCGCCTGCAGCCGGCTAACCCTGGGTTCTCGCCGATCATCGTGCGCGAGTGCAAGATACAGGGGATCGTGCGGGGCGTGGTCCGGCGGTATTGAAAACGGGCCGGTGCACCCTTGGGGGTGATGGCAGGTGCGCCCGGCGGGTAGAGTTATGCACAGGTTATGCACAAAAAGAATTTTGTTTGCATGATGGGGGAGTTTCTAGTAGGCTCTGTGTGCCGTCGAGTGGTTCGAGAGCCGGCTTCCAGTCGCGCCGTAATGCGATTGGGCAGAGGATGGCCGGTGGTGCCCAGGGGCACTCGGCTTGGATAGACAAGGAGTTCCCTGTGAAACTGTCGAATACTGGAAGCACTTTTTGCCCCCCCCCCCCCCCCCCCGCTGATCGATCATGCTGACGGGCGGGTTGTCCGGGGCCGATGGATCGGGGCACGGCTGACGGGGTTGGCTTGGCGTGGGTTGTCGCGTTTGACTTCGTCGGCGCGGTCGTGCAGGCACGCGGTTGCGTTTGCGGCACTCTGTGCCGTGGCGGCCACGGTTGTTGCCGAGCCTACGTACCACGTCGCCCGGTCGAAGATCGAGAGTGGGCCGTGGACTTTTACGCCGATCTACACCAAGGAGAACGGCAAGGTCGGGCAGGTGGTGAGTTTCCTGGCATTGGCTGACCCGTCTACACGGGTTGGCAACAACCTCGTGGCCGTGTGGTACCAGCGCGACGGGGCGGGTTGGTCGGCTAAGTCGTGGGAGACCAGCGACCCGTGGGAGGCGATCAAGTCGGTGAAGGGTGCGATGGGCATATCGGAGGATGAGGATGACCGCTGGGGCGTGCCCGGGTCGGGCTTTTTGGCCGCCGTCGCCAAGCAGCCCATCACCGTTTCTAAGCAGCCCATCACCGTCGTCGAGCGGCCCAAGAAATACGCCCTTGGCGTGCTGGCGACAGACCCTTTTGCCGCGGCGGTGCTCGCCTCGCCGAACAAGGATGAGGTAGTAGAGTTATTGACGTCCGTCGGATACGCGGCCGCGGATGTTACACTCGAAAAAGATGACGGCTGCACGTTGGAAGCGAAACTCGATGGCATGGCACTGGCAATGGTCGAGACGCTCAAAGGAGATGAAGAAACCAAGGTGGACCGCTCGATGACAGCCTGGATCGCCTCGGGAAGTGCCGGGTGCGGGTTCGGGTCGGTGGCGGTGGAGATTTATGAACGTGACCCGGTTGTAATCACACCGTATGGACCACCGGCTACGTTCAACTGCGCAAACCTAGGGATATGGCCCTCTTGGTATGTCTGCTTAGAATGGACACAAAAGTGCGTTGTGCTACAGGAACGAACCCGGGCTCGGTTCAATCCCACGCCCCCACCAACGTATCAGTTCTGCGACCAATATCGCATCGGTACAAGGACGCTTACAACTGAGTGTTGCAGTAGCGGGGTTATTCCATTCAGCACCCCTCCAGCCTGTCCACCGGCTGGCGTTACCCCTCCGGTCGGTGTTGGGTGCACGACCCAGCCCCGGAGCTGGGAAAGTGGCATCACTTGGATTACTTCCTGGATTCCACCGTGCCCATTCTGACAACAAGCCCTGATGCACGGGGGCGGGGTCATAACCCCGCCCCTGATTCTCGTCGGAGATTATACGGATTGTTCTTTGGGCTTTCGCTCATGCTTGGTGCGTTGCTGACGGTCGCTTCGGCAGCATTTGGGTGGTGGCGGTATGGTGCAGAGAGCTCTTCGGTTTGGAACAGGGTTCGCTTTTCGGATGCTGGTTTCGTTGTTGATGCCGACGGGCGGGGCTGGGAGTGGACAGAGCAGCGTCGGACAGCAACAACGTGGTACAGACTCTGGAATTCGCCCAGTGTTGTTCGTACCGACGCCTTCCGTCTCACCCAAGAGGAGAACTCAAGAGATCTTGTCAGCCGGTACGGGTCCCCCCGCGAATGTCGGGCATGGAAGAGCCTGGTTGAGCAGAAGCGGTACCTCTGGAACTTTGCGGCTATCGATCGCATCGACGTTGGCTGGCCCGCCCGATCTTTCACACTCCTCAACGCGTGGCGTGCCGAGAACCCGCGTATTACAGGCAACAAGCTATGGCAGGGCACAGACCTGCAATCTGCAACCATGCCCGATTGGATCGAATCGCTGCAATTGTCGCGTGTGTTGGGCACGGCTTATCTGCCGACGTCCCCGCTGCTGCCGGGGGTGCTGATCAGTTGGGGGTTCTGGTCTGTTGTGGCGGGCTCTGTTCTGGCGTGCCCAATGGCCGTGCGGCACGCGCGTGCGGCCCATCGTCGTCGGCATGGGCGGTGCACGCGGTGCGGCTATGACCTGCGGGGCCTTGCCGGGGGTGCGTGCCCGGAGTGTGGCGGGGGTGGGGGTCGGGCCTTGGTTGGTGGGGGTGCCGCTGCCGCACGTTGAAACCACCCGGCTGGCGTGCTAACTTCATGCACTTGCGGGGCTTGCCTTGCGGCGGGGAACCGCCGGGGGGTGGGTTTGCGTAGTGTGTTTGGTGCCGGGGCTGGTGCGTCGGTGCTTTAGATGGATGTCCCTTTTCAGCGGTCTTTGGCCTCAGTGGTCTTTGCCGGGCGGCCGGATGATTCGGTTTATCCCTTTTTTCTGGAGTTTTTTGCGTGATCAATCCCTCCTCGACCTCCGCCCTGGCTTCTACCGTGACCTCCATGCCGGCCCGGGCCTCGATCGGTGGCCCTGCCGTTCACGCTCGCGCGTTTGGGCGGGGTTCTCTCGGTCGGCTGGTCGCGATTGTGCTTGCCGCGGGCTCGACGCTCTCCTCTGCCTGGGCGGCGGACGCCAAGACGCTGGCCGAGGCACGCGAGCAGCTCAAGGACTATGTGCACTATGTGCGGATCGCCCGCTACGACCTGGCGAACAGTTTCGGGCAGGGTGTGCTCGACAAGATGGGTGCGCCGTTCGGGAAGGTCGAGGGTGAGCAGGCGATGAGCGTTGCGGAGTTTGCCAAGCTGGTCGATGAGTCGGGTGAGGTAGCGCGGTTTGAGGAGTCGGCCGCACGGGGGCAGCGGATCGCCGCAATCGAGAAGGTCAGTGCGCAGCTCAACCGTGCCTACGAGCTTGGCAAACAGAGCACGGCACGGAACCCGGCGCAGATCGATGCGAGCATCGCCCTGCTGACGGGGACGCAGCGTCAGCGGCTGGTGGCGCGTGAGCGGTTGGTCGAGGCGGGTGAGTATGCGGTGCCGCAGTTGCTGGCCGCGCTGGGGAACCCGAGCGACCCGGCGTTGCGTGCTGAAGTGAGGCAGTTGCTGGTGGATATGGGCCGGCAGGCGGCACGGCCGTTGCAGTCGGCGTTGATCAACTTGGACAGTTCAGCGCAGGAGAGCGTGGCGGGGATACTCGGCGATATCCCGCTGACGGCGAGCGTGCCGTTCTTGGCCGAGGCCGCGGCGGCGAGCAAGAACGAGGGCGTCAAGCGTGCGGCGGCGGTGGCGATTGCAAAACTCACGGGCAGCAAGGCTGGCGGTGAGGTAGCCCTTGCGCCGCAGTTCAGCGCGGTGGCGAGGCAGTACCTGGCCGAGGTGTCGAGCCTGACGCCCTTTGCAAACGAGAGCGTCCAGCCGATCTGGGTCTTTGACCCGGCGACAGGGCTGACGGGCACAGCGATCAACTCAGCGGTCTTCCACGAGACGATGGCGATGCTGGTTGCACAGCGTGCGCTGCGGGCCGACCCGACAAGCAAGGACGCGCTGGCCGTGTGGATCCAGGCGGACTTCGCCCGTGAGATCCAGTCCCCGGCGGGGTATGAGCACCCGCTGTTTAAGGACCGGCCCGAGGGTGCGTACTACGCCTCAGCTGCGGGTGCGGAGGTTTTGCAGTCGGTGCTGGCGCAGGCGCTGGCAACAGGTGATACGCAGTTGGCACGCAAGGCGATCGATGCGCTGAGCCGAACGGTCGGCCCGGCGAGCATGAGCCGGTCGGGGGCCAACCCGGCGCTTGTCGCGGCGTTGCGCTATCCGAACCGCCGCGTGCAGGCGGATGCGGCATTGGCGTTGGCGTCGGCCGCGGGGCTTGCGAGCTTCGAGGGGTCTGAGCGTGTCGTGCCGATCCTGGCTGCGACGGTGCGTGAGGCTGGGGTGAGGTCGGCGGTAGTTGTTTCGGGGGACACCGAGCGGGCCAACGCCCTGGCCGGGATGCTGCGTGGGCAGGGGTTTGTGGTGCTGGCCCCGGCTGCTAGCGCGGCAGAGGCTGAGGCGTCGGCTGCGTCGGCGACCGGGGTTGACCTGGTCGTTGTTGCCCTCGGGCCCGCGGCGACGCAGGAGGCGGTCTCGGCGTTGCGTTCAAGCCGGGCGTTTACGTCCTCGCCGGTGCTGGTTTACAGCGATGCCGAGGGGGTCTTTGAGTTGGGCCGGGCGTTTGGGCGTGATCGCATGGTGGCGGTGGTGCGTTCGGGGATCGACCCGGCGGCGAGCCAAGAGGCGATCAAGCAGTTGACGACGACGGCCCTCGGCGCGCCGCTGACGGCCGATGAGGCCTTGGCGTACCAGACGCGGGCACTGGCGGCTTTACGCGATGTGGCGATCGCCGGTTCACCGGCCATGAGCGTGGCCGACGCGACGGGGCCGCTGGTGGCGGTGCTGAACGATCCGAAGGTGCCGAACAAGGCCGGCGTGGCCGGGGTGTTGGCGTTGACCAACGACAAGCGTGCGCAGCAGGCGTTGGTCGATGCCGCGCTCAAGGCTGAGGGTGATGGGATCACGTTGCTCTTGGGTGCCGCGGCTGAGAGTGGCAAGCGGTTCGGGAACCTGCTCGAGTCGCGGCAGATCAAGGCGCTGGCCGACCTTGCGGCCAACCCAGCCGCGCCGGGCGCGACGGCGGCGAGCACGCTGCTTGGTGTGCTCGATGCGGGTGGGGACCGGGTGGTGCCGATGATCCTCAAGTGAGATAGAACCGGGGCGCGCGAAATATTCAACCCCACCCCTGCCCCTCCCCTCGGGAGACGGGTTTGTTTTTATGCGCGTGCGATGGGCCAGCGTGCTTCCAGGCCGGCCCAGTCATCGGTTTGGATTGTCGCGCGGATGTCGGCCATGAAGCGTTGGAAGTGGCGGAGGTTGTGGATGCTGATGAGCATCCCGGCGAGCATCTCGTCGGCCATGACGAGGTGTCGGATGTATGCGCGGGTGAATGGGCGGGGCGGGGTCTTGGCCAGTGGGTCAGCCCACCCAGCGCACGCGGCACAGTCGCAGCCGGGGCAGATCGGGCGATCGTCGTCGGTGAACTTAGCGTTGCGCAGGCGGATTTGTCCCTCGGGTGTGAAGGCGTTGGCGTTGCGGGCGTTGCGAGTGGGCAGGACGCAGTCGAACATATCGACGCCGGCCTTGACGGCTGCGAGCAGGTCACGCTCGTACCCGACGCCCATGAGGTATCTGGGCTTGTCGGCCGGCAGCAGCGGGGCGGTGTGGTTGACGACGCGAACGATGGCGTCGAAGGTTTCGCCCACGGCGACGCCGCCGATGGCGTAGCCGGGCAGGTCGATGTTGGCGATGCGCTGTGCCGACCATGTGCGCTGGTCCAGGTCGGTGCCCCCTTGGACGATGCCGAAAAGCCCTTGCTCGCTCGGCCTGGCGTGTGCGGCCTTGCAACGCTCGAGCCAGCGGACGGTGCGCTCGTTGCTGATCTTGAGCCGGTCGAGGTATGCCGCGGGGCTGTGCACATTGTCTCGGCGGAGGACGCGGGCGAGGCGCGGGTCTGGGGTTGCGTTGGATTGGTTGTCGTCTGTGCCTGAGTCGGGGGGGGCAGATGCGCTCGGTGGGCAGTCATCAAAGGCCATGATGATGTCGGCGCCCAGCTCGTTCTGTATATGCATCGAGGTTTCGGGGGTCATCTGGATCATCGCGCCGTCGACGATGCTTTTAAAGAGCACACCCTCGTCGGCGATGGTGTTGAGGCCGGCCATGGAATAGGCCTGATAGCCGCCGGAGTCTGTCAGGATCGGGCCGTGCCAGTTGATGAACGGGTGCAGGCCGCCCATGCGAGCGATCAGTTCGCTGCCGGGGCGGAGCATGAGGTGGTAGGTGTTGCCCAGGCAGATCTGTGCGCCGGTCTGTACAAGCATGTGCGGCCAGACGCCCTTGACGGTCCCCTTGGTGCCGACGGGCATGAAGGCAGGTGTGTCAAAAGAGCCGTGGGGGGTATCAACGCGGCCCAGGCGTGCGCGTGTGCTGGCCGAGTGGTGCAGGAGGTGGTAGCGGATCGCGCTCAGGCTTGGCCCTTTATGCCGGGCTGGTTCGGGGTGCCGGCGGCGCGGGCAAGGGTCTCACGCTCGGCGTCGGTGAGGCTCGCCTGGCCCGTGGCAGTGATCTTTGCAAGGATGCGGTCAACCTCGACGGCCTGCGGGTCTGGGAGTGCGGGCAGGGGCTTGCCGGCTGGGGCCTTGGCTTTGCTGGGTTTTTCTGGCCCCAGGACATCGAAGAAGTCTCGCAGCAGGTACATCCGGCGGATGAAAAAATACCCGGCCAGACCCCCGCCGAGGTGTGCCGCTTCACCCCCGGCATTGTTGCTGCCCAAGATGAGTTGCACCGCGGCGATGGCGATGAGGAGGTACGCCGCCGGGCGCTGACGCATAGGGATGATGCCCAGGATGTAGAGCATGCGCTGCGGGGCGACATACGCGGCGGCGAGGATGATGCCGAAGATCCCCGCGCTTGCGCCGACGAGGGGTGTGGTTACGTCATCAAAGAGCAAGCCGGGGATGCGGTACTGCTGGCCAAGGGTGTTGCCCAGGAAGTTCAGCAGCAGGAAAGCGACGGCACCGAAGGCCCCGCAGGTGAGGTAGAGAGCGAGGTAACGCCTTCGGCCCAGGAAGGCCTCGACATCGGGGCCGAAGACCCAGAGGCCGAGCATGTTCAGAAAGATGTGCGTCCACCCCGAGTGCAGGAACTGGAAGGTGATGAACCGCCAGACTTCAAGGGAGAGAAAGCCCTTGGCGGTAGAGAAGTGGCCCCAGGCCTGGTCGAGGGTCATGCTATAAAACTGTTGCACGCCGATGAGTTGGCCGGTTGCAGGGTCAAACAGTGGTGCGCGGTTGTTTTGCGGGTCGATCGGGCCGATTAGGACCGGTGCGCGTTGGACCTGGATGGGTACGTTGGAGTGGAACTGAACCGGCCCGGGCACGAGCGTCTGCCCTGCACTGGTGCGCATGAGCAGGAGTCCGAGGGCGAAGATGGCGACATTGATGACGATGAGCCAGAGTGTCATCGACCACCGTGCCGGGCTTGGGAGCAGGCGAGTGCCTAAGCGTGGGGCGTTGCGGTCTGCCCGTGCGTAGTCGCGGTCGTGGATACCCATGTGCAAGCAACCAGGTCTGTTGGGTGTGGGATCAGTGCTGTGCATCCATGCACGCGCCGCGATGGTATGGCCCCGCAGATTGCCGGGATGCGTGCGTGCGATCGATCTAAAGTTGGCGATGCTCCAAGACGCCCGCCTGGCGAAGCTCGCCGATGTTCTCGTCCGGTATTCCACGCGCGTCAAGGCCGGGGACCTGGTGGCGATCATCGGCGACCCGGCGGGGATGCCACTGGCCGAGGAGCTTTTCAAGGCCGTGCTCAGGGCCGGTGGGAACCCGTTCTTCTGGTTGCATTCGGAGGCCTTCAACGAGGCGCTCGTTGCCCACGGCAGCGATGCGCAGATCGCCTTTGTCAACCCGATCCAGATGGACCTGATCGAGAAGGTCGACGTTACGCTGAGCTACTGGGCCAGCGGCAACAGCAAGTATCTCAGCGGGTACCCCTCGACCAAGACGGCCCTGCTCCAGCAAGCCCGCAAGCCCTACCTCAAGCGGTTCATGCAGCGTGAGGCCGAAAAGGCCCTGCGCTGGTGCGGGACCGACTTCCCCACCAACGCCAGCGCCATGGACGCGGAGATGAGCCTGCACCAGTGGGCCGACTTTGTCTTCCGTGCCGGGCTGCTGCATTTGCCTGACCCGATTGCCGCGTGGCGTGGCGTCGAGCAGCGGCAGCAGCGCGTCTGCGACTATTTGCAGAAGAAAAAGGCCCTGCACTTTGCCGTCCCCCCGCACAACGGGCCGCTGGGACGCAACGATGGGACCAACTTGAAGGTCGATGTCTCGCGCGGCATCTGGGAAAACTGTTGCGGGCATTGCAACTTCCCTGATGGTGAGGTCTTCTGCGGCCCAACCCTGCCGGACAACAAGGACGCAGCCGGCAACGGGGGCTTCGGCGTTGATGGGCACGTCAACTACACCTTCCCCGCGGTCTACATGGGCAACGAGGTGCAGAACGTCCGGCTGGCCTTCAAGGCGGGGCGCGTCGTCGATGCCTCCGCCAGCAAAGGGGAGGACTTCCTCTTCAAGATGCTCGAGCAAGACCCGGGGGCGCGCAACTTAGGTGAAATCGCCATCGGTACCAACTACGGGATCACGGATTTCTCTCGCAACATCCTCTTTGACGAGAAGATCGGCGGGACCTTCCACGCCGCGGTCGGAGCGGGGTACCCCAAAACCGGCAGCGACAACGACTCAGGCCTGCACTGGGACATGATCTGTGAGTTGCGCCAACGGACCAGCAACGGCATCGCCTCGCCGGGCGGTGAGATTCGCGCCGATGGTGAACTCTTCCACAAGCACGGCCTCTTCCTGGACCCAACCTTTCCCCAACCCTCCTAAAAGAACCCACACATGACCACACACGCCCAACGCCTAGCCAACCTCGGCATCACGCTGCCCACACCTGCCAAGCCCGTCGCGGCATACGTTCCCGCACGCCGGGCGGGGGGCCTGCTATTCATCTCAGGCCAACTGCCGATGGCCGATGGGAAGTTGACGGCCTCCGGTGCCGTGCCCTCGGCTGTGTCGCCCGAGGACGCCAAGAGCGCGGCCCGCCTTTGCGCGATCAACGCGATTGCCGCGGCGGTGGCGGAGGTCGGGTCGATCGACCGGATCGCGGGGGTGGTGCGTGTGGGTGTGTGGGTTGCTTCGGATGCTGGTTTTACCGGCCAGCCGGGGGTGGCTAACGGCGCCAGCGACCTGTTGGTGCAGGTCTTTGGGGATGCGGGCAAGCACGCGCGGGCGGCGGTGGGGACGAATGTTCTGCCGCTGGGGACGGCCGTGGAGGTGGAGGTTTTGTTCGAGGTGCACTGATGGGGGGCATCTATCCGCGACCCTATCAGAGAACAAACAGGCTTGATTGAAGGCCAAAAACGCCTATTGGTCTCGATCAACGCATCCGGCAAATGCCCGGGTTAGAATTTTTTCAAGCAACTCGAACCCTTCGGGTTGAAACGCGAATAGAAATGGTGTTAGACTGTCAAGGTAGGTTTCAGGAAGCAGGTTGGTGGCGGAATGTGGTCGGTGATCTTTCCATCACCGGACTCATGGGACAATCGTCCCCAAGTCATACCAGGCCGACGACAGGCCGAGGCCAACCGACAACTTGATGGGTCCGCTTGGGAGCAAGACGGGCCGTGGCGGGCGGATCATCACCCGGCAATCCTCGACTGATTTTCAATCAGTCGGGCCTGAGCCGGGTGTTGACGAGTCTGTTACGGCGTGTGGTGTAACCGAGTTCGGGCCTTGTGGTCGGGCGAAGATGTGCGTGCGGGCATACCCAGTCCAGCGGCCGGTGCCGTGTGGGGTTGTGCTGGCGATCCACAAATGCTGCGGCGGGTTGTTCTTCACCTTGTCATTGCGCGACCAGACATGCCTTGTGCAGGGTGCGTTCGGGTGTTCCGAGCCGCCGATCCCGTCTGAGCCGAGGAGTTCCTTGTGGACCTCCCGGCGTATTTAGGAGTGTTTTGTATGAAGAAGAATCGTGCCTTTACGCTCATCGAGTTGCTCGTCGTCATCGCGATCATCGCGTTGCTCGTCGGCATCCTCCTGCCCGCGCTGGCCAAGGCCCGCCAGTCGGCCCGCCAGATCAAGTGTGCCACGCAGGTGCGCAACGTCGTCCAGGCGATGCAGATCTGGGCCCAGAGCAACCGCGACAGGTACCCGACGCCGTCGGTGGTGGATGTTTCCAACCAGACGCTCAACGTTACCCCCGCAGCGAACAAGGACAACACCGGCAACGTCCTCTCCCTGCTGATCTTCAACGCCGCGATCACACCCGAAATCTGCGTTACCCCCTCGGAGGTCTCCGGCAATGTCTCGGCTATGACCGACTACCGCAACAGCAACCCGAGCACAGCTGCAGTTGCTGCCAACGCCCTCTGGGACCCCAGGTTCCGCGGTGCGCCCTCAGCTGTTGAGACCGGTGCAGCTGGCCGCGATACCGCCCAGCTCAACAGCAACAACAGCTACGCTACCCTTGTATTCCAGATCGCCGGCCGCACGAGCAAGTGGACCAACAACTACAGCGCAACGGACGCCGTATTCGGCAACCGCGGCCCGCTCTTTACTGGCCAAAGCACTGGTAACAATGGCCAGGAGGTCGGGTTCCCCACAGGCGCAGGCGGGTGGCAGCTCCTGGCGGGCAGTGACCTTGGCGAGCGGTCGCAGACCCTGCAGATCCACGGCGGGCGCAACACCTGGGAAGGGAACATCGGCTACAACGACGGCCACGTGAACCTCGAGAACCGTGCCGACCCGGCGGAGGTCACCTTCCAGTCCCAAAGCGCCATCACCCTCCCCGGCAACACCACCCCGACCCGTACGATCCCTGACAACCTCTTCGTCGATGAAACGAACGAGAACTCAGACCGTACCAAGCGTTCCAACGCTTGGCTGCGGCCGGTCGGGAATATCTCCGCAGGTACCATCACCTTCTGGGTTGACTGAACCCGGTGTTTATAAAGTCTTCACGCATCCACAACCGCCGCCCGAAAGGGCGGCGGTTGTTTTTAACCAATAAGCCCACGTCAAACACCCCCACCTCGCCGCGCACAGGCGTCCCGCCTCACCCCACCTCAAGGACAACCTTGATCCCCTCGCCGCTCTGCATGAGCTCGAACCCCCGTGCAAACTGCGCCATCGGCAACTGGTGTGTGATGATCTCGGCCAGTTCCAGGCGGCCTGACAGCAGCAGGGCCTCCATCTGGTACCAGGTCTCAAACATCTTGCGGCCGTTGATCCCCAGCACGCGAGCGCCCTTGAAGATCACGTGCGTCGTCAGGTCGAATGTCAGCGGCTTGCTGGGAATGCCCAGCAGCGCCGCAGTGCCGCCTGGGCGGAGGGCGGCGAACCCATCGTTGATCGCGGCGGGGTGGCCGGACATCTCGACGAGGACGTCGACGCCGTTGTGCGTCTGGGCGCGCAGGTGGTCGATCCACGATTTATTCTGCTGGTCGCGCGTGTCGTAGGCCTCGACCGCCCCCAGCCTGCGTGCCAACGCCAGCCTGCGTGGGTCGATGTCGGTAACAAAGATCCGGCTCGCCCCGGCGGCCTTGGCAACCGTAACGGCCATCAGCCCGATGATCCCCACGCCGGTGATCAGCACCGTCTTGGCGCTCACGCCCGCCTCCATCACCGTGTGCACCGCGTTGCCCAGGGGGTCGAGGACCGCGGCGATGTGGTCGGGGATCGAGGGGTGCACCGGCCAGACGTTCTCCTCGGGGATGCAGACATACTCGGCAAAGCACCCGTCGCGGTCAACGCCGAGGATGACCATCCCGTCGGCGATGTGCGCTGCGCCGGTGCGTGCGTTGTACCCGGTGCCCGGCGAGATGTGCCCCTCGGCGCTGACGCGCTGCCCGGGTTGGTAGCGCGTAACCGCCGGCCCGACCGCGGCGATGGTGCCGACAAACTCGTGCCCGGTAACGATCCCGACGGGTATGCGTGAGGCGGCCCAGGCGTCCCACTCCCATATGTGCCTGTCGGTGCCGCAGATGCCGGCGTGGGTAACGCGGATGAGCACGTCGCGCGGCCCGGGCGTGGGGACGGGGCGGGCGGGGTCCAGCCGGAGGGCTGTTCCGGCGTGGTGCTTGTAGAGTGCCCGCATGGTGGAGGGGATCGGGCCTGTGGGTGCGGGCGTTGGTGGGGTGGCAAGTGCAGTCATGCCCAACGCTAGACGCGATGAGTGAGCCTGTGGAGTAGGGGGGCCCACAAACAACGCCGGCCACCCGCTTTCACGGGTGGCCGGCTTCAAGCATTTTACCGATGCAATTGGGCAGTGCCCGAACAGTGGGGGGCAGGCGCCCGCACGCCGATGGGGGTGCGGGCGGACGAAGGTGGTCAGTTCAGTCGTTGCCCCCGGCGGCTGGTTCATCGCTGCCGTTGGCGTTCTGCTTTTCAAGGAGTTTGCGGAGATAGGCGTTTTCGCGGCGTGTGGCCTCGAGGTCAAAGAGCAGGTACTTGATGCTCAGGCGCAGATAGTCGAGCGATTCCTGCAGCTCGGCGACCGTCTTTTTCATCTGCATGTGCCGGCCCCTTGCGTCCTCGGCTAAGGCGGTCAGGCGTTCGCGCTGGTTCTCGGGAAGGTCGTTGATCTGGGTGATCAGGTCCCCGAGTTTCTGCTGGAAGTCTTGCTCGTTCATGGGTCTGCTCCTTCTTCTTGAGGTTGTGCGATCTTCTCTCTACTCTGAGTTTGTCTTGCGGGGTCTCTGTGAGTTCTCTTTCTTTTCCGGGCGCATCACCGTTGGGTGATAGAAACAGATAAACACATCGCGTGCCAGTCGCGAACGCACGCCGGCGATTGCGTGCCAGACCGTCATGGGCCGAGAAAATCACACCGCATTGTGCACCAGGGCACGCCCCAGGGCGAGCAATATGTTCTCGGCCACTGCACCCTCGGGCCGTTTATCCGGCCTGTTGCCCGGAGCGTGCGCGCCGGGGACAGCGAGCAACACCGCACCGCCATTGGGCGTGGCAAGCGGGCGCATGTGTGGGGTGGTTGCTTGTCAGGGAGTAAGGGTTCTCGATAAGATCGCCCCCGCGGCGGGTGTGTGCCAAGGAGATCAACCCAACCCTGCCCCTCACCGCCAGACTCTTCGAGTGGAGGTTTTTGATGCGGGAACACTGACCGTCTTCAGACACCTGACCTTGCCTCAGCCACCCGCACTCCCCTCGCCGCCGGGCAGCGTCATGCTCCACGGGTCAAGCGCGGCGGCGAGCGCATCGCGTGTCATCGCCTTGCCCGCCAGGTCCGGCGTGCCAACGAGGGTCTCCAGCGCGAGCTGACGGACGGTCTTCCCTTCCTTGAACGCCTGCTTGGCCAGACCTGCCGACTTGTCATACCCGATCACCGGCACCAGGCTCGTGCACATCGCCAGGCTTGACTCGATCAACCCCGCGCACCGCACCTCGTCCGGTCGAAGGTTCGCCAACAGGTTATCGGTAAACATCACGCTTGCGTTGGACAGCAGCGTTGAACTCTCCAGCAAGCGCTCGGCGATCAACGGCATCGCAACGTTCAGGTCCAGCAGGCTCCCAACGCCCCCAAACCCGGCGTATGTTACCGCCGCGTCGTTGGCGATCACCTGACAGCAGACCATAATCAGGCTTTCGCAAATCACCGGGTTGACCTTGCCGGGCATAATCGAACTGCCCGGCTGCACCGCCGGCAGCACCAACTCGCCGATACCGCAGCGCGGGCCTGACCCAAGCCAGCGAATGTCATTTGCGATCTTCGAGAGGCTTACCGCGATGGTCTTGAGGTGCCCGGCGGCCTCCACACAGGCGTCCTTGGCGTGCTGGGCCTCAAAGTGGTTCGCAGCCGCGCGGAAGGGAATCCCCGTGGCTTTCTTCAGTTGCGAGCAGACCAGGCGGTCAAAGTCCTCGTGCGCGTTGATCCCCGTTCCCACGGCCGTGCCCCCGATCGGCAGCTCGGCCAGGGCTTCCATCGCCTGCTCGCAGCGGGCGATGCCGTGCTTGACCTGCGAGGCATAGCCGCTGAACTCCTGCCCCAGCCGAATCGGGGTGGCATCCTGCAGGTGCGTGCGTCCGATCTTGACGATCCGGTCCCACGCCTTGGCTTGCTGGTCCAGTTGCTTGTGCATCCGTTTGAGAGCGGGGATGAGTTGCTCCCCGATCGAGAGTGCCGCAGCCACATGGATCGCTGTCGGGAACGTATCGTTGCTCGACTGGCCCATGTTGACATGGTCGTTGGGGTGCACGCCCCCGGCCTTGAGGTACGCCGCATCCTTGCTCGCGCCGATGTGCGCCCCCCGGGCCAGGCAGATGAGGTTGGCGATCACCTCGTTGGCGTTCATGTTGGTGCTGGTGCCCGAGCCGGTCTGGAAGACATCGACGGGAAAGTGCTTGGGCCACCCGCCGTGGTCGGGCAGCCCGGCATAGATCGCGTCGCACGCCCGCGCGATCCCATCGGCCCGCCCCTTGTCCAGTCGCCTGAGTTTCAGGTTCACAGCCGCGCACGCACTCTTGAGCAGCGCATACGCCTGGATGATCCCGAACGGCAGAGGCCGGCCCGAGACGGGGAAGTTGAGCACCGCCCGCTGCGTGCTGGCACCATAGAGCACATCGGCTGGGACGGGCATCTCACCCATCGTGTCCTTTTCGATGCGCGTCGCGTGCACGGCAGCGGCGGGCTTGGCTTGCTTGGTCTTGACTTTGGCGGGCTTGGCTCTGGGCATAAGGGCACTCCATCAGGGGAGGCATCAGAGTAGCCACAAGCGGCAGCGGCTGGTTGACCTAGGGCACGACCACCGGCGGCGGCAGCGGGCGCGGGTAGTTGGCGTACGTAAAGCCCAGGTTGTTGCGACCGCCAAAGCGGTAGATTTGGCTTGAGCGCGCGATGATCCGCTCGCCGTACTGGTTTAACTCACCAACCAGGGGCCACAGCCCAACCATCGGCTGGCCACCCTGGTTTGCAATCTCTCGCTGGGCATCGCCGATGCTCGCAACCCTGGGCCCATCGGGCACCCGCGTGTGCCTCGGCAGCACGATCGCCCCGCTGGGGGTCCGCACCGCACGCAAACCCGTACCCATGCTCGACAGCACGACCGGCACGCTCTTCCCAGGCTTGCTAATCCGCACCGCGGCAGGCGCAGCTGGGCTTGTGCCTGAGGCCTTCGTCCATCGCACGGACATGCTCGGCACTTCCCCTGCCGGGGGGTGCTGTGCTTTCAACGCCAGTGCCCCGTCAACGCCGTGCAGAGCCGACAGAGCGACGACAATCATGCCGAGCATAAAAGGCCTTTCTCTTTTCTTTCCTCAATGTCTCTTTCAAACCTCTTGCGCGTCCCACGCTACGATTAGGCGTGCCCTTCCGGACAGGACCAAGTGCGCGCGGATCGCCCATGCTTATACGCGGGCCGTTCTCCTGCGGATTAGCCCTTCGGCGATTTCTTGCATGTTTCCTGCTGATTTTAACGCCTCTGCCGGTCCTGACGGCATGCGCCTCGAGCACCTCAAAAGCACCCAAGGAACAGCCCGTCAAGCCCGGCGGCGATCTTTCTCGGACCGGACCGTCGGGTGCGGTCTCAGTCTCTTATATATTCCGCTCCAGTACCAGTGGTGAGGCCATCGCGTTATCGGCACGCTGGTCAGCCTTAGCCGAGCAGGACCAGGGCCTGGGCGGGTCGCTCCGCGAGCAGCTCCGCCAGGCCGGGCTGATCGGCGCGATCATCAACACCGACGCCGCCGAGGCCCTGCTGGCACAACTCAGCCAGCCCCCCAAGCCGGGCAGCCTCCAGTGGACGACCCTCGCCTCAACGATCCAGGTCCCCATGCCCGCCGGGCCACGCTGGCTCAACTTGCACACCGGGCAAGGCTCACCCACCCCCTGGTCGCTCCTGCTCGCTGGCGGGCCAACGCCCCTGCCGCCGGGCCAAGTCCGCCTACTCGCACGCGCCTGGCCTGCCCCAGGCGACGCCACCGACCAAGGGTTCTTTACATCCACGCTGATGCTCGATCTCTCTCCCCTGCTCCAAACCGAGGCCCGCAACCAGGAACCCCCGCTTGGCACCGCAATCAAACTCCCCACCCAGCCCAGCGAGCGTGGCATGGCCCTACTCAGCCAACGCGTAATTACCACCCTCAAACCCGGCCAAGTGCTCATCCTTGCACCGATCCTCACCCGCCTGGAACCCGTAACGCCCCAACCCGAACCCCCACTCAAGCCCGGGCAGGTCGTGCGAACCGACGCACAACCACCACCCCCGGCCGCGCCGTCCGGTATCGGTGCCGGCCTGGGGCCAAAGGCCCAAACACCCCTCTCCCTCGGCGAGGCCCTCCTCAGCAATGCCCAGCCCGCCGAGCCTGCCCGGCAGGCGACGGTGCTCGTCCTGACCCCCAAACTACCCGGCGGTTTCTCCCTCGGACGATAATCACTTCCAACCCACACCCACACCCGGCACCGGCGGGCGCAACACGACGTACCGTTAGCCCAAACACGCCGACCCCGCACACGCACCATGGCCACCGAACGCATCGTCAGCTCAGCGCCCATTGAAACCTCACCCGTTGACGAGCAGGTCAACTGGTCGCTGCGCCCAACGCGGATGCTCGAATACGTCGGCCAGAGCGAGCTGCTCGCCAAACTCTCCATCGCCATCGCCGCCGCGAAGGGGCGCACCGAGCCGATGGAGCACCTCCTGCTCCACGGCCCGCCAGGCCTCGGCAAAACCACCCTCGCCCACGTGGTCGCAGCGGAGATGGGCCGGCGCGTGCAGATCACCAGCGGCCCGGCCCTGAGCAAGGGCACAGACCTCGTCAGCGTGCTTACAAGGCTCGAAGCCGGCGACGTGCTCTTCATCGACGAAATCCACCGCCTCCCCATCGCCGTTGAAGAGTTTGTCTACCCGGCCATGGAGGACTACCGCATCGATGTCCCCGTCGACAGCGGCCTGCACGCGCGCACCGTGCAGATATCGCTGCAACCCTTCACGCTGATCGGCGCGACTACTCGTGCCGGGCTTGTCAGCGCACCGATGCGCTCGCGCTTCGGTATCACGCACCACCTGCGTTTCTACACCACCGCAGAGCTTCTAGAAATCCTCGTCCGCAGCAGCACGCTGCTGGGTCTGACGATCGCCGACGACACGGGGCTGCCGATGATCGCCGCCCGGGCGCGGGGCACGCCCAGGATCGCCAACCGCTTGCTTCGCCGGGTGCGCGACTTTGCGCAGGTGCACAACAACGGTGCCGTTACCAGGCGCGTCGTCGAGCAGGCCCTGGAGATGGAGGGTGTCGACGCGATGGGCCTTGATGAGCTCGACCGCTCGTACCTGCGCATCATCGGCACAACCTACACCGGCGGCCCCGTCGGCCTCGAGGCCGTCGCCGCGACCATGAACGAGGACGCCGGCACACTCGAAGCCGTCGTCGAGCCGTACCTGCTCCAACTCGGCTTCATCGCCCGCATGCGCCGCGGCAGGATGCTCACTGCCGCCGGCGCCAAGCACGTCAACGTCCCAGCACCCGTGCAGGCCTCGGCGAACCTCTTTGACGAGCCGTGAACGCCGCGATCGTCGGCATCAGAAAACTCACCGCAGTTCCGCCAACAGCGCAGCCGGGTCCCGCCCCTGCTCGATTGCATCAATGATCGCCGAGCCGATGATCGCACCCTCCGCGTGCCCGGCCAACGCATCAACCTGCCCGCGCGTCCGAATCCCAAACCCCACGCACACCGGCACGGGCGAAACCGCACGCAGCCGCCCCAAGTACGCCCGCAACTCCCCCTCACTCGGCTGCGCCGAGCCCGACCCCGTAACGCCCGTAACCATCACCGCATACAAAAACCCATCGCTCTCCCGCGCCAGCACCGCGCAGCGCTCGGCAGGCGTAACCGGGCTGACCAACTGCACCAGCCCCACGCCATCGCCGTGCAACGCCGAACGCAACTCGGCCGATTCCTCCAGCGGCAAATCCGGCACGATCAGCAGCGATACCCCTGCCCCCCGGCAACGCCCCGCAAGGTGCTTCAATCCCCCCGGCCCCGTCCCGAACGATGAAATCAAAGGGTTGAGGTAACTCATAAGCGCCACCGGCACGCCAATGTGCCCCTTGGCGGCTTCCAACTCAGACAAAACCCAGTCCAGCGAAACGCCATTGGCCAGCGCAACCTGTGAAGAACGCTGGATCGTCACCCCATCGGCCATGGGATCAGAGAACGGCACCCCAACCTCGATCAACGCCGCGTGCCGGGCCAGTGCCTGCACCTGCGGCAGCAGCGACCCCTTCGTCGGGTACCCCGCCGTTACATACGCCACCAGCGCAGGACGCCCACCCTTGGCATGCGTGCGGATGCTGTCAGAAACGTGCTGAGCGATGGGTGGCAAAGAAGACTCCTGAAAGTGCGATGAGCGACGAGTGGTCAGCGATGAGAAAGAGACATCAATGCGAGCGTGCGTTTCATATCCGCGAGTGTTCCTGTCTCGAACCCCTCCCCCGAGGGGAGGGGGCAGGGGTGGGGTTTCTCCGCTCCATCAAATCGAGATACCCATACCCCCTCAAAGATTCTTCATCAATATCGGCATGTCCTTATCCCCCCGCCCGCAGAGGTTGATCAGCACCACCTTGCCGGGGTTCTCCTTCACCCACGCCCGCGCCGCCGCCACCGCGTGGCTTGGTTCCAGTGCCGGCAGCACGCCCTCGCCCAAGCAAACCTCCCGCACCGCCGACAACGCGTCGGCGTCCAGCACCGGCACGTACTGCACGCGCCCGATCGCGTGCAAGAAACTATGCTCAGGCCCAACACCCGGATAGTCCAGCCCCGCCGAGATTGACTGCGTCCGCCCTACCTGCCCCGCCCCGTCCTGGATCAGGTACGAATAGCACCCGTGCAGCACCCCGGGCCGCCCCGACGCCATCGTCGCCGCGTTCAACCCGGAACCAACGCCCTGCCCCCCCGCCTCGGCACCAAAGATCTGCACGCTGGCATCACCCAAAAACCCATGGAACATCCCGATCGCGTTGCTCCCGCCGCCGACGCATGAAAAAACCGCATCAGGCAACCGCCCCGCCTGCTCAAGCATCTGCACGCGCGACTCGCTGCCGATCACCGACTGGAACGTACGCACCAACCACGGGAACGGGTGCGGCCCCACGGCCGATCCCAGCAGATAGTGCGTCCCCAACGGATCACCCACCCAGTGCCGGAGTGCCTCGTCGATCGCCGAGCGCAGCGTCGCGTCCCCGCTGGTAACAGGCACAACCTCGGCCCCGAACCACTTCATCCGCTGCACATTGGGCTGCTGGCGTTCGACATCCTTCGCCCCCATATACACCCGGCACGGGAACCCCAGCCGAGCGCACGCCGCGGCCGTCGCCACCCCGTGCTGCCCCGCGCCCGTCTCGGCGATGATCCTCTGCACGCCCAGCCGCTTGGCCAGCAGCGCCTGCCCGAGCGCATTATTGATCTTGTGCGCCCCGGTGTGGGCCAAGTCCTCACGCTTGAGCCAGACCTGGCACCCGTTGCCCCAGCGGGCCGAGAGGTTCGCCGCGTGCATCATCGGCGTCGGCCTGCCGACCCAGTGCCTCTGCTGGTACGTGAGTTCATCAATAAACGCCGGGTCGGCCAGCGCCTCCTTAGCCACCTTCTCCAGCCGCGT
Source organism: bacterium (assembly GCA_046339895.1). Taxonomy (GTDB): domain Bacteria; phylum Planctomycetota; class Phycisphaerae; order Phycisphaerales; family UBA1924; genus JAJTGZ01. Next base: position 28,923 of record JBKDDT010000004.1, on the reverse strand, counting down.
TACCGCACCCCAGAGCGTCTCGGGCACGAACCGTCCACCAAAGGGCCCAAACCGCCCGCGCCCATCGGGGTACCCGCCCGATAGCAACTTACCAAGCTCCGCCCCCGGGTCAGATCGTTCAGGAAACCACGCCGAGATGGATGCAGTGTTCGTAGTCGTCATGGTTTCACTCGTGCACTCTTGCCCGCCCGTGCAGTCTCTGCAACGCACGGCTGCGAAGCCTCGGCAAACCCACCCCTCGCCTCAGCAAGAAACTCGCCGATCAGCCCCGCATCCTTAACCCCAAGGCTCCTTTCCACGCCGCTGGAGACATCGACAAACCCCGCCCCCGTCGCCAATATCGCCCCACGCACGTTCACCGGCTTCAGCCCCCCCGCCAGAATAAACGCACGCCCCGGCACGCCCGCAAGCCCCACCACCGCCCGCGCGATCCGCCCCCAATCTGGCACCATACCCACCCCCGAAACCGCCGACTCAACCAGAAACGCCCGAGGCTCGCGCGTCGCCTCCTCACCGAGCTCCACACGCAACGTCGGCACATCACGATAGACCGGGATGAACGCCAACCCCGGCGAGTGCGCACGCACCACCGACTCATCCATCCACTCTGCCTGCACATGCGTAACGATGCCCCGCTGCGCGACCTCGGCCAGCACCACCGTGTCTATCTCACGAAACACACCCACGCGCCATACACCATCGGGCACACGCCGCGCCAGCGTCATCGCCTCATCAACGCCGATGCACCTCGGGCTGGATGAAAACACAAACCCGACCGCGCGAGCCCCACCCTCCACCGCCGCGTCGATCGCCCCGGCATCGCGCACGCCACAGATTTTCACCGGCACACGCGTCATCGCTGCGCCTCCCCGCCCGCTCGCCCGCCGGCACCCTTCGCCCCCCGCCCCGCCTCCAGCATCCCCCCGGCCAGCGCACGCGGGTCCCCATGTTTCATCAACGCCGAGCCGACCAGCGCCAGGTCATACCCAAGCGACGCCACCCGCGCCACATCCCCCGGCACCGCAAGCCCGCTCTCGGCAACCAGTTTGTACCCCGTCGGGAACTCACCACGCAACGCCTCAAACCTCCCCGCATCGATCGACAAATCCGACAAATCCCGGCAGTTGACCCCCAACAGCGTCGTCCCCGTCGCCAACTCGCGCCCGCGAGTTACCAGCAGCCGGCGAATACGCGATAAGTCCGCCGCGTCAAACGCCTCGACGAGCGCAAACATCCCCAGATCAAGCGTCAGATCAAGCATCTCAAAGAGGTCCTCATCATTGAGCATCCTCGCAATCAGCAGCACACCCCCCGCCCCCGCACCGCGCGCCTCGACGATCTGATAATCGGCAACCAAGAAATCCTTCCGCATCACAGGCACACCCACCGCGCCAGCGACGGCCGACAGATGCTCCAGACTCCCACCAAACCGCGCCGGCTCCGTCAGCACGCTGATCGCGCACGCCCCAGCCGCCTCATACGCCTTCGCCTGCCGAACCAGGTGCTCGACGGCATCATCAGGCACGACCGAAGCCAGCACACCCTCACTCGGCGAGGTCAGTTTGCACTCGGCCACAAGATCAAACGCCCCCAGCCGCAGCGCCGGCGCCGGCGGCACATCAATCGCCCGGTCCCACACATCCTCAAAGTCCTCACGCTCGCGCGCCTCGGCCCACCGCCGCGTGCTCCCCTCGCCCATCTCCGTCAGAAAATCACGCATGCGACCCCTCCTGCCCGTCTTGCACACCCAGCACAAGGCCAAGCCCCGCCAGCCGGGCCAGCAGCGCTGTCGCACGCCCACTATCGACCGCAGCCCGGCAGATACCCATCCCCTCCTGCCAGGTCTGCACGCCCACCAGACCCAGCGCGTGCGTCGCCGTGAGCAGCACCGAATCCAAAAACCCCGATGCCTCACCCGCCAGTGCACCGCGGATCGCCTGTGCATTGAACGACGCATCCTTCCCCCGCAGATCATCCCACGCGCACACCGGCAGCCCCATATCACCGACCTCGTGCACCAGCACCCCCGTGCCCTCGGCATCCTCATCGCTGTCGATCACCTCGTGGCACGCACCCGCCGCGGTGATCTCGTCGATGCACCCCCCCGGCGACCTTGTATATACAACCTGCGCCCGCACCCGCAGCACCCCCGCCGCCCGGTGCATCAACGCCGCTGCACCCGGCGAGTACGCCCCGATCAGCACCGCATCCGGCCTGGCCGGGTTCGTCAACGGCCCGAGCATGTTGAAAATCGTCCGCTGACCAAGCTCCCTGCGCACCCCCTGCACCGACGCCATCGCCGGGTGGTAGTGGGGGGCAAACAGGAACGTAAAGCCCGTCTCTTGCAGCAATTGCCCCGCCGCCTTGGGCCCGAGCGGTACCGGCACACCCAACGCCGCCAGCACGTCAGCGCTCCCGCACGAACTGGAGATCGCCCGGTTCCCGTGCTTGGCCACACGCGCCCGCCCAGTCGCGGCCACCAAAAGCGCCGCCGCCGTCGAGATGTTCAGCGTCTGCGCCCCATCCCCACCCGTCCCGACGATATCAATCGTCGGCAGATCACTCGCCGGCAACCTCGGGTCCAACGCCACCGCTCGCATCCCCCGCGCAAACCCCGCCAACTCCTCGGCCGATTCACCCTTGGCACGCAGCCCAGCCAAAGCCGCCGCAACCTGCACCGCAGGCGTCCCAGGAGCGATCATCGCGCGCAACAAACCCTCGGCCTGATCCTGCGTCAGGCTCACCCCATCGAGCACCCTGGAAAGCAAGTCGTGCATCGTGCGCCCCTACGCGGGCCTCAAAAAGTTCTCCAGCATCCTCGGCCCCTCCGGCGTCAGCACGCTCTCGGGGTGAAACTGCACACCCTCCATCTGCCAGCCCGCGTGCCGCATCCCCATCACCTCCCCCACCTCGGTCCGCGCGGTAACCACAAACCCCGCCGGCACCTTGTCAGGCGCCACACACAGCGAGTGGTACCGCCCCACCTCAATCCCCTGCGCTAGCCCCGCATACACACCCAGCCCATCATGCGTGATCGCGCTCGCCTTGCCGTGCATCAAGCGAGGCGCTCGCTGCACACTCCCGGCACCACCAAAGACCTCACCCATCGCCTGGTGCCCCAGGCACACGCCCAACACCGGCCTCTTGCCGGCAAAGTGCCCGAGCAACTCCAGGCTCACCCCGCTCTCACCCGGCGTCCCAGGCCCCGGCGAGATCACCAGGTGCGTAAACGCCATCCCCTTCGCCTGCGCCAGCGTGATCGCATCATTCCGATACACATCCACCCGCGCACCGAGGACCATCAACGCCTGCACCAGGTTGTAGGTGAAGCTGTCATAGTTATCGATCATCAATATGTGCGCGTCGCTTGTCATGGGCCTTCTGTTCAACATCCGGGCTACAGCCCCTCCTCGGCCAACTTCAACGCCGCCTCCAGTACACCCACTTTATGCCGAACTTCCGCATACTCCCCCTGCGCCGAACTATCAGCCACGATCCCCGCCCCGGCCTGATACGCATACCGCTCCCCGCGGAACATCACCGTCCTAATCGCGATCGCCTGGTCCATCTGCCCACCCTTGGAAAAATACCCCACCGTCCCGGCATAAAACCCCCTGCGCACAGGCTCTAGCCCGTCGATGATCTGCATTGCACGCACCTTGGGTGCGCCAACCACCGTCCCAGCCGGGAACGCCGCGGCAAACGCATCAAACGCATCCCGCCCCGCCGCGAGCCTCCCACTGACACCACTGACGATGTGCATCACGTGGCTGTACCGCTCGATGGACCGAAACGGCTCCACACGCACCGACCCCGCGGCCGCCACACGGCCAAGATCGTTCCGTGCCAAGTCCACAAGCATCACATGCTCGGCCGCCTCCTTCGCGTCCGCCAGCAGTTCTACCTCGTGCCGAGCATCCGCCGCGTCGCTCTCCCCGCGCGGGCGCGTCCCGGCGATCGGGCGCAGCGTCGCCACACCGTCCTGCACCTTCACCAACGCCTCGGGCGATGACCCCGCCAACTGCACATCCCCAAAGTTAAAGTAATACATATACGGCGACGGGTTCAACAGCCGCAACGCCCTATACACCTCAAACGGCTCACTCCGGCACCCACCCTCAAACCGCACCGACAGCACCAACTGGAACACATCCCCGCACGCGATGTGCTCCTTAACCACACCCACCGCGCGTGCAAACTCCCCCTCACTCATGCTCGCAGTCGGCGGCGCATGCCCCGCCCGCACCGCCGGCGCGGGCTGCGCACCACGCAGCGCACCGATCACCTCCCTGCGCAGGCTCACACGCTCCCACTCGGCCCCGCTGTGCAGCACCGCCGCACGCCGCGTCAGGTGGTCAAACACGAGCGCCGACCGCGGCGCAACCAGCAGCACCTCCGGCTCATCCTCCCCCGCGCCGACCACGCCCGGGCCGATCCGCTCCAGCCGGCGCACAAAGTCATACCCGATCAAGCCAACCAGCCCCCCATCAAACGGCACCCCCGGTATCGCCGGCAGCAACCCCGGCACCCGCCCCAACACACCCCGCAACATTCCCAGCACCTGACCACCAACCCCCGCCGGTACCACGCTCTCGTCGTTGACACGCATGCCACGCTTATCCACTCGCACCGTCAACGCACGCCCGAGGCCGATGAACGAATACCTCCCCACACGCTGCCCACCCTCGACAGACTCAAGCAAAAACACCGGGTCGAACGCCGAGAGTTTGCGGAACGCCGATACCGGCGTGTCCAGGTCCGCCGCGATGTCAAAGGGCATCTGCATAAACTATCACCCACACGCCCACCCGTGCATCGGCACAAACCCAGACGCAAGGGACCAGACACCCGACCCCGGCACAAGTAACCGCAAAGTTATCGGCGCAACACACACCGACTTCACCGGTGCAGGATAATCCCCCCGCCCTGCCCGTACCAGCGGTGCCCGCTCGGCCATCACTCCCCCCATACCGTCCTGCATGCGGGCCGCTGGCATCCTCCTCCTAACACTGCTCACCTCCTGCACCACCAGTGCCCAACGCGCACCCGCACCCACACCACCGCCACGCGTCCTCGCCCTTGTCAACGGCACGCCCCTGACACTCGACGACCTTTCCCCCGCTCTGCTCGACGCCGCGGGCGCATCCATCCTGCGCGAGCACGTCCTCAACCAGATGCTCTCGGCACGCTGCCAAGCCACCAGCATCGTCATCACACCGGCGCTTCTCGATGCCGAACGCCTCGCCCTGGTCCAAACCGCTGGCCCGATCGACGACCCCGCCCAGGCCCGCGCGCTGACCGACCGCCTCGCACGCGAGCGCGGCCTCAGCGACGCACGCCTCAACACGCTCCTGCGCCAGAACGCCATGCTCCGCGCCCTCGTCGCGCCAACGGTCGATGTCCCACACTCCGCCGTCGCCGCCCTGCACCAGGTCCGCCACGGCCCGCGCATGCAGGCGAGCGTCATCGTCGTTCCCTCCGCCAACCGCGCCGCCGAGCTCTTCGCGCAGCTCCGCGACGCCGACGACGCCGCCTTCGACGCCGCCGCTCGACAGCACTCCATCGACGCCTCCGCCACCACCGCCGGCGCACTTGCACCCATCAGCCCCACCGACTCAGGCGTCCCCCTCGCCCTACGCCAAGCACTCGGCACCCTCACCCCCGGCCAGACCGCAGGCCCCATCCTCCTGCCCGACGGCTACGCGATCGCCCGCCTCACATCCCTAATCCCACCCACAGGCACCACCCTGGCCCAGGCCCGCGAGCCCCTCACACGCGAGCTCCGAGCACGCCTGGAACGCCAAGCCATGGACCAACTCGCCATGGAACTGCTCGACCAAGCACAAGTTACACCCATCGACCCCGCCCTCGGCCGGGCCTGGCAGACCCGGTAACCCGCACACGGTGCCCAGGCTCACGCCGCCGGTTCGCGTCCGATAGGCAGCCGGGCATCTTCGGGTCGTACCTATTTGGGGTGCTGTGCCGGTTGCATGGCCCGCAAACGCGATCAACAGATTACGCGCTGCAGTTGCTACGCCCGCTGATCGAAATATAGAGATACCGCCCAAGTAGGTGTGCCTTTACCACACAACGGTCCCGCACAACACCCCGACCCCAAAGCCCGAACGCCCTACGCAAGCAAAATCGACACCCCCTGCCCAGGAACCTCAGATATGCTCGCACACACATCCATCAAAGCACGCCTCCTTGCACTGACGGCCATCGGTGTCCTAGCCATGGCATCACAGGCCGTGTTCAACTGGTCGACCGTCAACCAAGTCAAGGTCGGCGGGGAGATGTACAGCAACATCATCCGCGATAAAGACCTCCTGGCCGACATCCTACCACCCCCGGCGTACATCATCGAGAGCTGCCTCAACGCCCATGAACTCGCCAGCGCGACCACCCCCGAGCAGATCGACGAGCTAGTCAAAGTCAACCAGGGCCTAAACAAGTCCTTCAACGATCGCATCGAACACTGGACCGGCAACCTGCCACCGGGCGAGATGCGCGACCTGATGATCAAAGATGCTAAGGAATCAGCCGCGGCCTTCTTCACGGCACGCGACGAAGGGCTTGTGCCGCTGGTCCGCGCTGGGAAGCTCGACGAGGCACGGGCCTTCGTTCAGAGCAACCTCTACCCGATCTATCAGCTCCACCGTGCAGCAATCGACAAGGTCGTCGCGATGAGCAACGAGAGCGCCAAAAACACCGAAACCTCAGTGCTGGGCACCGTGCGTGCCACCGGCATGACCACCGTCTCCGTTGCCGTCTTACTCTCGCTCGTCCTGGCGGCGCTCTCGCTCTTAACCGCCCTCTCGATCACGAAACCACTGGCCGCCGTTGCCACACGCCTGAAGGACATCGCCGAGGGCGAGGGCGACCTCACCCAACGCGTCGACGACCAGCGCCGCGACGAACTGGGCACAGTCGGCAAGTACCTGAATATCTTCTTTGCCCGCATCCAGAGCCTTATGCAAGAGGTCAGCACATCAAGCCGACAGGTCGCCGCCGCCAGCACACAGATCGCCGCCAGCTCCGAGCAGATGGCCGCCGGTCTCGGCCAGCAGACCAAGCAGACGCAGCAGGTCTCCGCGGCCGTCGAGCAAATGTCCGCCTCCGTCTCTGAAGTGGCCAAGAAGTCCAACGAGGCCGCCGAGAGTGCCAACCTCGCGGGCAAGCACGCCAGCGACGGCGGCTCGGTTGTCTTGCAGACCGTTGCCGAGATGAAACAGATCGCCCAGCAGGTCTCAGACTCGGCCAGCAGCATCAACAAGCTCGGGCAAAAGAGCGAGCAGATCGGGCAGATCATCTCCGTCATCAACGACATCGCCGACCAGACCAACCTCCTCGCGCTCAACGCCGCCATCGAGGCCGCACGCGCCGGCGAGCACGGCCGAGGCTTTGCCGTTGTCGCCGACGAGGTACGAAAACTGGCCGAACGCACCACCGCGGCCACCGAGGAAGTCGCCAAAAGCATCCGCGAAATCCAGGCCGACACTACCAACGCCGTCAGTTGCATCGAGGCCGGCACCAGCAAGGTGGCCAGCGGCGTCGAACTTGCCACCTCAGCCGGCAAGGCCCTCGAACAGATCGTCGCCGGCAGCGAAGGCCTGGGCGCGATGGTCCGGGCCATCGCCGCCGCCGCAGAGCAGCAGACTACCACCAGCACGCAGATCAGCAAAAGCGTCGTGTCCATCAACGCCGTCACACGCGAGGCCGCAGAGGGTGCTCAGCAGTCCTCCCGTGCTGCCGCAGACCTCTCGGCACAGGCCGAGAGCCTGCAAAAACTCGTCGCACGCTTCAAGATCGCCTGAACGCACCCCCCCAACAGCCCCACAAATAACCGCAACACCCACACCACAATGGGTGTTTTCTTGCACCACAGGCACCATTTGCGCACCGAAGACCGAAATCTTGTCAAAAACCAAAACCTGCTCTGCAGCCGTAGCACGCATTATGGCCGATAGCCTATTGTCCCATCAATCTGGCAGCTTACGCCCTCGGCAAACAAGGACAACACCACATGACTCCGAAACTCCTGCTCCTCCTCGCTTCCACCACGCTGGCCGCCCCTTCCATGGCGCAGTCAACCCAGCCCGCCCAAACACAGACCCCCGCCGCATTGGCCACCAACCAGCCGGCCATACCCGCCGAGCAACCCGCGGCTGCAAAGCCTGAAAAATGGCAAGACCGTGTCTCACTCACACTCGGCAACGACTTCACCAACGCCTACTTCTTCCGTGGCATCCGCCAAGAAGACAACGGCTTCATCACCCAGCCCTACGCCGCCCTCTCTATCGCTGCCGTCAAAACCGACGACCTCACACTCAACCTCAACTTCACCAACTGGAACAGCTTCCACGATAATCGCACCAACGCCAGCCCCAACAGGGGATCGTTCATGCAGGCCTGGTATGAAGCCGACTATGTCGCCGGTGCCTCTCTCGTCGTTGGCAACTGGACAGCTGGGCTGACCTATACCTGGCTTGACAGCCCCTCCGGCGGCTTCAAAGACCAGGAAGAGTTGGCCATCTCCGCCGCCTTCAACGACTCCGAAGCACTCGGCCCCTGGTCCCTCAAGCCCTCGCTCACCGTCGTCTTCGAGACCAGTGGCGGCGCAGCCGACGGCAAAGACCGCGGCATCTACGCGCAGCTCGCACTCACGCCAGGCACCGACCTTGACCTGAGCGAAAACACCAAACTACGCCTGGACTTGCCCGTTATCCTCGGCACCAGCCTCAACGACTACTACCAAAACGCAGACGGCGGGGACGACTTCTTCGGCTTCCTCGCCCTCGGGCCCAAACTCACCATCCCGCTCCCACTCCCCGCTGGTTTCGGCGCGTGGAGCATCAGCACCTCGGCCACCTACCTGCTCATGGGCGACAACGCACGCGACTTCAACGCAGGCGATTCCGCTGAGTGGATATTCGCCGCGGGTTTCGCCGTATCCTTCTGATGCGACCCGCAACCACCCGCAGACTCTGTTCACGTCGCGCAAACCCGCGAGGCCGTGATACCTTTGCGACATGCCTGCCGACACGCCCATCGACCTCCGCTCCGATACCGTAACCCGTCCCACCCAGGCCATGCGACAGGCTATCGCATGCGCCCACGTGGGCGACGACGTGCTCGGCGATGACCCCACCGTCAACGCCCTACAGGACCGCGTCGCCCACATCCTCGGCAAACAGGCCGCATGCTTCGTCCCCTCGGGGACCATGGCCAACCAAACTGCCATCCGCGCCCAAACCGAGCCGGGCGACGAACTCATCGCCCATAAAGACTCCCACATCATCCACTATGAAACCGGCTCGCCGGCCGCGCTCTCGGGCGTCATGATCGCGCCCCTGGACGGCCCCCTCGGGCAGTTCGACGCCGACGCCGTCGCCGACGTCATACGCCCACGCTCACGGCACTATCCCTGCTCCAAGATGCTCCTCATCGAGAACACCCACAACCGCGGCGGCGGCAGCGTCTGGGCCCTCGACCGCCTCGCCCGCGTTGCCAACGCCGCCCGCCAGCACGACCTTCACGTGCACATCGACGGTGCACGCCTCTGGAATGCCTGCGCCGCTACGGGCCACAAACCCGCCGACTACGCACAGCACGCCGACACCGTCAGCGTCTGCTTCAGCAAAGGCCTCGGCGCCCCCGCAGGCTCGGCCGTCGCGGGCACCCGCGATGTCATCGACCGCGTCGTCCGCTTCCGCAAGATGTTCGGCGGCAACATGCGCCAAGCCGGCATCCTCGCCGCCGCCGCCCTCTACGCACTCGACCACCACCTCCAACGTCTAACCGACGACCACGCCAACGCCAAACAACTCGCCGAAGCCCTCACCACCATCCCCGGCGTAACGCTCGCCTACCCCGTCGCGACCAACATGCTCTTCATCGACCTCGCACCCACCCTCGGCAACGCCGCCGCCCTGTCTGCACGACTGCTCACACACAACATCCTCACCATGCCCGCAGGCCCCCAACGCATGCGCCTGGTAACCCACCTGGACGTGCCAAGCACCTCCATCGCAGCAGTCATCAACGCCTTCCAAGCGGTGCTGCATGAGCGACCAAACCCCCATGGGCAGTAGGCGTGCGGCTAGCAAACAAACGCGCGCAGTAGAACCCATCGCGCCAAGCCACAAAATCTCTCTGTATCCCCCTATGCCTTCTCGACCGCGGCCTTCTCACCCGCCCCGTTGGCCTTCTTGGCCGCGACCTTCTTCCGCGTCTTAACGATGTCCTCGTTTTCCTTTGGCTTCTTCTTGCTCACAACATCCTCCTGCGTAAAGAGGATGCACTTGCAGCTATTGCACCGCGTCAACCTGTTCATGCTGATGGCGTTGACAAGCTCCACCGGCAGGGTCATCTGACAGTTCGAGCACGACCACTCGTGGTTGCGACGGTCGATCACCTCAACTGTGCTCATCGCCTCGTCGCCATGCAATGCCAACGACTCTGCAAGCAGCCGTAGGGCATCGCCAGGAATCTCCTTGGCCAGCTCCGAACGCTCGCCGTTGAGCTGCGCCAGCCGATCCTTGATCTCATGGGCGTGCGCATCGCGGTCCTTGCGGGCCTTGCTCACGATCGCCTCGCGCTCGGCCTTGCTCGCCGACAACGCCTCAACCTGCGCCTTAACCGCCTCGGCACGCTCCATCTGCCCAAGCTCGACACGCTCGAGCTCATCCTTCTTGCTCTTGAGCGCGTTAAGCTCGGCCAGGAACGCCGAGTATTCCTTGTTCGTCTTGCACTCGTTCATCTGATCGCGCAACTTCCCCATCCGCGCGTCGATCGAGGTTGCTTCAGACTCCTCACCGGCGATCGTTGTCTTGAGCCCCTTGAGTTCCGCCAGAAGCTTGGCGTGCCCCCCCGTAACCACCCCCAGCTGCTTCTCCTGCTCGGCCAAGAACCGCTCTGCGACATGCAGCCGGCTTTGTAAGCCGCGGAGTTGTTGTTCGACTCGGAAAACCTTCAACAGCTGCGCCGTAACGCTCATTGGGCCTCCGCCGAGATTGTGTCGGCGGCTCCTTAGGGTGCATTCTAGCCCGCTTCATCCATGATCGAAGCCGATCGGCTTGAGATCTTATCAAACAGACAAAACCGGCCCCCAACGCCAACTCTCCAGCACGAATCATCCAAACCACGCCGCACCCCGCGCTCGGCACCCGGACATCAAGCCTTCTTCGCTGCCTTCCGCGGCGCGACCTCGGCCTTGCTCAGCACGCGCACCTTCACGCGTGCGTTCAGCCGGCTCTTGCGCCGGGCCGCCTGGTTCTTGTGGATCACGCCCTTGGCCGCCGTCTTGTCGATGATCTGCTGCACCTTCTTGTGCTGGGCCTGCACCTCTTGGATGGTGCCGTGGGCGACCTTCTCGAGCAGATCTTTGATCGCCTCGCGCATCACACCCTTGCGCCAGCGGTTGCGAGCGTTGCGTTTTTCGTTCTGGCGGATGCGCTTCTGGGCAGACAGAGAGTGGGCCATAGGGGTCTTGTTCGCTCAAAGAAAAGGGCAACGTGCCGGCAAAGGCCAATCCAAGCCGGGTAGGGATAATAGCGGCCGACCCCCACCCGGGCAAGCCACCCCGCGAGGGCGGTGCATCTCCTTCAGAACCCCTACCCCGAGGCGAGGGGGCAGGGGTGGGGTTGGCTGGCACAAAAGACTTAAAGAAGAAATAGGAAGATGTTCGCGCAGGGGGCGAAGGCTCGCGGAAGAACGCGAAATAAACCCCGGCAGACAAGCTTCGCTACCAAAAACCCATCAACCAGAAACCTCTGCTGCTTTGTCACTCCGCCACTCCGCCACTACCCCTCCGCCCCTCCGTCCCTCCGTCCCTCCGTCCCTCCGTCCTCTGAGTGAATCCCCCTCCACTTGCCCACCCCAACCGCACGCCATACACTCCCGACCACCCGGGGCCGCCCGGCGTGCAGTCCCCCGGCATCGCACCAACAGTCCTCCAGCAGCGGGCGTAGCTCAATTGGATAGAGCATCTGACTACGGATCAGAAGGTTAGGGGTTCGACTCCCTTCGCCCGCATTCCCAGCCACTTACCACACACGCATCGGCACCTTCACGCCACGCTCATCAGCGCACCGCTGCGCCTCGGCGTACCCCGCGTCCGCGTGCCGAAAGACTCCCATCGCCGGGTCGTTCGTCAGCACATTCGCCAACCTCCGCCCCGCCTCGACGCTCCCGTCGGCCACGATCACCTGCCCGCAGTGCTGGCTGTAGCCGATCCCCACGCCCCCGCCGTGGTGCAGGCTCACCCACGATGCCCCCCCGGCCACATTCACCAACGCGCTCAACAACGCCCAGTCACTCACCGCATCGCTCCCATCCTTCATCGCCTCCGTCTCCCGGTTCGGGCTGGCGACGCTGCCGCAGTCGAGGTGATCGCGCCCGATCACAATCGGCGCCGCAACGCGCCCCGTCTTCACCAGTTCATTGAACAGCAGCCCCGCCTTGTCCCGCTCCCCATACCCCAGCCAGCAGATCCGCGCTGGCAACCCCTGGAACGCAAACCTCGGCTCGCACCTATCAAACTCACCCGCCAGCAGCGCCTCAGGGTGCTTGTGGCAACCCAGAATCCAGTCGTGCATCCTCGCCGCGTATGCAGAACTCTCGCGAGGGAACAACCGGAGCATCTCGTAATCGGTTGCATAAATATCCCGCGCCTCACCCGACAGCGCCACCCACCGAAACGGACCACGCCCCAAGCAAAACTGCGGCCTGATAAACGCCGGCACAAACCCCGGAAAATCAAACGCCCCCTTCACACCCGCATCCAGCGCCCGCTGCCGAATGTTGTTCCCGTAGTCAAAGACCACCGCCCCCGTCTTCTGCACCGCCAGCATCGCTCGCACATGCCGAGCCATGCTTGCCACGCTCAGCCGCTGGTACCCCTCCGGGTCGCGTTTGCGTTCAACCTCCGCCTGCGCCACGCTCATCCCGACAGGCACATAGCCGATGAGCGGGTCGTGCGCACTGGTCTGGTCCGTGAGCACATCGACGCGGACCTTCCGCTCCAGCAACCTCTCGAGCAGTTCTACTGCGTTGCAGTGGACACCCACCGACACGCTCTTGCCCAGCCGGGCATACTCCGCCGCGCGGTCGATCGCCGCGTCTATACCACTGTTCAAATCCGCGCCCCCCGGCACCACCTCATCCAAATACCCATCCCGCTGCCGCCGATTGAGGTGCTCGATATCCACGTCAGCGATCAACGCCGTTCCCCCGGCCATCGTGATCGCTAGTGGCTGTGCACCACCCATCCCCCCGCACCCACCCGTAACACACAAGCGACCGCGCAAGTCCCCACCAAACTGCACACGTCCGCACTCGGCGAACGTCTCGAACGTCCCTTGCAAAATCCCCTGCGTGCCGATATAAATCCACGAACCGGCCGTCATCTGCCCGAACATCATCAGCCCGCGCTTTTCCAGATCATCAAACACACCCTGCGTTGCCCACGCTGGCACCAGGTTGCTGTTGGCAATCAACACCCGCGGCGCATCGGCGTGCGTCCGCACCACCCCCACCGGCTTGCCCGACTGCACCAGCAGCGTCTCCTCCGCACCCAACTCACGCAGCGACCGCACGATCGCATCAAACGCCTCCCAAGACCGCGCCGCCTTCCCACGCCCCCCATACACCACCAAGTCCCCAGGCCGCTCGGCGACATCAGGGTCAAGGTTGTTCATCAACATCCGCAAGGCCCCCTCCGCCTGCCATGTCTTGCACGTCAACACACGCCCGCGGGCCGCACGGACCACACGCGGGCCGCTCGTCGGCGGCACGCCATTTTGTCCAACAGCAGTGGGGGGGGTCAACACTTTCATCGGCACCATAAACAACACTCCGGAGAGCATCGGCCCGAGGCAAGGCAATCGCTCGCACGCCCAACACCCGCATCATTATTGCGTTGCCGCGTCGTTGCGGATTACACCGGGCGGCTCCTTCACGCACCAATCTCAGCAAACTCCCCGCGCCCGATCGCCCCGGCCAGAGCCTCAATCTCCCCCGTCAGCGAGCGGTCAGCCCCCATTGGCCTGGCGTACCGGCGCACCAACTTGTGCGCACCCTCCACGCCCCGCCCGCTCAGCAGCGGGCGGTGGATGTCAAGCCCCGCCGCCGCGATAACCATCTCGATGGCCACCACACGCCGGGCCAACTCGATGCCTCGCCCGGCCTTGGCCGCTGAGCGCGGGCCGAAGCTGTTGTAATCCTCCATCCCGGCACACGTCGGGATGTTTGCCACGCTCGCTGGGGTCGCCAGCCCGATCATCTCATTGACGCACGCCGCCGCGGTGTACTGCGCCACCATCAACCCGCTCTGCAACCCCGGCTGCGGGGCCAAGAACGGCTTGAGGTGGCTCTCAGGCTCGAACGCCCCGGTCATCAGAAAACTCCGCCGCTCGCTCACGCCCGCGATGTGGCACAGCGCAATCGCCAGCGTGTCCAACGGGATCGCCACAGGCATGCCGTGGAAGTTCGCACCCGACCGCACCACCCCGCCGAGGATCAGCGGGTTGTCTGTTACAGCCTGCAACTCCAGCGAGATCGCCCCGGCCACACCCGACAGCGCATCGCGCACGGCCCCCAACACCATCGGCCCCGCCCGCAACGAATACGGGTCTTGTACGCGCGGGTCGTTGGCTATGTGGCTCTTGACGATCAGACTCCCCGCCAGCAACCCCCGCAGCACCCCGGCCACCTCACCCGGACCGACCTGGTTGCGCGCGGCGTACAAACGAGCATCTAAAAACCCGTGCGACGCCCGGCATGCATCGATGCTCATCGCCAACCCCACCGTCGCCGCGTGCAGAAGGTGCCGGGCATCATGCACGAGCAGCGCGCCCGAGCCGGCCATCAGGTGCGTGCCGTTGATAAGCGCCAATCCCTCCTTGGCCGCCAGAGAAATGGGTTTCAACCCGGCCTTGCGCAGCGCAACCGAGCTTGACATAACCGGCGAGATCCCATTTCCCCTCACCCCACCCCGCCCGCCGACCACCCGGCACGTCCCCTCGCCGATCATCGCCAGCGCCACGGCCGAGAGCGGGGCCAGGTCCCCCGAGGCGCCGACCGACCCAACCGACGGCACCACCGGCACCACACCCGCATTGAGCATCCCCACCAAGAGCACTACGACCTCAGGCCGAACACCCGACAATCCCCGCGCCAGCGACGCGGCCAGGCAGAGCATCATCGCACGCGTCGTGCCGATATCCAGAGCCTCGCAAACCCCCGCGGCGTGGGATCGCACCAGGTTGCATTGCAGGCCGGCCAGGTCCCCCGTGCTGATGCGCTGCTTAGCCAAGGCTCCGAAGCCGGTATTGATCCCGTAGTGCGCTTCGCCGTCGCTGAGGCATTTCTCGATCACCCGACGCGAGTCTTTCATCGCCGCGATTGCAGCCTGGGAAATGCGAACTTCGGCACCGCTTCGGGCGACGCGGGCGACGCCGTCGATCTCTAGCCGAGTGCCCGGCCCGAGCGCGATGGGAGGCCCACCCGCGCGCAAATCTCGCCTCGGCGGGCGGCCGGTGGCGGTGCGGGGTGATCGTGCCGATGGGCGTTTACTCATACGCAAGTGTTAGCCTCAATGAGCAAAGACGCCAGGGCCGACGCTTAGCCGCGTGATCGGTTCCCGATCCCCTGATCATTGCGCCGCAGAGTGGAGATGCGCCACGATCGCTTAGGAGCCTCGCCGAGGGTGTGGGTGGACCCGTTGATCCTCCCGACGATCGTGCCCGCCGGTGCCCGCCCAAGGCCCGGCAATAGGGTGTCGTAGATTTGGATATCCACAAAAGTGCGTCCGGGCCACTTCTGGGCGAATACATGCAGCCCCCCACCGCTGATTGTGCCCTGGATAAAAAGTCCGATAATGCATGTTATGTTAAATTGCAGGGGATTGAGTCAATCCGCTCGAGCCCAAGAGGGTACACGAGTCCCTCACCCCAGCCGGTGCTCGAACCAGAGCGTCGTTGGGTCAGGGTCTTCGTTGTAGCGCTGGCAGCGGACGAACCCCATGGCCGTGTACAGCCCGATCGCCCCGGTCATCTCGGCGGAGGTGTCGAGTTTGAGCACCCGGTACCCCGCGCTGCGTGCGAAGGCGAACAGCGACTCCATCATCGCTCGGCCGACGCCCAGCCCGCGCGCGTGGGGTTGGACGTACATCCGCTTGACCTCGGCCACGTCGCAACCGGCGGTCGGATCGACCGCGTCGAGCGGGCGGAGAGCGGCGCACGCGACGGGGAGGGCGTCAAGCAGACCAAGGACGATCACGCCGCGCGGCGCGGCGTATTTGCCCGGCAGGCAGGCCAGCTCAGCATCGAACCCCTGTTGGGCCAGCGACGCGCCGGCGATGGGCGCGATGCTGCGTGCATACTCGGCAAACAGGCGAGCGGCGTATGTGAGCTTGGGGGAGCTCGTGGCCGGGGTGATCTGCGCCGGGGGCATTTTGGTGCTTACTTTTTCTTGGCTTTCTTCTGGGCCGCTTTTTTCTTCCCAGCCGGTTTGCCCTTGGGTGCTGGGGCGTGGCCTGTAGTGTCCTCGACGGCGGCGGTCTTGGCGTTCTGGATGACGAGGTGGACGTTCTTGAGGCAGTCGGCGTGCGTGTTGAACCCGCCGGCGCTGTCGGCGATCGGCTTGCCGGCGCCCTCGCGCAGCAGCCAGCGGAACTCGCCCGCGGCGTCTTTGCTGATGACGAACTTTCCATTGGCCATTGGAACATCTCCCAGATAGAGGATCGTGAACAGGGACGGACCAGCACGCACACGCGTGGGTGCGTAGGTTACCTGTTCCGGTGGCGGGGTGTCAACGGGGTGCATGCGAAATAGTGTGCGGCGGAGCGCGTTGGCGGGCCG
Source organism: bacterium (assembly GCA_046339895.1). Classification (GTDB taxonomy): domain Bacteria; phylum Planctomycetota; class Phycisphaerae; order Phycisphaerales; family UBA1924; genus JAJTGZ01. Next base: position 12,061 of record JBKDDT010000004.1, on the reverse strand, counting down.
TATGCTGCGGTGTGAAGCGGACTGTTCGTAAACCTGCGCAACCAACCGGTGTGCCGCACACGAGGACGGGTGCCCGGCCGAGCGGCTCGACCGAGCGGTTCGCATCGCTGGTGCGCCCTGATTTGGCCGGGGCGGAAGTTGGGCTGCTGGGGCTTGCTGATGATCTGGGTGTTCGGCTCAACGGTGGGCGTGCCGGCGCGGCCGATGGGCCGGGGGCGATTCGCGGCGCGCTCGGTCGGTACGGCGTGGCGGAGCCTGCGGGGATCCGCTGGCCAGTCGTCGGCGATGCGGGGGACGTGGTGCCAGCGGCTGGGTCCGGTGAGGCGGCGCTGGCGCGGACGCATGACCGAGTGGTCGAGTCGGCTGCGCATGTGGCCGGGCGCGTTGCGCTGCCGATCGGGCTCGGTGGTGGGCATGATCTGACATACCCGTTTGTACGCGGCGTGATGCAGGCGAAGGGCAAGCGTGGCGGACGGTGGGCGGGTGTGTACTTTGATGCGCACCTGGACGTCCGCCCCACTGTTGGCTCGGGGATGGCGTTCCGTAAACTCATTGACGAGTCTGGCATCGGGTCGTTGCTGGTAATAGGCGCGAACACGCTGGTGAACAAACGCGAGCATGCGGAGTGGTTCGCCGGGCATGGCGGGGTCTTTGCGGATGATGATCTGGGTGAGCGTGCGATGGCCGGGGAATTGGATGCGGAGGGGATCACCGAGGTGCTCGGGGAGTTTGACCATCTCTTTGTGAGCTTTGATCTGGATGTGCTTGATGGTTCGCACGCGCCGGGGGTCTCGGCTGTGAACCCGGCGGGTTTGTCGGTGCGTGAGGGGGCCAGGTTGCTGTCGGTGCTCTGCCAGCACCCGAAGTTGGCGTGCTTGGACATCATGGAGCTCTGCCCCACGCACGACGAGCCGGCCGGTGGGCCAGGGCGTACGGCTCGCGTGGCGGCGCACATGTTGTTGTCGGCGGTGCAGGGGTGGAAGGTCGGCCGGCTGCTGCGCGGGTAGGTGTGCCCGGGGCGGGGGCGTTACACTTTCGCTGATGAGCAGTTTATCAGGCGTGATGTCTGCCGGGTCGTGGTCGGTGGTGCTCTGGGGGGGCTTTGTTGCGCTGGTGCTGCTGATTTTGTTTGTGGACCTGTTTATCTTTGCACGCCGGCGTGAGCGGATCGCCACGGGTAAGGCCCTGCTGATGACGGGTATCTTCATGCTGATGGGGATCGCCTTTGGCGGGGTGATCTATGTGGTCTATGACCACCAGTTGCTCGGGGCGCTGGCGAAGGCCAACGACGGCTCGGCGATGACGGGGCGGACCGCACTGGTCGAGTATTTTACCGTCTGGGTGCTTGAGTACATGATGAGCGTGGACAACCTGTTTGTCTTTACGCTCATCTTCGCGCACTTTGCTGTGCCTGACAAGTACCAGCACCGGGTGCTGTTCTGGGGGATTCTGGGGGCGATCGTCTTTCGCGGGTTGATGATCGGCGTGGGGACGGAGCTTGTGCACCTGTTTGAGCCGGCGTTGATCGTCTTTGGATTGGTGCTGCTGTGGACGGCCGTGAAGATGCTCAAGAGCGATGATGAGCACTTTGACCCGAGCAGGTCGATCGCGCTGCGTGTGGCAAGGTTTTTCTTCCCGGTCAGTGAGAAGATGCACGGGGACAGGTTCTTTGTCCGGCACGGGATGGACGCCGTCTGGGACAAGGGGCACCTCGGGAGCAGGGCGCCGCGGACGGGGGCATGGGTTGCGACGCCATTGTTTTTGGTACTGTGCGTGGTGGAGGCGACGGACGTGCTCTTTGCCGTCGACAGCGTGCCGGCGGCGCTGGGGCAGAGCAAGGAGCGGTTCATTATTTTCACTGCGAACGTCTTTGCGATCTTGGGGCTGCGGTCGCTCTACTTTGCGATCTCGAGCCTGATGCATGCGTTTATGTATCTGAAGGTGAGCCTGGCGGTGATTTTGATCTTTGTGGGGCTGAAGATGGTGATCTCGCCGGAGTTGCGGTTTGTGCCGATCCCGGCGTCGGTGGCGAACCTGTTTGGGATGGTCGATACGAGCGTGAATCCGCCCGTGGCGCTTGGCCACTGGAAGGGTGTGCACTTGCCAACGTGGGTGAGCCTGTCGGTGATCGGGGCGTGCCTGCTGGCGGGGGTGGTGGGGAGTTTAATAGCCAGGCCAAGTGGCAGGGGTGAGTAATGTTGGCTATTGAGGGTTCTATTTCATGTAGAAAGACAGTTCTCCACAGAGCCGCACAGACTGCAAGCCTGCGCCACCCAGACTGAACTGCACCCCCACCCCCACCGCTGCCCTTACCGCTGGCCTTGGGGGAGGGGTTCATCGGAAGAAGCGTTGTCGTTGGGGGTCTAGCCTTGGGGATGCCTGGGAAGATTCACACGAGCGTGGCCGATGCGTTTGCCGACCTGAAGGACAAGGGCGTGCTGCGCGATGGGATGACGGTGATGGTCGGGGGGTTTGGGTTGTGCGGCATCCCTGAGCAGTTGATCCTCGCGCTGCGCGACTCGGGGGTCAAGAGCCTCACGTGCATCAGCAACAACGCCGGGGTTGATGACTGGGGCCTTGGGCTGCTGCTGAAGACTCGGCAGATCAGCAAGATGATCAGTAGCTACGTTGGCGAGAATGCCGAGTTTGAGCGGCAGTACTTGTCGGGGGAGTTGGAGATCGAGTTCAACCCGCAGGGGACGCTGGCCGAGCGAATCCGGGCGGGCGGCGCGGGGATCCCGGCGTTTTACACGGCGACCGGCGTGGGGACGCCCGTGGCGGCGGGGAAAGAGATCCGCGAGTTCTGCCGGCCCAGCGATGACACGCGGTGGCAGAACCGGACGCCCGTGGCAACGTCGGGGACGTACCAGCAGATGGAGCCGAGGTTGCGCCCGAGGGGGGAGGAGGTGCCCAAACGCCGGGAGTATGTGCTGGAGACGGGGTTGTTTGCCGACCTTGCGCTGGTCAAGGCGCACGTCGGTGATGCGTTTGGGAATCTGGTCTATCGCAAGACGGCACGGAACTTCAACCCGATGATGGCGACGGCTGCGAGCTTTGTGATCGCGGAGGTCGAGAAGATTGTGCCGATCGGGGAGTTGGAGGCGGATATGGTGCACACGCCGGGGAGTTATGTTGACCGGCTGGTGCAGACCAAGAGCGAGAAGAGGATTGAGCAGCGGACTGTTCGGAAGTTGTGATCGGGTGTCGCGGTTGGCGGCCCAACGCCGCCGGGAGCTTGCATGTGAGTGAACCGGCTAATTTCATGCTCATTGCCTTGTTTTCTTCGTTGATTCAACTTGTGATCCTTGCCCTGATCGTCTGGCTGATCCTGCGGTTTGTGCGTGCCTTTGAACAGCTGAGCGAGGCGACAATGGGCATCGCCCGCATCTATGAGCGGCAGTACAACCAGCAGCAGAAACTTCAGAAGCAGCACGACCAGCCATGAAACTGACCATCGGCCTGGTCCTGACGATCGTGGGCACAGCACTGGCAGTGCTGGGGATTGTGATGGCCTTGATGAGCATCGCGTCGCTTTATCAGCAGGGGCTCAATGACCCGCTGGCGACGCACTCGCCGGATGTGGACTCGAAGTTGGTCGGTGCGTCGGCGTTGCGGTGGGTGATCGCGGGGGTGGTCGGGGCGGTGATGAGCGTGATCGGGTCGGTGCTGTTGGGCGGGGGTGTGCTGGCGTGGGTGAAGAAGAAGTTGTCGCCAACAGCGGAGCAGCCGCGGGTTTCGCGGCGTGGCGCGGTGCCGGCACGGACTCGGCCGCCTGGCTGGCCACCTGTGGGGCGGTGAAGAGGTTACACTCGTGGATATGGGCAATGTATCCGCACCGTCGGCGTCGGCTGGAACGTCGCACCCCCCCACTGCCGGGGGTGTTGTGGTTTCGATCCGCCTGGATGTTGAGCAGCTGGATCGGTCGGTGGTCTTTTATGAGCGGGTGCTGGATTTCCGTGTTGTGGCGTCTGATCGGGTGGGGATGCTGCTCGAGAGCAAGACGCTGCGGAGCGAGCGGTTTCCGGGGGTGGAGATTGTGCTGCGTGAGTCGTTTGGCAAGCGGGTGATGGGGAGCCAGGCCGGGAGCCTGACAGCGATCTCGCTGCCGGTGGATGACCTGGAGGGTGAGGTAACCCGGCTGCTGGGGATCGAGGCGGGGGTTGGGCGGGATCGGGTGCGGTGGGTGGGTGCGGTGCCGGGGGAGGCGCCTAGCCCGGACAAGGCACGAACGAGCGTGCAGGTTTTGGACCCTGATGCGTATGTGTTTGAGCTTCGGCAGAGGTGAGGGTGGAGGTGGGATAGAAATCTTGACCGAGCCTTGACATTGGGGCTGAGGGGCGATCTAATGAGGTGCCGGCCTGGGAAGGGTCGGTCGTTTTCCGATCGGCACGGCCAGCCGTTTCCGGTCGTTCACAGGATGTGCACAGGCGGCGGTGCCGTGTGTGCAGCCCGCGGGAGTGGATTAGTTGATGGTTTTCCCGCGATAGATCAGCCATGTTTGACGTACGTTGTGTGCCGGCAGCCTTTGGTTTTCGTAGAATGCGGCCTGACAGGCTCCAGATGGGCGTGAGTGGTTTGGGAGCAGCCCGAATCTTTGCTGCGCGCCAGGGCGTGGGTGTGGGTTGGGTGTGTTGGGCCGGCGGGTGAGTGGTGGGTTGCCGGGGTCGTCGCGTGGATTGATTGTGGGCGACTCTGCCGGGTGTTCTGGCGGGTGGGCTGTGCGCGTTCGCAGGGCGGCTTGTGCACGGGTGTGTGTACGGGCGAGCGGAGCGCGGCATGATTTTAATGTTGTCGCAAGTTGATTTGACCTCGGCGGTGCTTTGGGCGCTTGGCGGGGTTGTTGTTGGTGTGGTGATCGGGTGGTTGGTGCTTCGGCAGATCGGGCTGGGGGGCGCCAAGGAGGCTGCGCGCGAGGCGGAGAGCCTCAAGGCGCGTGCGGGTGAGGAAGCACGTTCGATCGTCGGGCGGGCGGAGCTGGAGGCGGACAAGAAACTGCTGGAGCGGAAGGAGAAGTTTGAGCGGGAGACGAGCACCCAGCGGGAGGAGTTGCGGGAGACGGAGCGTCGCCTGACCAAGCGCGAGGACTTGGTGGACAGGAAGTTGGAGCAGTTGACGGCGCGGGACGAGCAGTTGGCCCGGATGGAGGCGGGGCTGGCCGATCGGCTGGCGGGGGCTGCGGCTCGGGAGAAGGAGCTCGGGGAGGTGCTCGCTGCGCAGCGTGAGAAGTTGCTTTCGGTGTCGGGGATGAGCGTGGAGCAGGCGCGGGCGATGCTGCTGGAGCGGGTTGAGCAGGAGAGTCAGGCGGAGGCGGCGAAGATTGTGCGCAGGACGATCGAGGACGCCGAGCGGGATGCGAAGGAGAAGGCTCGTGAGATCACGCTGATGGCGATCCAGCGGTGTGCCAGTGAGCACACCAGCGAGAGCACGGTGCGGTCGGTGCCGATCCCTTCTGACGACATGAAGGGGAGGATCATCGGGCGCGAGGGGCGGAACATCCGGGCGATCGAGAAGGCGACGGGTGTGGACATCATCGTTGACGACACGCCGGGGGTGATTGTGGTGTCGTGCTTTGACAAGGTTCGGCAGGCGATCGCGGTGGAGAGTTTGCAGAGGTTGATCGCCGACGGGAGGATGCACCCGTCGCGGATCGAGGAGGTTGTGGAGAAGGTGCGGTCGGAGATGGACGAGAGGATCGGCAAGTACGGCCGGGATGCGGCGGCGGAGATCAACCTGCGCGGGATGCACCCGAAGGTCGTCGAGGCGATGGGGCGGATGCACTTTAGGAGCAGTTACGGGCAGAACGTGCTGCGGCACTCGATCGAGGTTGGGTTTTTGTGCCAGCTTATTGCCGACCAGTTGGGGCTAGACGGGACGCTGGCGAGGCGGTGCGGGTACCTGCACGATATCGGCAAGTCGATGGACCACGAGGTGGAGGGGACGCACCCGAAGATCGGGTACGACTTTGCCAAGCAGTATGGTGAGCGTGAGCCGGTGCTCAACGCGATCGCTGGGCACCATGGAGACGTGCCGAGCACGAGTTTTTATACGCCGATCGTGATGGCGGCCGATGCGATCAGCAGTTCACGCCCGGGCGCCCGGCGGGAGAGCCTAGAGAAGTACATCCAGCGTCTGGAGCAGCTGCAGGACATCGCGATGAAGCACGCGGGGGTTACGGAGGCATACGCGATCCAGGCCGGTCGCGAGGTGCGGGTGATGGTGGACTGTAAGCGCGTGGGGGACGACGAGGCGTACGCGGTGGCGCAGTCGATCGCCAAGCGGGTCAGTGAGGAGATGACGTTCCCCGGTGAGATCAAGGTTACGGTGCTGCGGGAGACGCGGGCGATTGAGATTGCTCGGTGATGTGTGCGTAAAGGCAGTTCACCATAGAGGCACCGAGGCACAGAGAAGAGGGATGCAGGAATTGTGCAGGGAAGACAAACCTAATGCATCTGTATTTCTCTGTGAGTCTGTGGTGAAATCTGTTTGCTGTGCAGGGTGGAAGCCAGCACCACCGAGAATCAACCATACCCCTGCCCCTGCCCCTGCCCCTGCCCTCGGGGGAGGGGTTCTGGATGCGGTGTTTGTTACTTGAGTTTGATGGTCAGGGGTTTGCCGTCGGTGCCCTCGGCAGTGATGATGGTGCCGGTGTCGGTGAGGATTTGGACGATGAGTTTGCGAGCGGGGCGGGGCATTTGGCCGTCGGTGCCGGTGATGTCGATGACGAGAGAGTCGCCCTGCGTAGCGGCGACGTAGCGGGTGGTGAGGAACTGACCTTTTTTGTAGCCGTAACCGTCGCCGGCGTCCTCGTAGAGTTCGCCCTTGGCGTTGCCGGCGGCGTCGAGGGAGATGATGAGGGTGAGGGGGTCGAGTGGTTTCTCGTCGGTGAACTGCTGGATGGGTCCGACGGGGAGGATCGAGCCGCCGCGGAGTTTGAGGACGGGTAGGTCTTTGTGTGCGTTGGTGGTGGTGGTGATGTTGGTGCCGGGTGTTGTGGAAACGAGTTCGATGGTGCGCCAGGTGCCCTTTGGTTCGATGGGCCTGCGTGTGGCATCGGGCATGAGTTGCGGGACGACCAGGAGAGCGTCGCCGAGGAGGAAGGCGTCATCCTCGCCGCGGAGGGCGGGGTCTTTGGGGTCGGCGAAGAAGACGGGGCGAGCGACGGGCATGTTGGTGAGGCTGGCCTCGTAGAAGAGGGTGTAGAGATAGGGCATGAGGCGGTAGCGTCGTTCGAGTGCCATTCGGCAGACGGCCTCGGTCTCGGGGCCGAAGGACCAGGGCTCTTTGTCGATGTTCCCCTTGGCGGTGTGTGCGCGGCTGAAGGGGAGGAGTGCGCCGATGCCCATCCAGCGGGCGAAGTGGAGGGCGCGTTCGGCCTGGTCGCGTGGGCCGTTGCCGTTGAAGCCGCCGATATCGGGGCCGCTGAAGGGCTGGCCGCTGATGCCGAGGTTGAGGACCATGGGGATGGACTGTTCGAGGTCGTTCCAGTCGGCGCTGTTGTCGCCGGTCCAAGTGGCGGCGTAGCGCTGGCTGCCGATGTATCCTGCGCGTGTGAGGACGAAGGGTCGTTTTTCGGGATTGGCGGCGGCGATGCCGGCGTAGGTTCCCTTGGCCATGAGCATGCCGTAGACGTTGTGGAAGCGAGCGTGGTTGCCTGGCTCGACTTTGCCGAAGGGTTCAAGGCCTCCGACGTGCATGTTGTCCTCGGGCATGGTTTTGCTGGCGACGTTGAAGATGGCCGGTTCGTTCATGTCGTTCCATACGCCGTCGATGCCCTGATCCATGAAGGGCTTGTAGAGGCCGGCCCACCAGGTGCGCACGGCGGGGCTGGTGTAGTCGGGGAAGACGCACATGCCGGGCCAGACGGCGCCTTGATAGACCTGGCCTTTGGCGTCCTTGACCCAGGCGTCGATGGCGTCGCCTGTGGAGCGGACAGCCTTGGCGACATCAGCCTGGGCCTGCCAGGCTGCGAGCATGGCGGGGCTGATTTTGGAGGCGGCGGATTTCTCAGCTTCGCTGAGGGAGGGGTCGTACTTCTGGCCTGGGTTGATCATCCAGATGCGTTTCCAACCTTGCTTGCCGAGGTCTTCATTGAGCTGCCTTGGGTTGGGGAACTGGGTGGGGTCAAAGGTCCAGGCGCGGTAGCCGGCCATGTAGTCGATATCGAACCAGAGGACGGTGGCGGGGATTTTGCGGTCGCGGAAGCCCTGCGCGATCTCGCGGACACGGCTCTCGGGGTTGTAGGAGTATCGACACTGCTGGAAGCCGATGGCCCACTTGGGGGGCAGGGGCATGGGGTCGATGAGTTCGGTGAGGCCCTTGATAACGTCTTGGGGTGTGTCGCGCTCGATGATGAAGAGGGGGAAGGGCTTGCCCTCGGCGATGAAGTCGATACCTGTTTCGAGGTTGATCTCGGTGCGCCAGGTGGTGTCGGCCAGGACGCCGAAGGCGGTGCCGTTGGGTCGCACGGCCAGGACCCAGGGGTGGCTCTGGTAGAGGCTGGGTGAGTCTGGCTTGTAGCCGAAGGCGTCGGTGTTCCAGAGCGTGACGGTGCGTCCGTTGCGGAGGAGTGGGCCGCCGACCTCGCCGGTGCCGTAGAGGGAGGTGCCTGGGGTGATATCGATGCGAGCGCGGTGCCTGCCGTCGGGGAGTTTCTCGAAGGTTGGGACGATGACGCCTGGGGGGTTTTTGGCCGTGGTGGGGATGATCTTTTCGGTGGCGTAGCTGGGGACGCGGTCGGCGTCGGTGAAGTAGGGGGCGTAGAAGCGGGCGATGTTGCGTTTGACCTGCTCGCCGGTGCCCGGTGCGAGTTGGGCCAGTGCGCTGCCGGCGAGGGCGGCGAGTGTGAGTGCGCCGGTGAGGATGGAGCGGTTGGTGTTCATGGTGGTCTCCGTGGGGTTGCCCAGGGGGTGGAGCGAAGATGTACTGTAACCGGGTTGTGGGTTTAGGTTGAGAGGGTCTCGATGGTGCGTGCGACGACCTGGGTGAGGGGGACGTTGACGGGTTTGTCTTTGCTTTTGCGTGGCTTGAACTCGACGGCGTGCTCGGCGAGGGCCTTGTCGCCGATGGTCAGGCGGATGGGGATGCCAATGAGGTCGGCGTCCTTGAACTTGACGCCGGGGCGTTCGTCGCGGTCGTCGATGAGGACGTCTACGCCGAGGGCGGCGAGTTGGGTGGCCAGGTCGCGTGCGACGGGCATGTGGGTTGGGCTGAGTGTGGTGATGATGACGTGGTAGGGCGCGATGGGTATGGGCCAGATGATACCGTCGGGGTCGTGATTTTGTTCAACGCTTGCGGCCATGGTCCGGCTGACACCGATGCCGTAGCAGCCCATGATGACGGAGCGTTTGGTTTGCTTGTCGTCGAGGATGGACATGCCCATGGCGTCGGAGTATTTGGTGCCGAGCTTGAAGATGTGCCCGACCTCGATGCCCCGGCCTGTGATGAGGGTGGAGCCGGGTGCGCGTGGTGAGGGGTCGCCGGCGAGGGCGTTGCGGACGTCGGCGACGATGATGTAGTTGTTGGTGGCTTTGAGGTTTCCGGCGTGGTGGGTGGTGGGGTTGTGAGGCGTGGCGGCGAGGGGGTCGGTGCCGAGGTCGCGTTGCCAGTTGAAGTGCTTGGCGTGGTAGTCTTTTTTGTCCGCGCCGGTCATCCAGAAGCGGGGTTTGCTGGCGGCGTCGTCGTAGCCGAGGGCGGCGTCGCGGTCGACGAGGAGGAGGACGCCCTTTTTGCCGACGGCGGCGCGGGGGGAGATGAAGCCGATGGCAAAGCCGAGCGCGGCGGCCTTAGCCGGGTCGGCCAGTTCGATGGACTTGACGCCGGCTGCTTGGCGTACTTTGCCTTCGTTGACTTCATGGTCGCCACGCACGACGACGAGGATGTATTCCTGCCCGAACTGAGCGATGTCTTCAGGTGAGGACCTGACGGCAAAGAGAACGCTCTTGAGCATGTTCTGGGGCTTGACCTTGGTGAGTTTGGAGACTTCCTCGATGCCGGGGCAGTTGGGGGTGTGGACTTCGTCAAGGGCGCCCGAGGGGTCGCCTGCAAAGTAGCCTTTGCTGGGGGCGGGGCGTGGGCCGATCTCGCATTTTTCGACGTTTGCGGCGTAGTTGCTGGCGGTGCACTTGAGGATGGTGTCCTCGCCGCTGTCGGCGTTAACCATGAACTCGTGGCTGGCCGAGCCGCCGATGGGGCCGGCCTCGGCCTCGACGGCGGTGAAGTCCAGGCCGCAGCGTTGGAAGATGCTGGTGTAGGCGGCGAACATTTTGTCGTAGGTTTCGTTGAGGCCGCCTGGGCCATCGATATCGAGGTGGAATGAGTAGGCGTCCTTCATGATAAACTCGCGCCCGCGGAGGATTCCCGAGCGCGGGCGGGCCTCGTCGCGGAACTTGGTCTGGATTTGGTAGAGGCTGACGGGCAGTTGCTTGTAACTGGTGATGGCGGCCTTGGCCAGTTCGGTGATCGGCTCTTCGTGGGTTGGGCCGAGGGCGTAGATGCCCTGCTTGCGGTCGGTAACTTTCAAGAGCAGGTCGCCGTAGTCGAGGTCGCGTTTGGTGCCGGAGTAGAGCTCGATGGGCAGGAGCGCGGGCAGGAGGAGCTCGCTGGAGCCTGCGGCGTCCATCTCTTGGCGGACGATCTGGCTGATCTTGCGGAGGACGCGCGTGGCCAGGGGGAGGTAGTCGTAGATCCCCGCGCCGAGTTTGCGGACGTAGCCGCCGCGTGAGAGGAGGATGTGCGAGGGGCTCTCGGCGTCGGTGGGTGCTTCGCGCGTGGTGGGGATGATGGTGCCGGACCAGAGCTGGATCGCCCCGGCGCTTGGTGCGGTGAAGGAGTGGTTAGCCATAGTGGCGGAGGATAGGTTTGCTGGTGGGGTGTTCAGGCTGTTTGGCGCTGGCTTGCGTCGTCGGCGATGCGGTAATCGAGATCGGGGAAGCGTTCGCTCAGGCCGGTGATGCCGGGGGTTCGCCAGCAGCCGACCCAGTGGTCGCGTGCGACCTCGACGAGGGCGTAGTCGCCGCCTGGGCCTGGGTTGGGGGCGAGGTCGGCGGGTTGGTTGTGCCAGGGCCACCATGGGCGGAGGCCCTTGTCGTGGCCGGGCAGGCGTGCGAACTGGGCGGGGTCGTCGACGACCTCGCGGATGGTGATGAGGCGGTCGGTGAGTTCGCGGGTTTTGGGGATGCTCGCGAGCAGGCCGCGCGTGTAGGGGTGCATGGGGTTGTCGAAGAGGTCAAAGACGCGTGCGTATTCGACGACGCGCCCGGCGTACATAACGCAGACAACGTCGGCGTTCTCGGCGACGACGCCCAGGGCGTGTGTGATGAGCATGATGCTCATCTGGCGGGTGCGTTGCAGGTCGCGCAGCAGGTCGAGGATCTGGGCCTGGATTGTTACGTCCAGGGCGGTGGTCGGCTCGTCGGCAAGGAGGAGTTTGGGCTGGCAGGCCAGGGCCATGGCGATCATGACGCGTTGGCGCATGCCCCCTGAGAACTGGTGTGGATAGGCGGCAAGGCGGTCGGCGGCTTGGGTGATGCCGACGTCGGTCATGGCGGCGATGGCGATCTGGCGGGCTTGGTCGGCGTCGACTCTTTGGTGCAGGAGGATGGCTTCGAGGATCTGGTCGCCGATGGTGTAGACTGGGTTGAGGCTGGTCATCGGCTCTTGGAAGATCATGGCGATCTCGTTGCCGCGGACGTTGCGTATTTCTTGTTCGTTGTAGGTGAGCAGATCGCGCGGGCCGTCGTCGGTGGCGAACATCATCTGGCCACGGTCCCATCGGCCTGGTGGGCGTGGGATGAGGTGCAGTGCGCTCATGGCGGTTACGGACTTGCCGCATCCGGATTCGCCGACGACGGCGAGGGTCTGGCGTGGGTAGATGGTCATGCGCACGCCGTCGACGGCCTGGATGCGTGGGCCGTTGCGGTTGTCGAAGCTGACGGCAAGGTCTTTGACCTGGAGGAGGGGAGATTGTACATCCAGCGCGCGGTGGAGTTTTTGAGAGCGGGGGCCCGGGGCGGGGGTGGCGGCGTGTGTAGGCATTGCGGTCAGGTTATGTCCTGTGTGGGCG
>JBKDDT010000003.1:0-55400 GCA_046339895.1 bacterium | reverse complement strand
GCGGACTTCCTGTGCGCCAGCGGCGCGGCAGAGGCGTGTGACCTCATCGGCGTAGGCCTCACCCGCGGCATCGTGGTCGGGGAGGATCACCGCGACCTTGCCCTTCATGACGGACCAGTCGGACTTGCCCGCCGCCTTGCTGCCGCCAGCGCTCGTAGTAGCGACCAGGCCGATAGCCCGGGCTGCGTCCACGCACTTCTCGCCCTCCACGATGTAGACCCACGCTCCTTCGGGCATTCGGGACAACTCCGGCAGGTTCAGAAGCGGCCGCGGCTCGGGCATTGCTGCGATCACCTATCCATCACCCCTGCGACTGATAGGGCGCACGATCTTCCCACCCGCGGGCGGGTTCCAACGGACCACCTCTCCAGCGGAAACGCCTTGCGCGTCGGTGTATGCCCAGCGTGCAGAAAACGCCCCGTGCTTCCGCTCCATCACCGCGATCGCATCGTCGGCGGTGGCGAAGGTCGTGTCGCTCGCGTTGTTCCGTTGGGCGGCAAGTCTCATCGTTTCGCCCATCGGCGTGGGCATGAGGTCCCTCATCGCCATGCCGAGCGTGCCGACGATCGCCTCCGTTGGGCACCCGGCGTGGTAATGCAGAAGAACACGAGCGTCCGTGCCGATGCCGATCGAGATCGAGGGATCGCGGTCGTCGTGCGCGGGGCACCGGGCCGACCATGCCTCGCCGTGTCGCTTGGGCGTGCAGCCCGCCCGCAGGAGGGCGTCGAGCACCGCAGCAATGGGCTCACCCATGTCCCACCCCCTGCGTCGCCTGCTTCGCTCGATCGATGAAGCGCCGCAGGTCAGCGGGGTCGATCCTCACGCTGCGCCCGAAACGCACTGCGGGCAGCGTCCCGGCGTGCACAAGCGTCCAGACGGTGCGCGGCGTGACTCCGAGCACCGTTGCCGCCCCGCGATAGGTGAGCAGCGGGCGCATGACGGCCTGGCATTCGGTCGCGTTCTTGAGCTCGTCCATGAGTGCGCACCCATCGCGCCGCCGCGATCGGCGTGGCGTGCGTCATTCGTGGTTCGTGTGAGAGAAAGGCCGGGGGCAGCCCGCAACCGCCCCCGGCCGCACCAGCGCCGTCCGTTTACGCCTCGCCCTTGCTCAGCACCGCCGCCCGTGGGTCGCACAGGGCAGCGCCGAAGTCGAAGTAGACGCGCCACGAGACCGCCAACTTGTTTACCGTCTGGTCGAGCCCGAAGAACTCGACCGTCGGCGTCTGCTGACCGTTGAGGAACCCGACGATGATCGGGCTCGCCGCCGGGGCCGCGAACAGGTACCAGTGCTTCGTCGAGGCCTTGGTGCCGTACTTCTTGGTGTTGCTCAGACGCGGCTCGACCTCAAGACCCACCGCGATCCGCAGGCTGTTGCCGGTCGGCAGGTTCGTCTGGGCCGCGATGTACTCGCTCTCGAGCACGGCGCGGGCCACCGTCTGGAGTTCCGGCGGCACGACGAGGCGGGTCGGCCGCAGGTCCAGGTCGTTGCCCTCGGCGTCCCGCTGCGTGAGCATGGCGGTGATGGCCTTCGTCAGGCCGTCAGTACTGAGATTCGTGTCTGCCCCGGTGATGTAGTTGCCATTGCCCGCGGAGAAGAACGCGCCGGCGTTCGTCAGCAACGTGTCGTACACCAAGTCACTGAGCTTCCGCATCGCCGCCTGGCCCATCGCACGGGCGACCGAGTCGAACAGCCACAGGTCGTCGTTGATGAGGTCGCGGCGGTCGATCGAGAACATCTTGCCGTAGGTGTCCACCTTGTACTGGGTCGTCGCCTCGTCGGCCCCGCCGTGCTTGAACTCGCCGCCGGGCGGGATCTGCTGCAGTGAGCCGGTGAACGACGGGCGGATCGCCGTGGCGGTCTTGAAGTCCGGCACCGACCGGACGCCCGCGAAGGACCGCCAGGTGGCCGGGCTCTCCTGATAGCCGTCGAGCAGCACCTTGTTCACCGCGCTGCCGAGGGCCTCGGTAAGCGTGTGCGTCGTCAGCGACGCTCGCACCATGCCCTCGCGGTCGGCGGGCGCGTCGATCCCCTCATGCTGCAACGCCGCGCGGCACAGATCCAGCGTGTGGGCCACGCGGAGGTCGTCGACCGCCTCCATGCACGCCGGGCCAAGAGCCTTCTCCGCGAGGGCGGCGAAGCCCACACGCTTGAGGATCGCCGCCTCGATCACTCGGGCACGCGGGATGTGGCCCGAGCCGCCGCCGGTGATGACGCCGGAAAGCACGGGGCGTGAGGCCCGAAGCACCTCAAGGACGCCCGCGCGGAGTTCGCTGACGGTCATGTCGCCCGCGACGGCCTTGGCCTTCATCTCGTCCACCGCTTCTGGTGCACGCCCCAGTCCCGCTCGCCTCCACCCGCGAAGATGGGGCGGCAGGTCAGTTCGATCTCCTTCAGCCGGTCACGCTCGTCGGCGCGGATCTGATCCTCGTGTGCGATGTCTGCCATGTTCGTCCGTCCTTGACGTGAAGCCGCGATGGCCACCGACGTTTCCGCATCGGCCCCCAGCGGCGTGATGCTGACTTCCCGCAATCGCCCCTTGCGCACAAGCGTGAATCCGCTCGGCGACGACAGCGACCGCCCATTGACTTCGACCGACTGGTTCGGCTTCACCCGCTCGTGCTCGGTGGGCGCGACGCCGACCGACGCTTGGAACTGGAAACCGCCCCTGGCCATCTCCACGACGTGCCGCGCGGGCTCGCCAGCACCGCTGACGACGCCCGCGACCATGAGCCGCCCGTTGGCGACGGCGGGCTCGCCGTGGCCGACGACGCTTCCGACCGTGGCGTTGAGGTCGGCCAGCAAGGGCACCTGGCCGCCCGCTTCCAGGCCTGCTAGGTCGATCGCGATGTCGCCCCAGCCCGGCACGCGCATGATGCGGCCGGTGTAAGCAACAACACTGATCTTGGGGCGGGCGTCCTTGCCCGCGGCCTCGATCTCGAACCCGGCGGCCGTGAGCAGCAGGTCATCCTTGACCGCGTTTCCGTTCATGGAACTCTCCTTCTGAAACAACCTTGAAGCCCTTCGCCAGCAGTTTCGGGATCAGCAAACCGAGCCGGTACCGGATCGTGCTCTCTTTCATGCCGAGCCGTCTCGCAGCCTCGCTGACGTTCCCATCACACTCCATGATCACCCGGCACAACGCGCGACTGTCCTCGTTGTCGATGAAGTCGAGCACGTCCTCCTTGGCCCAGAACGATTGAGACAGGCCGACCGTGCGACTGCTGGCGATCTCCGTTCCAGCAGGATCCGGATGGACACCCTCAGCCGCCGCTGGCGAGGATTCCACAGGCTCGTTCAGCACCCGGAACTGCCGAAGATCCCGAGCCTCTCGTTCGACGAACTTGATGACAGCCCTCTGCACGATCGTGTGGATGAGTGTTTTCGGGGTCGCGCCTCGTGCCGGGTCCCACCTCGGTGGCTTGGCGATCAGGTGCAGCAGGGCGTGCTGCGCCGCGTCCTCGGGGTCGACCCGTGGATTGCGAAAGCCTTTCGCAATCTCGATCCCTTTCTTCCGCGCGTACTCGAGTAGGTCGGGCGTGAGTTCGAGTTCGGGGGGTGAGGGGTTGCGCATTAGACCCCCTCGCCACGCTCGAGCCTCTCGCGGATGTCGTCGCACAGTGTGAAGGAGATCACCGCCGGGGTGTTCTCGCGGGGCGGCACGCGGTGCAGTGTGAACAGTTGGTCGTCAGCCCGCACAACCCGCCCGTACTTGGCCGTCTCACGTTCAGCAGCTTCGCGAAGGGGGCGCAGGAAGTCCGCGTACCGGCACCCAAGCGCCTGGCACATCACCACGTACGGCACGAAGATGCCTGCCTCTTCGAGGTGATCGGCCGCGGCTTCCACGTCGGCCCGCGACCATGTGTCCGGCTTCGATGGCGTGACCACCCCCTGCCGGATCAGCGCGTCGAGAATCGCGGGGCGGCAGTCGTACCCGCGGGACCGCAGGTGGTGCGATGCCGCGGCGGTCGCCATCGGGAACATCCGGTCCCGCTCCTCCTGAGCCGCCTCATGGAACGCGGGGTCCGCGCCCGCCCGGGGCTTCACGCGGAGGTCGAAGTGCTCGTCGAGGGTCAGTCCGATTCGGGTCACGGTGGTCTCCTTGCCGGGGGGCGTCGGGCGACAGGCCCACCCCCCAAACCCTTATTTCCGGCGACGGGGCCGATTCGCAGCGCCGACGGATGATATTTTTGGCGTCAGGCCCTGGCACCCCGGCACCCCCTCTCCGTGCACCAATGCAAAGCGGTGACCGCTCACCTGTGGATCCCGGATCGAGAGGGGCGGCTTCCGTACACTTCGCCGTGTCGCCACCTCTCAGGACATCGCGCGGATGCTGCTCTCGATTACGACAACACACCACCCAGCCTCGGACCTCGGCTACCTGCTCCACAAACACCCGGGGCGGATGCAGTCGTTTTCCCTGGCATGCGGCAAGGCGCACGTCTACTACCCGGAATCTAACCCGGAGCGGTGCACAGCGTGCCTGCTCCTTGAAATCGATCCGATCGGCTTGGTTCGGGGTCAGCGTGGGCAACGCACGCTTGATCAGTACGTGAACGACCGGCCGTATGTTGCGTCCTCCATGCTGGCGGTTGCGATTGCACAGGTGTTCGGCACGGCACTCGCGGGGAACTGCAAGGATCGCTCGGAACTGGTGGCTACGGTCATCCCGCTCGAGGCGAGGATTCCCTCGCTGCCCTGCTCTGGTGGAGCCGAACTGCTCCGCAGGCTGTTCGAGCCGCTCGGCTATCGAGTCGGTGTGACTTCGCATCCGCTCGACGACAAGTTCGCTGACTGGGGTGATTCATCCCTATTCAGTGTTGAGCTCGCTGCGACGAAGACGCTCAGCGAGCTGCTCAGTCACCTCTATGTGCTGATTCCGGTTCTTGACAACGAGAAGCACTACTGGGTGGGTGATGACGAGGTCGCCAAGCTGCTCCGTCACGGTGAGGGGTGGCTGGCACAACACCCGGAGCGAGAGCTCATCGCGACGCGATACCTGAAGTATCGTCGCAACCTCGCTGACGAGGCGATCAAGCAGCTTCGAGAACAGGATGGCGAGGGTCCGGTCGAGATCGAGGCCGACTCGCCGGAGGATCCCCGCGAGGAAGCGACGGAGCAGAAGTTGAGCCTGCACCAGCAGCGCCACGGCGTGGTGCTGGCCGTGCTGCAGGCGAGAGGCGCGCGAAGGGTTGCTGATCTTGGCTGTGGCGAGGGGAGGCTGGTGAGAGAACTTCTGAAGCACAAGGGCTTTGAGAAGATCATCGGCATGGACGTGTCGCACCGCACCCTGGAGATCGCCGCGGACAGATTGCGCCTCGAACAACTCCCCCCGATGGTCCGCCAGCGCGTTGAGCTCATTCATGGCTCTCTCATGTACCGCGATCGGCGGCTCGATGGGTTTGATGCTGCCGTGCTGTGCGAGGTCGTCGAGCACATGGATGAGCTGAGGTTGGAGGCGATGGAGAAGGTCGTGTTCGGTGCCGCCAAGCCGGCGCTGGTCATCGTGACGACTCCAAACAGCGAATACAACGTCATGTGGGAATCGCTGGCGGCGGGATCTGTGCGGCACAAGGACCATCGTTTTGAGTGGACGCGGGACCAGTTCCGTGCCTGGGCGGACGGGATCTGTGCACGCTTCGGCTACACCTGCGAGATCAGGGGCATCGGCGATGCCGGTGTCGCGCCAGACGGTCGCGACGTTGGTTGGCCAACGCAGATGGGAGTGTTTGCGCGTGCCTCCTGAGATCAAAGTTCCAGAACTGTCTCTTGTCGTGCTGATTGGCGCCTCCGGCTCCGGGAAGAGCACCCTCGCGCGCCGGTTGTTCAAGCACACGGAGATCCTGTCGTCCGACACCTGCCGAGGGTGGGTCTCCGACGACGACAACAACCAGGAAGCAACAGGCGACGCATTCGACGTGCTGCACTACGTCGCCAGGAAGCGGCTCGCTCGCGGCCTGCTCACCGTGGTTGACGCGACCAACGTGCGAGCGGAGGATCGAAAGCCCCTGGTGCAACTTGCGCGTGAGTTCCACTGTCTGCCCGTTGCAATCGTGGTGGATACCCCAGAGCATCTCTGCCACGAACGAAACTCGGGGAGGCCGGATCGCAACTTCGGCCCTCACGTCATCCGCAATCAACGGATGGCGATGCGGCGTGAACTCCGCGGGCTCGAACGCGAGGGCTTCCGCCATGTGTTCACGTTGCGCACGCTGGAAGAGTGCAATAACGCCGCTCTCGTGCGTGAACCGCTCTGGAACAACCTCAAGCATGAGCATGGGCCATTCGACATCGTCGGGGACGTGCACGGCTGCTACGACGAACTCGTCGAGTTGCTCTCGGCGCTCGGCTGGAAACTTGCGCAGATCGAAGGCGAGCCCGAGGGCGAGTGCGTCGCTACGCCGCCCGAGGCAAATGGCCGCTCCCGCAAGATTGTGTTCGTCGGCGACCTGGTCGATCGTGGCCCAAAGACGCCTTCGGTTCTGCGACTGGCCATGCGTCTTGTGAAGGCAGGGCATGCGTTGTGCGTCCCGGGCAATCACGACGTCAAGCTCATGCGGGCTCTCAAGGGCAAGAACGTGCAGGTCACGCATGGCCTCGCGGAGTCGCTGGCGCAACTCGGCTCAGAGTCGGAGGAGTTCCGGCGGACTGTCGTCGCGTTCATCGATGACATGGTGAGCCACTATGTGCTTGACGGCGGAAAACTCGTCGTGGCGCATGCGGGCATGAAGGAGTCCATGCAGGGGCGCGGATCAGGGGCCGTGCGTGAGTTCGCTCTGTTCGGGGAGACGACCGGGGAAACCGACGAGTTCGGCCTGCCAGTTCGGTACAACTGGGCCGCGGAGTATTGCGGCAAGGCTGCCGTGGTCTACGGACACACCCCGATCCCCGAGCCCGAATGGCTCAACAACACGGTGTGCATCGACACGGGCTGTGTGTTTGGCGGCTCGCTGACCGCGCTCCGGTGGCCTGAGCGAGAGTTCGCGGCGGTCAAAGCACGCGCCACCTACGCGGAGTCGAAGAAGCCATTCCTAGCGCCGGAGGACCGCGCGCCGTTGTCGTTGCAGCAGGAGCATGACGACCTGCTTGACCTCGACGACGTATCGGGCAAGCGTCACATTGAGACGCGGCTCACGCGGACGATCACCGTTCGGCAGGAGAATGCGGCCGCGGCCCTCGAGATCATGAGCCGGTTTGCCGCAGACCCCCGGTGGCTGATCTATCTCCCGCCGACGATGTCACCTTGCGAGACGGCGCGGGATGGCCCACTGCTTGAGCAGCCGCGCGAGGCGTTCGAGTACTACCGCACTGGCGGGGTTGGCAACGTCATCTGCGAAGAAAAGCACATGGGCTCCCGGGCCGTCGCGGTCGTGTGCAGAGAACCGCAGGTCGCACAAAGGCGGTTTGGAGTTCGTGACGCCGATTCACTCGGGATCATCTACACCCGAACCGGTCGGCCGTTCTTCAACGACCGGGCCACGGAGCAGGCTCTTCTCGCTCGTGTGCGCGACGCGGCTCAGCGTGCCGGCCTCTGGGAGGAACTTGCCACCGACTGGCTGTGCTTGGACTGCGAGCTCATGCCTTGGTCGGCGAAGGCTCAGGCCCTCATCCGCGAGCAATATGCGGCCGTGGGTGTCGCAGCCACGGCCGGGCTGAGAGCCACGGTCGCCTCCTTGACGCAGGCGAAGAACCGGCTTCCAGAGGTCGATTCGATGCTTGCGACGACGGCCGAGCGAGCCGATCTGGTCGATCGATACGTCAAGGCGTACCAGCGCTACTGCTGGAACGTTTCTGGCGTGGACGACCTCAGGCTTGCCCCGTTCCATCTCCTCGCCAGCGAACAGAAGGTCCACGTCGATCGTGATCACCGGTGGCACATGGAGACGCTCGCGAGATTGGCGAGCGATGCCGATCGCGTTCTGGTCGCGACGCCGTGGAAACTCGTCGATCTGTCGAGCCAGGCGAGCGAGGACGAGGCAACGGCATGGTGGACATCGCTCACGGCCAGCGGCGGCGAGGGCATGGTGGTCAAACCCCTGGAGTTCATCGCCAAAGGACCGCGGGGACTCCTCCAACCGGCGGTGAAGGTCCGGGGATCTGAGTACCTCCGAATCATCTACGGCCCCGAATACTCCCGGGCCGAGCACCTCGACCGGCTTCGCTCGCGTGGCTTGGGAGCCAAGCGGTCACTTGCCCTTCGAGAGTTCTCTCTCGGCGTTGAGTCCCTTGAACGATTCGTGCGCCGAGAGCCCTTGCGCCGCGTGCACGAGTGCGTGTTCGCCGTGCTGGCGATGGAGAGTGAGCCCGTGGACCCCAGGCTTTAGTCGGTCCCGTCCCAAGCCGCGATAGGTTGCGCGGCGCTCGGACATCCGAAACAATGTCTGTCTATCCCCGCGGCTGTTCCCGCGGGCGTCGCGTCGGCGAGCCCGGGGGAAAGGAACCATGCCGCCGTTGCCCCCGACGGAACGGGCGGCGATGGCCCGCCGCGTCGCGGCATCGCGGGTTTCGTCGGTTCTGTCGGGCGTCGGGCGGGGTCAGCGGGCGAGCGTGGCCGTGCCGAGCGCCGCAACGATTCCGGCCCGCACGTCGGGCGGCAGGTTGGCCCCCGGTGCGGCCCGCGCTGCGCCTGGCGCTGCGCGTTCGTCGGAATCGGCGTATTCTCCCGGAGATTCCGCGAGTGCTTGGGGGTTCGATTCCCCCCGGCTCCATTGAGTAGCAAAAGCGGGGCTTGCGGTTGGGTCCGCAAGCCCCGGCTCATTGAGGATAGTCGCAAAGAATTTCGAGCTTCCCCTATCAGGCGCGGATGCTCTGCCGCCGGCGACGGGCGCACATTAAACCCCCAGCAGCGAGCAGCAGGCCTGCTGTGCCGGGGGTGGGGACGAGGTTGATGTTGACCCACTCGATGGCCGCGTCGTGCTCGATCTCGGGGCGGTTCTGGTTGAAGACCAACCAGAACGGCAGCGAGGCTTGCGTTGTGGGCGTGTTGCCGACCAGGTTCATCTGGAGCAGGTAGATCCCGTCCGCTGCCGGGTTCTGGAGCGTGTACTCCAGATGCCGGTGCCATTCGCCGTTGGAACTGACGGGCAGGGTGAATCCGGGTGTAAAGGTGTCCGTCAGCGGGGTCAGCACGGGCGTGAGCGGGCCGAAGCCGATGCTGATCCTCTCGGCGGGGATGAGGCTCCCGAACCGGCCGCCCTCCCATACACGCAGCGCCCCTAGCACGTTGAACGTAATGGTGGACGACACGGGGAACGTGCCGGGGATTGAGGTGAACCCCGGCTCGTCGGTAAAGTTGGGGAAGAGTTCCCCGAACTCGGACCCGAAGACCCGCTGCCCGGGCGTGAACACGCCGAGGTCGTACGAGCCGGTGACGATGCGGTTGTCGATGATGTTGATGCCGACGTCGCCCGCGTGCTGGGCGAGGGCGGCCGGGGCTGCCGCGAACGCTGCGGCGGCGAAGGACAGGGAGATAGCAGTCTTAAGTTTCATAGGTGATCTCTTTCTTGAACAAAGCTGAACGAATGTGAATGAACGAACAGGAAGCACGATGACAACCCCGACGGGTCCGCGAGCTGCGGGCTAGCGGATGGCCTTGGGGTCGAACTGGTTGCGGGAACGATTCTCGAACACGTCTCGAAACTTCAGCGTGGCTGCGTGCCCGTCGACGTACCCGTAGTTGCTGACGGCCTCCCACGCGCGGGGCTTGCCACCCCAGGCGTGGGTTTTCATCTGGCCCGAGGCCAGCACGGGTGGGGCGTTGATGGGACCCGGGTCCCACCCTTCGGCGTGCACGTGATCGCTCACGGCAAACGAACCCTCCTCGGTCATCAGGAAGAACTGCACGGTCGCGCTCGGGAACGCGACTTTGTTGAGCCGGTCGAACGGCTCGCTCGGGTAGACCCCGGGGTTGTAGGTACGGCTGAGCCAGTTGTTCATGCCGTAGGAAGTCCGGCGCGGCTGGTCGCCCAACTGAAGACCCTGGCCGCCCTGATCGACGGGCCAGTACGCGCTCTGGTCGCCCGGAGAGCGCACCGCGACGGGCGTGCCGTAGTACTCGGACAAGACATTGTAGAACGACAGAGCCGGATCACCCCCGCCGCCGTGCGGGAGCCCCACGTCCACGAAGTACTCCTTGTAGTCGTTCATGTAGAGCGCGTGGATGGTCTGTAGGCTGCGGACGTTGGCAAGGCACTTGACGGCGCGGGCCGCCTGTTGCGCCTTGCCAAGCGACGGGAGCAGGATGCCAATGAGCAGCGCGATAATCGCGATGACCACGAGCAGCTCGATGAGCGTGAACGCGCGACGGGCGCGCCACGACCGTCGAAGACGGGTGTGGAGAAGCATGGGTTCCTTCCTTGGTAGAAGCGAACACCGGCACGGGATGAGCGAGCCGATAGCAACGATGAAGAATCGAGCGTGTTCAGGCCAAAGAGGACGGCGGGCCGCAGGACCAGAGGACCGGCAGGAAGCGGACGACAGGCTCGTCGTAGAGTTGATCCTGTGTTCGATCGATCTGGATCAGCACCAGAACCATCGCCGCACCCCCCGGCAGGCCGCTGCCGGTGGGCGTGTAAATGGCAATGCAGACCGGGCAGTCGTGGTCATCGTGCCGGTCCTGGTCAGGATTTCGGCGGTCGTCGGGCAGATCGTTACCGCAGCCGTGGCTGTGGCCGCACTTGGCCGCGACCTGACTGTCTGTGTGGTGACGGTGCCAGGCGGGCGCGGTTGCCACCGCGAGCAGCGCGAGGATAATCGCGCAGACAACAAGCGAGCGGGCTTTGCCTGCCGGGGGCATCCGCTCATTCTAGCCATTACGGGGGGTATGTGCAACAAACTTGCACATATCTCCCGCCCGATCCCGCGTCGTCCAAGCGTGCCGACAAGGAGGCCCAGGTGCCCATCGGGCCGAAGATTGACCCAATGCTCGGCCCCCTCGGCGGCCGAATGGGTGCCAGCTCGCACACCCGCCCCCATACCATGTCAGAGAAGTGAAGCCGACTCAGCACAAGAGAAATGGTCGGCGGTCGATGCCCTAATCGAACGGCTCATGCTGCCAGATGATGATCCGCTCGCCGCCGTGGCACAACGCTGCGAGCGCGCCGGGCTGCCGAGCATTACCGTCTCACCGGCGCAGGGCAAGTCGCTGCACGTGCTGGCAAGGATGTGCAACGCACGCCGGGTCATCGAGGCCGACATCCTCGGCGACCAAGCAAAGTGTGTGGCCTGTGAGCGCGGCCAAGCCCGATACAGCCACGCCAAGCCCGCTGGCCGTTGGCTGATGGCCGGCACGCGAGTTGAGCCAACGCGCCAGCGATCGGGCTCCCTGCCACGCCTTACTATGGATTGCGTCTCTAAATGAAGTGGCTGGTGCGAGCATCGGCCTAGACAAGGAGGAATAATGGGTATCCGCAGGCTCGTTGAATCCGCATCTTTCAACAACTTTATTGTTGGTGTCATCCTGCTCAATGCCGTGCTCATCGGCTTGGGCACCTACCTGACCGACCCGGCGGCCCTCCGCACCATCTCCAGGATCGAGTCCATCTGCGTGGTCATCTATTTCGTTGAGATCGCTCTCCGCTTCATCGGCCGCGAGTCAACTTCGGCCTTCTTCCGCGACGGCTGGAACATCTTCGACATCCTCATCGTGGCCGCGGCGTTCGTCCCGGCGGCCAACGGCGTTGGCCCGGTGCTGCGCATCCTCCGCGTCTTCCGCGTGCTGCGCCTGGTCAAGACCATCCCCGAACTCCGGCTGATCGTCTCGGTCCTGCTCAGGTCCGTCGTCAGCATGAAGTATGTCGCCCTCCTGGCCACGATCCTCTTCTATGTCTACGCCGTCATCGGCGTTAAACTCTTTGGCGGCAGCGATCACCCCATGCGGTCATACTTCAGCAGCATCCACGAGGCGTGCTTCACGCTCTTCCGCATCCTCACCGGGGATGACTGGACCCAGATGCGCTACGAACTGGCCCAAGCGGGCCACCCGCTGGGGGCCTTCACAGCCTACCAGGTGTCGTGGATCGTCGTCGCGACGTTCCTGCTGGTGAACCTCATCGTTGGTGCCGTCATCAACAACTATCAGAAGGTACAGGATATCGAGGAACACCGCGTACTCGCGCCCGACACCAGCGATCGGCGTGTTCGCGAACTTGTCCGCGAGCTTGACGCGATCCTCAACTCCCGCGCAAACGCCCCGGCTGCCCCAGCCGGCCACCCCTGCCCGGCAACACCCAACACATAACGACCACCCACCCTGCCCGACCGCCGCCCACTTACCATCGCGCCCTCTATGACGAAACCCGCACAACCCTCGCCCCGCTCGGCCAGCCTGCTCGACCGCGTCGAGCGCATCGGCAACACCCTGCCCGAGCCGGTGTTGCTCTTTGCACTGCTGGCCGCCGTGGTTGTGGTTGTCTCGGCCATCGGCTCGGCCGCAGGGTGGAGGGTCCAGCCCACCACCCCTCGGCTCGTGCCCGTGCCCGTCGTTGATGCCAATGGCCGGGCCGTTCTTGACGCTCAAGGGACCCCCATCACCACACCCAAGCTCGACGCAGCCGGCAGGCCTGTCGTGGTGCTCGTCGGGCAGACCGACAAGGATGGTGCCCCCGTCGAGCTCCGGCCCAGGAGCCTGCTCACAGGCGACGGGGTCTATTGGATGCTCTCCTCGATGGTCCGCAACTTCACTGGCCTGCCTGCCCTGGGCCTGGTCTTCGTTTCCATGCTCGGCATCGGGCTGGCTGAAAAGTTTGGCCTCTTCGGTGCGCTGATGCGATGGCTCGCCCTGCTCACTCCACGCAGGCTGCTGACACCAATGATCGTCCTGATCGGGGCGAACGCCTCGGTGGCGTCCGACGCGGGCTACATCATCCTCCCACCTCTTGCCGCCGCCCTCTATGCCGCCGTCGGGCGGTCCCCGATCGCCGGCCTTGCCGCGGCGTTCGCGGGCGTGGCCGGGGGCTTCGGCGCCGGGGTCTTCCCCACCGCCGCCGACGGCTTCCTTGCAGGCGTCGCCACCCAGGCCGCACACATCATCGACCCCTCCCTCCGCCCCGTTGACGCCACGCACAACCTCTACTTCAAGACCGCCAGCGCCCTGGTCATCATGCTCGCCGGGTGGTTCGTTACCGATCGCATCGTCGAGCCGCGCCTGCTCCGGCAATCACACATCCCCAGCGTCGATACCTCGGCCACCACCGACATGGCCCTCAAGCCCATCGAGAAACGAGGCCTGCTCTGGGCGGGCATCGTTGCCGCCGTGCTGTTGGCCGCCTTCGCCTCTGCCGTGCTCATCCCCGGCGCACCGCTCTATGGCTCGGGCCAGCCCACCCTGGCCAGCGGGGCACCGGCCCCAGGTGAGCGCGCAGGCGACCGGTGGTCCCAGGTCATCGTGCCGATGATCTTCCTGCTCTTCCTGCTGCCGGGCATGGCCTTCGGGTTTGCCACCGGCGCACTGCGCAAGCAGGCCGACTTTGTCGAGGCGATCTACCACGGCATACGCACCATCGTCCCCGTCCTGGCCATCGCCTTCTTTATGGGCCAGTTCGTCAACTACTTCCAGTACACCGGGCTGGACCGCATGCTCGCCTACACCGGCGGTTCGCTGCTGGTCCAGGCCAACCTGCCCGTCCCCCTGCTCATCGTTCTGTTCGTTGTGCTGGTGGTGCTGGGCGACTTTGTCATGAGTGGCATGCTCAGCAAGTTTGGCGTCCTTGCCCCCATCTTCATCCCCATGTTCATGATGGTCGGCATGAGCCCCGAGCTGACCACCGCCGCCTACCGCATCGGCGACAGCGTCGTCAACATCATCACGCCGCTGAACAGTTACCTGCTCATCATCCTTGTCGTGCTGCAGAAATACAAACAAGACGCAGGCCTGGGCACGCTCATCTCCCTCATGCTCCCCTACTCAATCACCTTCGGCCTGCTCTGGACGGCCTTCCTGATGGTTTGGTACTACACGGGCCTCCCCCTCGGCACCGATGCGCCGCTGCGCTATGTGCCGGGGATGTAACAGCAACAACCCAACCGCCACCGACCCCCTCACCGACCCCGTGGCCCGATCACCGCCAGGCGCAGGCGCTCCAAGCCGTTGATGGCCCGCGGGCGCACGTAGAACGCATCGCCGAAGTGGTGCCTGTTGATGCTCGTCATCACACGCACAAACCCCGCCCCGGCCAGGTGCGCGTCGATGTCCCCCAGCAGCGCACAACCCTTATAAAGCTCGCGCGTGTTCACCTCGCTCAGCACGGCATCAACCGCCCCCAACAGCCGGGGCGCACCACGCAGGGCGTGCAGTTCATACCCCTGGATGTCCAGCGTCAGCAGCGAGAAGCCCGAGGCATCGACGCCGTGCTCGGCCAGCAGGTCGTCGATCCGCACCACGGGCACCTGCAGCGTCCCGCCACGCGAGTACGCGGGGTATTCCTCCAGGTGCAGCGCCGGTTCGAGCAGCGAGTTGGAAAGCCCGGCGTTGTTCTCCAGCACGTGCATCGTCGCCTCGCCCGGCGCATCGCCACACGCAACATTGAACGCCCACACCCCCGCCCGCTGTGGCAGCACACCCTTGAGCCGCGCAAACACCCCCGGCTGCGGCTCAACCCACACCTGCCGCTGAAAACCAAACGCCTCATACAAGGGCAACTCCTGCCCCTGGTGCGCACCGATATGCACCACACCCCGTTTGGGTACGCGGAACCGCCGAAGCACAGCCGGGAGCCGGCGCATGAAGGCCATGGGGGACAATAGCGCGGGGATGGGCTGGGGATGGTTAGAGCGCATGGCACCCCCGGCCCCGTAGGGGCCAAGAGACACCGCAGACGGACGAATCGGAGAACGACACGGCTGCCGTGGAAGGTTGAACCACTGGAGCGGCGTCAAGCAACCGCGACGGTCGCTCGCCATGATGCCGCAATCGTGGTCTGGTAGAGGCACTCGGCCTTCAGGGCCGCCGCCGGGTCAGGGATCAGGCGGGCAATCGGATTGGACTCGATGTTGCCGACAACGACAAGCCAGAAATCGGCGCGACGGGCCTTAGCTTCGGTCCATTCGCGGTCGGTGAACGCGATGCCGCCACGCTTCTGTTTCATCCCTTTGACTTCGATGGCAATGCCGTCGCGCTCGCGTACACCGAAGTCGTACCCGCGTGCGAGCGCGCGGTGATCGAGAATGAGCGTTGGCGCGACACTCGCGATGGCTTGGCTATGCGCGAGAAAGAACTCTTCTGCAAGTCGGCCGGTTCGGAGCCGCTCGGCGACGTTGTGCATGCGCTCGGCGGGCTTGCTCAGTGGAGTCACGACCTCCTGCACAGCTTCGGGGTCGCCGGCCAGGATGCGGTCGATCATTTCGAGGAGCGCGGCGTCGCTCACATCGCACAGTTCGCCCATGACGCGCTGGCGATTGGGCCGCATCGGGCGGTCCACCCATCCTCGGCGTGCGTTCCCGTGGACCGGATCGAACTCATCCCGCAGGTTCTTGATGGACGCGGGAGCCACATCGAGCAGCTTGCCCGCATCAGCGAACGCTGCCTTCCAGTTCTTGATCCCGCGAGCCTCCAGATACGCCTTGTCCAGCCGGCTCATGGCGTAACCCACGATCAGCGCGGAGGTCTCCAGCAGCGTCTTGCGCTGTGGCGCTTTGTGGTCTGGCTGGGTACTCTCCTGGCTCATGTGTGGACTGACGCGGACCTTACCTGGAGGCAGCGACTATGGAATCAGAAGGCCTTGAAACAGAATCGGACTCACTTGAAAGAGCTGTTGATCTCCTTGACCGGCTGCTGGCGACCGCAGATGGTGGCCCGAGTGTCTCGCTTGGAACGTACGAAGCCTCCACGATTCTCACGCTGCTTATGGACAAAGCCTATCGAGTGAACGTGATGTCGCGGCTCGACGAATTCGCAGACGCGGAAACCGGCGATTGACGCGTGTCTCCACGGGGGGTTTTTGCGCGCCGATGATGCTGAACGGCTGGCACGGGAACCCGGCAAGCAGGATGTCGTGATCGGGGATATCCGACGGATCGACCTTGGTGATGTCGCCGTGCGGCTTCTCGCCGAAGTTGGCTTCATAGGTCACGGCGGCCAGTTCGTCCCATTCCGAGGCGAACACGCCCTTACCGCCGACAGCCTGAAAGCCCAGGCGGATGCCGCCAATGCCCGCGAATAGATCAATGGTTCGGAATGAATTCCAGTTCACCCGCTGGATGGCGGCAAGTCCGCGTGGGTCAGGATTCACTGCGGCGTGATACTCGGTGCGAGGAGCGCGTGTCGGCCAGCGGTAGGTTTTGTGCCCGTTGTGGCCGTTGTCGGTCGCCCTGGGCTTGGACTCGATGATCTCGCGCCGGCGGGTCTTGCGGCCCTCCATCTCCAAGTGGGTTTCGATATCTTTGGCGACGGCGGGCGCGACCCGGATGTGGAAACGGTCGAGCTTCTCCAGCATCACGAAGTCACCCGCTTTGATCTTGTTGGCCTTGAAGAACTCCGGCACCCATGCCCGGTTTCGGAAGAACTTGCGGGGTTCGCTACCGTCGGCCTCGGTCGGAATGTCGGTCTGCACCGGGTCTTTCAAGCCCTCGACTTCGAGCGTCAGCGGTTGCCCTTGCGATCCCTTCTTTGTGGATGA
This sequence comes from bacterium, assembly GCA_046339895.1. GTDB lineage: Bacteria > Planctomycetota > Phycisphaerae > Phycisphaerales > UBA1924 > JAJTGZ01. Next base: position 38,789 of record JBKDDT010000003.1, on the reverse strand, counting down.
GCCGAAGCAAGCCGCCGGAAAGAATCCCAGGTTGCCAGTCAAGTACAGGTGCCCGTTGCGAAGGTTCGCCTCGGTGACCTGAATCAGTCTGCGTTTCTGGCCCACTTGTCCGCGCATGTATTATCGTACCGCCCAGTGGGCACCCTGTGTGGCAGGGTTGAACTCCCTGGCCAACCCCCCCTCACCCCTTCCCGCTCATCGCCGTCTCTTTATCCTTCCCCTGCCGCTCGGCACGCTTGCGCATGCTCTCGTCGAGGATGCGCTTGCGCAGGCGTGCGCTCTTGGGGGTGATCTCGACGAGTTCGTCGTCCTCGATGTACTCCAGCGCGGCCTCCAAGCTCAGCTTGCGGTGCCCCTTGAGCACCACCGTCGCCTCCTTGGCCGAGACGCGGAAGTTGGTCAACTGCTTCAGGCGTGTGATGTGGAAGGGCAGGTCGTTGTCGCGGTTGTGCTCGCCGATGATCATGCCGACGTAGACCTTGTCCCCCGGCGCGACGAACAGCACGCCCCGCTCGGAGGCGAGTTCGCAGGCGTACCCCGTAACGTCCCCGGCCTCCGTCGCGATCAGCACCCCCTGCAGCCGGTGCGGCGTCTCGCCACTCGCCGGCGCAAACTTCAGGAACGAGCTGTGCATGATCCCCTCACCCTGCGTCGCGGTCAGCACCTTGCTCCGCAGGCCGATCATTCCCTTAGCCGGGATCTCAAAGACCAAGTGCGTGAGCGTGTCCGAGCGTGTGTCCATGTTCTTGAGCTCGCCCCGGCGTGCGCCGATGAGCTCCATCACCGACCCAACGGCCCCCGGCGGCACGTCGATGACCAGCTCCTCGACAGGCTCGTGCGGGATGCCGTTGATCTCGCGGATGATCACCTCAGGCTTGCCAACCGAAAGCTCAAAACCCTCACGCCGCATCGTCTCGATCAAAATGCCCAGGTGCAACAGCCCACGCCCAGACACGGCAAACTCATCGCCCGACCGCCCCGGCGCAATACGCATCGCCACGTTCGTCTCCGCCTCACGATACAGCCGCTCGCGGATCTGCCGGCTCGTTACTTTGTCCCCCTCCTGCCCACCAAACGGCGAGTCGTTGACGCGGAAGACCATCGTGATCGTCGGCTCATCGATCGTAACAGGCGGCAACGCCGAGGGGTGATCGACGTGGCAGATCGTGTCGCCAATGTCGCACCCATCCAGCCCCACCACCGCGCACAAGTCCCCCGCGTGCACCTCGTCGGTCTCCACCCGCCCCAGCCCCTGGAAACGGTACAACTTGCCAACCCGGCTATTGACGTGCTTGTGCCCCTGCCCGCTGTCCCGCTTGACGCTCGTTACCTGTTGGCCCGTCTTGATACTCCCGGAATACACCCGCCCGATCCCGATCCGCCCGACATACTCCGAATAATCCAGCGTCGTTACCAGCATCGCCAGCGGCTTGCTCGGGTCGTCCTGCGGCGCGGGCACCTGCCTGCAGATCGCCTCGAAGACCGGGCGCAGATCCCCACCTTTCTTTGTCCCCGCCGCGGCCTCCATCGCATCCTCAGCCGTGGCGTACGCCCAGCCCTCCCTCGCGGAAGCAAAGACGATCGGGAAGTCCATCGCCAGTTCCTCGGCACCAAGCTCGATCATCAGGTCAAAGACCTCCGAGTGCACCTGCCCAGGTCGCGCACCCGTCCGGTCGCACTTGTTGACCACGACCACCGGCTTCAGCCCCGCCGCGAGCGCCTTGCCGAGCACAAACCGCGTCTGCGGCATAGGACCATCAAAGGCATCCACAACCAAGAGGCACCCGTCGGCCATCCGCAGCACACGCTCGACCTCCCCACCAAAGTCCGCGTGCCCCGGCGTATCGATGATGTTGATCAGCATCGGCTCAGTCGCACCCTCGGGCACGTACTGCACCGCGCAGTTCTTGCTAAAAATCGTGATCCCACGCTCCCGCTCCAGCGGGTTGCTGTCCATGATCAGCCCGTGCTGGCCACCCTGCAGCTTCTCCAGCTCACCCGAGCGGAACTGCCCAGACTGAAACAGCAGTTTATCGACCAGGCTTGTTTTGCCGTGGTCGACGTGCGCGATGATGGCGACGTTGCGGATACGTTCTGGGGGAAAGTTAGCCATAGTTTCCCCCAGACCCAAGGTGGCCCGAGCGGGGGGGGAAGGTTAGGGGCCAGCGGGGGCAAAGTCTGCACGCGGGCACAAGAAGATCGTGCCAACGCCCGCCGCCCATGCCGGGCTACACTTCAAGCCCTGCCCGGCACGGTCCCCGGCCGGCTGGAGAACTGGTTCGCGTGCCGGCGGTCGGTGGGTGCGGCTGGTTCGTCCGCGATGCGCCCCCTCCTTGCCCGGGGCGGGCCATATCGGATCATCGTTGTGTTGTTTCAACCTCCGGGCAAGCAAGGATTGTGTATCGTGAATATTTATGTTGGCAACCTCCCCTGGTCCTGCACAGAGGCCGAGCTCCAGCAAGAGTTCAGCGCTTTTGGTGCCGTTGCTCGCGTGCAGATCATGATCGACCGCGACACCGGCCGCAGCCGGGGCTTTGGCTTTGTCGAGATGCCCAACGATGACGAGGCCCGCAAGGCCATCGAAGGCATGAACGGCAAAAACTTCGGCGGCAGGCCCATCACCGCCAACGAAGCTCGACCCAAAACCGAACGCACAGGCGGTGGTGGTGGCGGCGGCTGGGGTGGTGGCGGCGGCGGTGGCGGGCGCGGCGGCTATGGAGGTGGCCGAGGTGGCGGCGGCCGTCGCGGCGGCGGCGACTCGGACGCCAGCTGGTAAACCCAAGATACCTACCCGCATTGCCAACATAGCATCTGCGAAACCCCTCCCCCGAGGGCAGGCGCACGGGTGCACTGCACATCTTCGAACGCGCAGTTGAGCCCGCCGTTCCCCACTACACACAACCCAACTACACACACAGACGGCCCACCAAGGCCGTCTGTTTTATTACTCACATTCAAGCACAACCCCCACAACCCCCACAACTCCTCACCGACCAGGCTCCAATACAGGCCTCCCCGGCACCGGCTGCACCGGCAGAATCGGTTCCCTCGGTTCACCGGGCGGCAACCCCCTCCCACCCCGGCGTGTTACCGCAATCAATGCCTCACCTCCAGGTAACAACGCCGCACCCACATCAAACCCCTCAACCTCCAACACCCCACCGCTCGTCCACTCCCTCCCGTCGCTGCTCGTCCCCCTCCACACTTGCCTCGACCCCGCCGTGCCAGGCAACGCGCCTCCCCCAACAAACGTCAACTTCCCATCCGCCGACAGCAACGCCCCACGCCAGCGGTGCCCCGGCAACGCCCCACCACCTGGCCTCACACTCCACGGCCCTACCTTGCTAAACGCCAAACCATCCGGACTCGTCGCCAGCGTCATCCCCCCAACATCCCCATCCCTTGGCACGGCCATGAACCACACATCCCCCATCCGCGCCACCGCCACATCACTCGCCCCCTCCGGCAACGACAACCTCACACCCGGCTCATAACTAAAACTCTTCCCCCCATCCCGCGACAACGCCGAGTAGACCTCAGCAACACCCGTCGCCCTCCCCCCCACCAATCGCATCGCCGAGAAGTACAGCCGAAGCCCCCCACCAGGCAACGCCACCAGCGCCGGCCCAGCCGGTGCCGAAAGGTCCCCCGGCGCACTCTCAATCCGCACCACCCCAGGCACACCCCAAGTCTGCCCACCATCGCCCGATGTCGTCAGCACCAGCTCCAACACACCGGCAACCCCATCCTCCCCACCCTTCCTCTCCGGCTCACGCAGATACACCGCGTGCACCTTCCCATCACCCTCCCGGCACAACGCCGGCGATGCACCCAACCCCGCCAGCACCCGTGCCGTGCCCACCTTCTCAACACCCACATTGACAAGCACAATCTCCCCGAGCAGCTCCCCCGAGCGATCACGCTTCAACGGCGAGCTCGGCGGCAACGGCTGTGCCGGCACCTTCGGCGGGTGATTGATCGGCGGCTCAGGCTGACCACCCCACGCCACGCCCACAATCGCCAGCGAGCAGACAACACCGCCGACCATCCAGACTCCGGCAACAGCACTCGCTTGCATCGCACGCTCCCTGCGCAGCTCGCTACAGGTGGGCCGCCCCTCAACCCGCTGCACGCACAAGGTTATCCATCCCGCTTACCCCGCTTGCGAGCGCGGGTGTGCCGCGTCGTAGGCGTTCTTGAGGCGCTGGGCCGTCAGGTGCGTGTAGACCTGCGTCGTACTCAAGCTCTGGTGCCCGAGCAGTTCCTGCACGCTCCGCAGGTCCGCACCGTTCTCGAGCAGGTGCGTCGCGAAACTGTGCCGGAGTGTGTGCGGGCTGATCTTCGGGTCCATCCCCGCCATCTTCAGGTATTTATCCAGTTTCCGCCGAACAGACCGGCTGGACAACCTCCCGCCGTGCTTGTTCATAAACAACGGCTTGCCCACGCCGCCATCAGGCCAGATATGCCCGTGCCGGGCATCCGACTTGACCATCGCGATGAACCGTTTGATCGCAGCCACGGCGTGCGTGCCAACGGGCACGATCCGCTCACGCTTGCCCTTGCCACGAACCCGCAACGCCTCGCCCTGATCGTCCAGGTCGTCGTAGTTCAGGTCCACCACCTCCGAAACCCGGATGCCCGTCGAATACATTGTCTCGAGCATCGCACGGTCGCGCATCCCCAGCACCTCCGTGTCCGGCGGCGTAACCAGCAGACGCTCGATCTGCTCGATCGTGATCGCCTTGGGCAACCTCTTGCCCTGCTTGGGCGTGCGGATCGAGACCATCGGGTTCGTAGGCGACAGCCCCCGACGCTCGGCCCACTTATAAAACGAACGCAACGTCGCGATCTTGCGCGCCATCGTCGCCGCTGAATACTCATTGCCCGACAAGCTCTCCAAGAACAACCTGATCCAATCGCTCGACCCATCGAGCACCTTGTCCGTCAGCGTACCGCCACCGATCTTCCCGGCCGGGTTCGCCCCGCCGGTCGCGCTGGCCCGGGCCTGATACGCCCTCGCCTCGGCACCCTCGTCGATCGTCATCGACAGGCTCACCTGCGCCCACTCGATGAACTGACGCAGGTCAGCCCCGTAGCAGCGCGAGGTATAAGCGCTGAAGTGCCGCTCACCATCGAGGTAGTTGATAAAACCCTGAACGACCGGGAGATTGAACATAGTGGTGCCCTCTATCTGAACCGCAAGACACCCGTGTAATCGGACGCTTGGGCACCACGGTTCAGTCCGCAACCCCCAACAGAGCAAAGAACCCGCATTTTTATCGCGCTGCCGACGCCCGCTTCGTCGCCGACTGCGCAAGTCTGATCCGCTCGGCGTCCAGCAGCCTCCCGATCGTCTCGTGCGCGGCAAACTGGGCAAACAGCTTGCTGTTGGCTGTGAACCCCCGCCAGTGCAGGGCCGAGTTGACCTCCGTGCGCCCAGTGGCAAACCGCCGAAGGCTCATCAAAACCTCGTGGTTCCGGGCATCAAAGTGCTCGCTGACAACCGCCGAGGGGTGCTGCTCCTTGCCCGTACCGATCTCCGTCGGACTGGCCGTGACACGCCGAGCCTCGAGCATTCCACCGGGGACATCAGTATGATAGATTCCCAATGTTAGGCCGACGGTAGGTGGGTCATATGGGTCATACGCCGTGATCGTCCCGGCTACCACCGCATCAACGCCCAAGGCCCTGGCCAACTCCCTGGCCTGCTGTGGCGTCGTAATGGCACGCAACCCCATGGCGTTCATCGCCCCCAGCACCCGGTTGGTCGAAACCGCCGATAGCCCACGCGTCTCCTGAATCTTGGCCACCACCGCATCGGTCATCGCCAGCACGTCCGGCACGCTGGTGCCCGACTCATTCCGCAGCGGAGCCACGGCCCACAGGGCGTCCCCCTGCGTGCTGTCGTAGGGGGAGACCAGAACCGCCGGGGGTTCCAGATCATTCTTCGCCGCACAACCGGGCAGCATCACCCCCACGCCCAGGACCATTACCAGCATCAAGCCAGCGATGGTGCGGGTGTGGATTGCAAATGAAAACAACGTCCGCGCAGGTGCCATGCCCCACACCCGCAAACGCCGGGCCGGTTGCTCAGCAACTCAACTCGGGCAACCCAACACCCGTTCAGGGGGTCGGGACCGTTGCCATCGGCTCGATTACCTGGATTTCCTCGGCTGGGGTGGGCTGGGGCGCAGGAGTTGCCGAGAGGGCCTCGGCCTTCTGCGCAACCTGTCGGTCCGCGGGCATCACCTGCGCCGGCAGCGGCCTGGTGATCGCCGGCGTAGGGGCGAAGGCCGTCCGCATGCTCGGCATCGGCATCGCTGCCAGGGCCTTGGCACTGGAGATCGACCACAACTGCTCGCGACCCCCGCGGTCGCTGACAAAGTACAGCCGGCCGTCGTTGCCCCACGTCGGCGAGAGGTTGCTGGAGTTCCCGCTGGTCACATTCACCCGTGCGGCACCATCAGCCGAGACGACCCAGACATCCGAAGGAGCCAGGGCCGAGGGGTTCTGCTGGGGCTGATAGTCCGTCGGGGTCATCGAATAGGCGATCAACTGCCCGTCTGTGCTCCAACTCGGGTTGATGGCCGCGGCACCGACGTTGGAGACCAGTTCCACGGGGTTGCCCACGCTGCCGGGCTTGTAATCAACGCTCCAGATACCAAACGCCCGGTCGGCACGCTCGCGCCCGCGCTGGAAGACGATCCGGTCGCTCCCATCCATGCCCGTGCCCGCGACCGGGCACCAGTCGGGGAAGAGGCCATAGCCGATGAACTCAGCCGAGGAAGGGTTGGCCACGGCAACGACCCACAACTCCCAACGCTTGGACATTGAACCAAGCCGGCAGAAGGCCATGCGCGAGCCGTCGGGGCTCCAGGTCGGGTGCAGGGCGTCGCCGCTGTTGTTCTGACCGTCGGTGATCTGCACGGCACGCCCCCCGTTTGAGGGCATGACGTAGATCTGCCACGACCCGCTCCGGTCGCTGGCAAAGGCGACAAGCGTGTTGTCCGGCGAGAGTGAGGGCATGACGTCGTTGCCCGCGTCGGCCGTCAACTGCGTGATGGCCCGCGAGCCGACGCGTGCCATGTACAGGTCCGCCGTCGGGCGGTGCTGGGTGCTGGCAAAGACCACCATCTTCCCATCCCGGCTCACGGCAGGGTCAAAGTCCGCACCCTCATTCGCGAAGGTTACCTGCGTCAACCCCTCGGGGGCATCCCCAATCGAGCCATCGACAGAAGACTGGGCAACAAAGTGCGCGCGGGGATCAAAGAACTCGGCACCATTGGCCCCACCAACCATGCTGGCAGGGTCGGCAGGGTGCTCAAATCCAAACATTTTACTAATAGAGCCTCGCCCCTGCGGGTACCCTGCACGCGTCCCCTGTGGGGGCGTGACTGTGGGGGCAGGGTTCGGGTCTTGGACGGCTGTTTGGTTGGTGGAGCAAGCAGACCCGGCGAGGGCCACGAGGGTTAGGGCAACAAGGGTAGTAGCACGCATCGAGAGGCTCCTTGGTGCCTACTCAGCCGCGCAGCGTCAGCGTGCGCCGGAGGAAGGCCCTGCGCTTATCGGGTGATTGACTTATACTGTTGAGCGAATCTCGGCTGGGCTGTCTCAGGTTGCCGGGCCCAGGCCGATCACGCGGCGCCAGGTGCTGACTTGCCCGAGGTGGTTCAGCGGGTGGGCAACGGTCAGGAACCCGGCGAGGCTCCCGTTGGTGGGGAAGTAGGGGTGGGGCTTCCCATCTTTGAGGTGGGGCATGCTCAGGACCGCGTCGGGTGCGATTTTGAAGGCCTCGATGGCCTCGGCAAGGTTGCTTTCGTAATACGCCGAGAGTTCGGCAAGGGGTGGGTAGATCGTCCCGTTTGGGTCATCTTGGCAGGTGGAACCATTTTTAAAGAGGTCTTCATACCCAGCCGGGCGTCCGGCGGGCTTGACCATCCCCCCGCTGAGTTCGATGGCGTTGGTGAAGTAAAAGGCACAATGCCCGAGAACCCAGGCTGGGTGGTTGCTCTGGATCGCCTTGCCGTTGGCGGTCGCCAGGCGTGCGTAGTTGGCCTGGGTTACACCGTTGAGCATGTTCTGGGCGTACATCTTGGCAATCTGGGCGTTGGCGGCGAGGTTGGGTCCGATGCTCATGGGGGTCTCGGGGTGGGTTTGTGGGTGATCGGGTGTGAGCCTATGCCCGGTGGCACAGGGTGAGTCTGCAAGGTGGGGTGGGGGTCAAACTGCTTGCAATACCCATCTACCGAAAAACCCTAGATTGTTTGCCAACGTACATCCATGATTGTTCCGTTTGCGGAACCAGACTCATCCCGGCCGATAGGAAGCCCATAGATTTGTCCTCCTGTCCGATATCCAGCCGGGTAACATCAAGCGGCATTTTCGTTGCATATCCCCTTACGGCATCCACCACCGACCCATTCCCAGTTCAATATTTTTTACCGGAGTTTTTATGGCAGCACTTCGTCCCTCGATCTGGTCCCGCCTGACTTCACCCGCCCGCACGATGCTGGCGATGGTCAAGGCCGCGGGGACGAGTAAGCGGCAGTCTGACATGATCGAGCGGCTCGAAGACCGGTTGATGCTCGCGGCGGACCTGACGGTGACCGGGACGTTCACAGGCGCGACGCTCAACACCGCGGCACCGGCGGCGCTGGTCGGATCATTTACGCTGAGCAATACCGGTAACGCCTCGGCAGCGGCCTTCCAGTTCCGCGTGGTGCTCTCGGAGGATGATGTCTATGGCAACGCCGACGACATCGTGCTCACGCCGGCCGGGGGGTATCAGCCCGTAACACTGGCGGCCGGCGCAACAACACCGAGGAACCTGGCGGACTTTGCGGTTCCCGCCGACTTGCAGCCCGGGGTGTACACGCTTTTGATCCGTGCCGACAGCGGCGGTACGGTCGTCGAGAACATCGAGACGAACAATACGTTCACGGGCGCGACCTGGAACGTGGTGGTCAACGGGCCTGCCGACGGGCCGAACCTCTCATCGACAACAACCTTCGCGTCCACGACGGTCAACCCGTCGCAGAGCCTGAACATCACGACAACGATTCGCAACACCGGCACGGGTGCTTTGCCCTCAACAGCCCCAGATGCCGGGTTCTCTGTTACATGGGCGTTGTCATTGTCCTCAAACCTCTCGTCGCCGTTGATCGAGATCGGTACTGACGAGGTCAACAGCGCGTTGGCGGCAACAACGGGGACGGTCACGCTCTCCAAGACGTTCACCCTCCCCGCAGGCATCGCCCTTGGGCAGTATTACCTGGTGGTGCTGACAGACTCGAACCAGGACGTCAGCGAGAGCAACGAGGGGAACAACATCCAGTTCTCATCCGCGCCGGTAGTCAACGTCCGTCTGCCCGACCTGACGGGCACGTTCGCGGTAACCAGCGGCACGGCCCCTGTCGCTCCGGGCGGGTCGATCACTGGGACGCTGACGGTCAACAACAGCGGTCAGGCCGGGACAAGCTACTTCTCGGTCTCGTTCTTCCTGCGCCCCAACGCGGCGAGCAACAGCGCCAGCGACATCGCCCTCGGCACGGCAAACATCGGCGCCAAGGCGGGGTCGCCTCATGCGGTCAGCCCGTCCTCCTCGCGTGTGATCGAGAACGTGCGGCTGGTGCTCCCGTTCACGGCCCTGCCGGGCGGTTACCGCCTGGTGGTGCAGGTGGACGCGCCCAACGACATCGCCGAGACCAGCGAGGCGAACAACACCGTCGTCAGCGCGATCAACGCGGTCGTGGTGCCGGCGCGGACGGGCACCGACCCGACGTCGGCAGACCTTGTGGTCTTTGGCCCAACGACGGCCGTTACCGCAACCCGGGGGGGGGAGCTCTCCTCCTCACTGACAGTCGCGAACCTCGGTGCTGGGCCGGCAACGGGCATCACGCAGTTGGTCCGGGTGGTCCTGTCCAGGGACAACGTGCTGGGCAACGCCGATGACTTTGTGCTGAACCAGGACGCGTTTGCGGACCTGGGCGGCCTGACGAGCTTGGCATCGGGGAGCCTCTTCGCGGCTGGGTTGATCGATGTGCCCAACAACGCACCGACGGGGCAGTTCTTTGTGATCCTGGTTGCCGATCCGAACAACACCGTTGCTGAGCGGGACAACGCCAACAACACCTGGATCAGCCCGCGGCCGTTGGTGACGATCAACAGTGATCCGGTAGGAAGCCCGAACATCGCGGCGACGATCTCGTTCTCCGGTGGGAGCTTCGCGACCGGCACCACGGCCTCGGTGCCGACGACGATCCAAAACACGTCTACGACCGCCGCCGCTTCCTTCGCGGTGCGGTATGTGCTCTCGGTTGACAACATCATCGGGAACGCTGACGACATCACGATCGGGACGCAGACGATCGCGGCGGGGCTTGCTGCGGGGGCGACGACGACGTTCACTGCGTCGCTGGACATCCAGCCTAGCTTTGTACTGGGGTCCTACTACCTGGCTGCGGTCGCGGATTCCGGGTCGGTTCTCAGCGAGAGCAACGAGGCCGACAACATTGCCATCACGACCTCGGCATCGCTGATCGTCGCTCGGCCCGACCTGCGGGCGGAGATTTCGGCCTCGGCGCAGACGGTTACACCCGGCAACCCGGTTGTTGCAAACATCACGGTGCGCAACGCCTCGGCGGTGCAGACGCCCGGGTTTGATGTGCGGGTGTATCTGAGTGCAGATGGGGTGGTGAACGCGGGTGATGTGCTGTTACAGACGATCTTCATGGGCACTGACACCCTGGGCCTGGCCGCGAACGGGTCAGCAACGATTCCCCTGAGCGTGCCGCTGCCGACGAGCGCAACGCCGGGCACGTACCGCCTGATCGTGGTCGCAGACCTGGACAATGTGGTTGCGGAGTCCAACGAGTCGAACAACACGACGGCGACCGCATCGGCACTGATCACGGTGCCGACACGCCCGGCGGACCCGAGCAGCGCGGACCTGGTGGCGACCGTCTCGGCGACCGCCGTGACGGTGGCACCCACGGGGAGGTTCAACGCATCGGTGCAGGTAACCAACCGTGGGAACGTGACTACTGGCGCGTTCGCCGGGCAGTTCTTCCTCTCTCGCGACGGGGTGCTTTCGAGCGACGATGTGCCGCTGCTGGCCAACGGGGATCCAAGTCTGAGCATCGACCCCCTGGCACCCGGCGCGATCTCTGGGACGGTCGAGCTGACGGTGCCTGGGTTCGCGGCGGCGGGTGCGTACAGGCTGATCTTCGTGGCTGATTCGGGCGAGGCTGTGAACGAGCCGAACGAGGGCAACAACGCCGCGGTGACGACGGCAGCGGTCATCACCGTCGTGCGCCCAACCGTGAGCGTAACGGCATCAGTCCCCAACGCCGCCGAGGCCGTCGGGACGGCCGCGGCGGTCAATGGACGCTTCGTCTTCACGCGCACTGGGCCTTTGACCAGCGCCCTAGAGGTCAACTACGTGCGCACAGGCACGGCCTTGACCAACGACTTCTCTGCCCTGCCTTCGACGATCGTCTTTGCCCCCGGGCAGTCGAGCGTAACGGTGAACGTTGTGCCGACAACGGACAACCTGGCCGAGCAGGCCGAGACGGTGATCCTCACGCTCGACCGTGGCACGGGGTACGACCTGAGCACGGCCCAGAGCACGGCAACCGTTCGCATCGCCGACAGCAGCCCCGTTGTGAGCGTCGTCGCCTCTGTGCCCAACGCAGCCGAGGCGGTCGGGGCGACCCCGGCGGTCAACGGGCGGTTCGTCTTCACGCGGACAGGGCCTGTTACGGGCACGCTGGTGGTCAACTATGTGCTGACAGGCACGGCCTCCCCAGGCACCGACGAAGACTTTGCGCCCCTGCCGGCAACCATCGTCTTTGCCGCCGGGCAGTCGAGTGTTACGGTCAACGTCAACGTGGTCAGCGATGCGTTCGCCGAGGACCCCTTCAAGACCGTGATCGTTACGCTTTCTAGCGGCGACGGCTACAACCTGAGCACGACACAGCGTGCGGCGACGGTAACGATCGCCGACAGCAGCCCGCGCGTGAGCGTGACGGCCACAGACGCGGCGGCGAGCGAGGTGGTCGCACCTGCTGCGGCCAACACCGGCACCTTCCGCATCACGCGGACCGGGTCGGTCTCATCGGCGCTCACGGTTGGCTTTGACTTTACGGGCACCGCGGTTATCCCCGGCGCGGGGGCAAACCTCTACACCGTCTCCTCGAACGTCACCACGCTGGTCGATTCAGGACTGGTAACGATCCCCGCGGGCCAGAGCTTTGTGGACGTTACGATCACGCCGATTGACGACTTGGCCGTCAACACGCCCCGCACCGTCAACCTCGTGCTCGCACCCAGCGGTGCCTTTGCATACACCATCGGCAACGGCCAGCCAACCAGCGCCACGGTAACCATCGCCGACAACGAGCCCACGGTCTCGATCGTCGCCAGCCGGCCCACCGCTGGCGAGTCGGTCGGGACGGCTACCCCCACCACCGGGCAGTTCACCGTCTCACGCGTCGGCGGAAACCTGGCACAGGCGTTAACGGTCAACTACACCATCAGTGGCTCGGCGACCTCTGCCAGCGATTACACGGCCCTGACCGGCACCGTGGTCATCCCGGCGGGGCAGTCCTCTGTCGCCTTCCTTGTTACCCCGATCAACGACACGGTCGTTGACGCGGCCGAGACGGTCGTTGTTACCCTCACCTCCACCAGCAGCTACCGCGTCGCAGCGGGCTCGGCTGGTGTTGCCACGGTAACGATCGCCGACAGCTCGCCGCAGATCACCATCACCGCCACCGATGCACAGGCAGCAGAAACCTTCGCCCCAGCAGCGGCCAACGGCGGCACCTTCCGCCTGGCCCGCACCGGGGGCAACCTGACCCAGGCCGTTACCGTGGTGCTCGATATCACCGGCACCGCGCTGATCGGCGCGGGCAACGCCTACACACTCACCGCACCGACCGCGGCCAACCTGGTTATCAACGGTGCCGGGACCACGGCAACCGTTACGATCCCGGCCGGGCAGACGTCTGTTGATCTCTCCCTGGCCGTCATCAGCAACACCAACGTCAATGCCGAGCGCACCGCAACGCTGACGATCCCGAGCGGCACCAGTTACACGCGTGGCGCCGAGGCAACCCGCTCGGCAACGGTGCGCATCGCCGACAACTCGCCCACGGTTACCATCGCCGCTACCGACGCCGCGGCCAGCGAGCCGATCGGCACGACAGCCGCCAACACCGGCACCTTCCGCGTAACACGCACCGGCGGCAACACCGCCGCGGCCCTGACGGTAACCATCGACCTGACAGGCACGGCTACGGCCCTCGTCGCCGGGCGCGACTACACCATCGCAACTGGCGCACTACCAGCCGGGGCGCAGGCGGTCCTTACAGGTTCGCAAGTGGCCCTGACGATCCCCGCCGGCGCGACGTTCGCCGATCTTGTCATCACACCCGTTACCGACACCCTCGGCGAGCGGGGCGAGACGGTCATCGCAACGATTGCATCGGCCAGCACCTATAACCTAGGCCCCGCGGCACAGCGCACTGGCACAGTATCCATCGCCGACGCCGCGCCGGTCATCTCGGTCATCGCCAGCGACGCCCTCGCCGCGGAGACCACGGCACCCGCCGCGGCCAACACCGGCACGTTCCTCTTCACACGCACAGGTCCGCTCACCGCGCCGCTGACGGTCACCTACGCCATCTCCGGCAGCGCTGTCGCGGGCACCGCAGGGAGCAACAACGACTACGTAACCCTCCCCGGCACCGTTACCTTCCCGGCCAACCAGGCGACGGTATCGGTCCCTGTTACCCCGATCGACAACACCACCGGCCAGGGCACACGCACCGTTACCGTAACGGTCGCCGACGACGCCTGGGCCGCCAGCACCACGCAGAACACCGCGACGGTGAACATCGAGGACAACGAGCCTCGCGTTACACTCGCGCAGGTGCAGCCGACCTTCACAGAGGGCGTCGCCACGCTCGGCAGCGTGCGATTCACCAGGCCCACGGGCACCGCGGGGGCCTTCGAGCTCAACTTCACCCTCGCCGGCACAGCCACACGCACGACCGACTACACCGTCGCTGGCGGCGGCGTCTCCTTCGATGGCACGGGCCTAGGCACGATCACGATACCCTCCGGCGCGGCATCTGTTGACCTGACCTTCACGGCCGTGGACGACGCGCTGGCCGAGGATCAGGAGACGATCATTGTCGATCTCGTTCCCATCGCCTCCACACACCGCCGCTATGGCGTCGGCACCGAACTGGCCACCCGCCAGGCCACCCTCCGCCTCAACGACAATGAGCCGACCGTTACCGTAACGGCCAGCACGGCCACCGCTCGCGAGGCGATCGGCAACAACATCACCACCAACGGCGCCTTCACCTTCACACGCGCCGGCGGCAGCAACGCCGCCTCCCTGACGGTGCCCTACACCATCGCCGGCACGGCCACCGCAGGCTCGGACTACACCACCCTCACCGGCACCGTGGTGATCCCCGCCGGCAGCGGCAGCATCACCGTCCCGGTCGCGGTCCTCTCTGACGCGATCGCCGAGGATGCCGAGACCGTCATCGTTACACTCGCCCCCGGCGGCACGCCCGCCTTCAGGCTCGGTGCCGAAGCTACCCGCACCGCAACGGTTACGATCCAGGACAACGCACCGACAATCTCCGTCTCGGCCACGCGTGCATCCGCCGCCGAAACCGGACCGTCGGCCACGGCACAGCCAGGCACCTTCCGCTTCACACGCACCGGTGGAAACACGTCGCTGGCCCAGACCGTCTCCTACCAGGTAACAGGCACGGCCACCAACGGCACCGACTACACCACCCTCTCGGGCACGGTCGTCATCCCGGCCGGGCAAACCTTCGTGGACGTCAACGTTGCCCCGATTGCCGATGTCCTAGGCGAATCAGCCGAGACGGTGATCGTTACCATCAACCCGAACGCCAGCTACCGCCTCGGCACCCAAGCGACACGCTCGGCAACCGTAACCATCAATAACGCCAACCTCATCGACCTGCAGTTTGCTAGCACCGACCTGGCGCAGGTTACGACTATCGCGTACAACCAGGTAGAGGTCCCGTCCTTCTCAGGCACCGCGACCATCTTCAACGCCGGCTCATCCGTAACGGGCGCGACCCTCACGGTCCGCCTCTCGACCAACACCACCTTCGGCGACGCCGACGACACGGTGCTGCAGACCATCGCCCTGCCCGCGCTGGCCAACGGGAACAACACGCAGGCGATCGCCTTCACGCTGGGTCAACTCGCCTCGCTGCTGCCGGGTATCAGCTACGTCGGCTTTGTCGTAACCGGCCCGGCCGGCGCGGCTGACATCAGCCCGGACAACAACCGCGGCTCCAACATCGCAGGCGGCCTCGCGCCAATCACGATCAACACTCTGCAAACAACCCCGGCCACCGGCGCGACGGTTACCTTCGCCGTTACCGACGCCACCGCAGGCGAGACCCTCGCCGGTGCTACGGCTAACCCAGGTCTGTTCACCGTCACCCGCACGGGCGGGAACCTGAACCAGCGCCTCGTCGTCCCCTACAACTTCACCACCCCGACGCTCCCCGGTGCGACCAACGGGATCGACTTTGCCCGCCTGGGCGGTCTGGTGATCTTCGAGCCTGGCCAGACCACGGCGACAATCACCCTGAATATCATCAACGACACGGCTGGCGAGCCTACGGAGGAAGTCGCCCTCGCCCTCGTCGGCGGCACGGGCTACACACTCTCGGGAACAACCACCGGCAGCATCACGATCCTGGACAACGACGCCTAATAGACTGTTTCAAATGGTCGCACGAGCTCCTGGTCAGTACGGACCAAACAATCCAGCCGCACAGGCCAGAGGCCTGTGCCACCGGAGCCAGACTTCCGAAATTGTCTCTTAGCTGAGGGACAACTCATACCGCAGTACTGACCCACCCGCATGGCTGCGCGTTCCCGCATCTAACCCTTTCCCCCTCCCTCCAGATTGTTCAGGTGGGCAGGGGTGGTGCTCCATGACTTGCACGGTCAGCAAACTCTGCTACAAAAGATACAAGCCCCCATCACATCGCCGCGCCCGCAAACGCCACCCGAACCCGCTTCCGCCGCGGGTCCGGCTCGGGCACGGCACTGAGGAGGCTCTGCGTGTAGGGATGCTGCGGGTTGTTGATGATCTCACCGCGCGGGCCAGCCTCGACGATCTTCCCCTTGTACATCACCGCGATGCGCCGGCACATCTGGTTGATCACGGCCATATCGTGGCTGATGAACAGGTAACTCAACCCGAGTTCCTTCTGCAGGTCCTGCAGAAGGTTCAGTATCTGCGCCTGCACGCTCACGTCCAGCGCGCTCGTCGGCTCGTCGCAGACGATGAACCTTGGCCGCAGGGCCAGCGCGCGGGCGATGCCGATGCGTTGCTTCTGCCCCCCGGAGAACTCGTGCGGGTACCTGTCGGCCGCGGCGGCGGGCATGCCGCACTTGATGAGGATCTGCTCGACCTCATGCCGGAGTCGGTCCTTGCCCACGATGCCGTGCACCAGCAGGGGCTCACCGACGATCCCTGCCACGCGCATGCGCGGGTTGAGCGACCCGCCGGGGTCCTGAAAGACGATCTGCATCTGCCTGCGCAGAGCCCGCAGGGAGGTGCCCGAGGCTCCAAAGACCTCCTGGCCCTCAAAGACGACCGACCCCTCGGTGGCGGGGATGAGGCGGAGGATCGAGCGCCCAACGGTGGTCTTGCCGCAGCCGGATTCACCGACCAGCCCGAGGGTCTCGCCGGGCAGGACGTCAAAGTCGACGCCGTCGATCGCTTTGACGTAACCGACGGTGCGTTGGAGCACGCCCTTGCGGATGGGGAAATAGGTCTTCAGCCCCCGCACCTGCAAGATCGGTGGCGTCTGCGGACTGCTGACAACGGCTGATCCAAGGGACATAGGCGTAACGGTAGCCACACGCTGATGTGCGGGTTGGAAACCCGCCCCGCCGGGTTGCTCTTAGCCCGCAGCCATGGCTCGATACACTTGGGCTAACAATGGCCCCCCTGCAGCGCAACACACTCATCGGCCTGCTTGCCAGCCTAGCACTGGCCGGGGGGAAGCTTGTTGCGGGCTTCCTAGGCCATTCCAGTGCGCTCGTTGCCGATGGGGTCGAGTCGATCGCCGATGCCGTCGGGTCGGTGATCGTCTGGCAGGCCCTGCGCGTCTCGGCCCGCCCGCCCGACCAGGCCCACCCCTACGGCTACGGCAAGGCGGAGGCCATCGCCGCCCTCCTCGTCGGGTGCATGCTCCTAGTCGCCGCGGCACTGATCGTCGTCGAGGCCTTCAGGCAGCTCTTTACGCCCCACAACGCCCCCGAGCCATGGACGATGCTGGTCCTGGTCGGCGTGATCGTCATAAAGGAGGTGCTCTTCAGATTCCTGCTCCGGGGGGCCAATAAGCACGGATCCGATGCCGTGCGAGCGGATGCCTGGCACCACCGGTCCGACGCCATCACCTCGGCGGCGGCGTTCGTGGGCGTCGGGGTCGCAATCTGGGGCACCCGGTGGACCGGGGTGGCCAACCTGGTCTACGCCGACGAGATTGCCGCCCTCTTTGCCTCGGGGATCATCGTCATCACCGGCATGGGCCTGATCCGCGCCCCGCTGCGAGAACTGCTCGACGCCTCGCCGGAGGGGCTTCTGGACCAGGTCCGCGATGCCGCGGCGGAGGTGCCGGGGGTCCGGCTCGTAGAGAAGGTCAGTGCCCGTAAGAGTGGCTCGGGGTACCACGTGGACATGCACTTGCACGTTGACCCCCTGATGAGTGTTCGGGATGCCCACGTCCTTTCGGGGATCGTTAAGTCCGCCGTTCGGGCCAAGATACCCACAGTTCGGCAGGTTTTGATCCATGTTGAGCCGGCTGATGAACCATCCGTAAAGCTCTGAAAATAGACGCACAATCTACTAGTCGTATCGCAAATACCCGATTTTTATGCGACATTTGTGCAACTCGGGCAGTAGAGTCATCGGATACTCTTGACCAGGCTCGGCACGGCTGGACAAGTGCCAGCGTGGCAAAGTCAGCCAGTAGAACCAGCAAGACATTCCAGCTAGCACTTCCAGAAGGACGGACCGGCATGAGTGTGATGCCCGCAACCTCGGCAGACCTGCAAGAGACCAAGGGTCGCAAGATCGGTCGCGTCTTAGCCAAACTCGGCAAGACCACACGCGAACGGGTCCACGAGGCCTTGGCAATCCAGAAGACCCGCAAGGTGCTGTTAGGGCAGTTGCTGGTGGAACTCGGGTATATCTCGGCTAAGGACGTTGCCGAGGCCTTGGCGGCACAAGCCGGGCTGGGGTTTATGGATTTGACGGGCTTTGAGATTCCCCCAGAGGTCCGCGAGGTGCTCCCGAGTGAGTCTGTGCAGGCGTATCAGGTGGTGCCCGTGGCGTACAACCCGACGAGCAAACGTCTACGGATCGCGATGAAGAGCGTGGACAACTTCAGGGCCGTCGATGACCTGAAGCTGCTGATGGGTTTCAACGTTGAGGCCGTGGTGGCCGAGCCCGCGCAGGTCGACGCGCTGATCAAGAAGCACTTCTCCAAGGCCGAGAGCATGACGGACATCGTCAGCGACCTGGCCAAGGACGAGAAACTGGCGAAACTCGCCAAGCAGGGCGGCGGCAGCGACAAGTCGATCGACCTGGACGTGCTCAGCGAGCTGGCGTCGGACAACAAGGTCATCAAACTCCTGAACCTGGTGCTTATGCAGGCGATCAAGGACCGGGCCAGCGATATCCACTTTGAGCCGTTCGAGGACGAGTTTAAGATGCGTTACCGCATCGACGGCGTCCTGTACGAGATGGTCCCGCCGCCCAAAGAGTTGGGCCCGGCGATCACCAGCCGTATCAAGGTGATGGCGAAGCTGGATATCGCCGAGCGTCGCCTGCCGCAGGACGGCCGCGTGGAGTTGACCGTCGGCGGCGCGCCGGTGGACCTGCGTGTGAGCGTCCTGCCGACGATGCACGGCGAGAGCGTCGTCATGCGTGTGCTCGACCGGAGCAACGTCTCTCTGAAGCTCGACCGCATCGGGATGCGCGACGATGACCTGTTGGTCTTCCGCCGGCTGATCAATAAGCCCAACGGGATCGTGCTGGTTACAGGCCCGACAGGTTCGGGCAAAACGACATCGCTCTATGCCGCGCTGCAGGAACTCAACGATATCGAGACCAAGGTGCTCACGGCTGAGGACCCCGTCGAGTACGACATCGACGGCCTCTGCCAGGTGCAGGTCAACACGGAGGTGGAGTTGACCTTCGCCAAGGCCCTGCGGAGCTTTCTGCGTCAAGACCCCGACGTGATCCTCGTCGGTGAAATCCGCGACCTGGAGACGGCCGAGATCGCCATCCAGGCCTCGCTGACGGGGCACCTCGTGCTCAGCACGCTGCATACCAACGACGCGCCGAGCAGCATCATCCGTCTTGTGGACCTGGGGGTTGAGCCGTTCTTGCTCACGGCAACGATCGAAGGCATCGTCGCCCAGCGGCTCTGCCGAACGATCTGCCCCAAGTGCAAGACGGGGTATGCCCCCAGCGAGGAAGAGTTGATGGAGCTGGCCCTCAAGCCCGAGTTGGTCGCGGGCAAGAGTTTCTACCGCGGCAAGGGTTGCGATAGCTGCTATGGGTCGGGCTACCGCGGGCGCATGGCGATCTTTGAGATCATGGCCTGCGACGACACGATGCGCGACATGATCATGAAGAGCGCCAGCACCAGCCAGCTGCGTGCCTATGCCAAGGGTCGCGGCATGCGCACGCTGCGAGAGTGCGGGCTGCTGGCGATCTACGAAGGGCAGACGACGATCGATGAGGTCGTGCGGGAGACGATCGCAGATGAGTAGCGTGGAGAGGCACTAGGCAAAAGGCAATAGACGCGGGTAGTGGCGTTAAGTGGCAGTGGGGGGGGTAGCCGGGTCGAGTGGGCTGGGTCGGGCGAGGTTTGTTTTTGTGGGTTTGGCTGGTTGGTTTAAGGATGAACACATGGCAACGTTTGTGTACAAGGCATTGAGCGGGCAGGGCAAGTCGCAGGAAGGGACCATCGAGGCCGCGACGAGCGAGGAGGCGATCTCGCGCATCAAGGCGCAGGGGTACTACCCCACCAGTGTCCGCGAGCAGCGGGGGGGCAAGAAGGCCGAGGACCCGACCAAGGTCAAGAAGAAGAAGAAAAAAGGTGGCGGCATCACCATCGGTGGGGTCTCTAACAAGCAGCTCACGGCATTCACCCGCCAGTTGAGCACGCTGCAGGACGCAGGCCTTCCGTTGCTCCGCTCGCTGCAGATCCTTGAAGAGCAGCAGAAGTCGGGCAAACTCAAGGCCGTGCTCCAGGAGGTCTGTGAGAGCGTCGAGGGTGGCACCAGCCTCTCGGACAGCATGTCCAAGCACCCCAGCGCGTTCGACAAGCTGTACACCAAAATGGTCGCCGCCGGCGAGGTCGGCGGCGTGCTGGATGTGATCCTCCAGCGCTTGTCGGACTTTATGGAGAAGGCCGAGCGGCTCAAACGCAAGGTGCTCGGGGCGATGGTCTATCCATCCGTCGTCATCGTCGTGGCCGTCGGGATCGTGATGTTCATCATGGTCTTTATCATCCCCAAGTTCAGCGAGATCTTCAAGGAGTTCGGGGTAACGATGCCCGCGCTGACACTCTTCCTGGTCAACTCCAGCCGGTGGCTGGCGGGTATGAACCCCGGGCAGACGATCCCCGGCGCGTTGTACGTGGTCTTTGCCCCGGTGCTGGGCTTTATCTTCTGGAAGATCGTGCGCAAGGCCCCGCCGGGGCGGATGATCACCGACCGCGTGGTGATGTTCATCCCGCTCATCGGCGGGCTGGTCAAGAAGACGACGATCGCGCGCTTCACCCGCACGCTCGGCACGCTGATCAACGCCGGCGTGCCGATCCTCGAGGCGATCACGATCACCAAGGAGACCTGCGGCAACGCGGTCTTCGAGAAAGCCCTGGGCAAGGTGCACGACTCGATCCGCGAGGGTGAGACCTTCGCCGCACCGCTGCGCGAGAGCAAGACGTGCGACTCGCTGGTGGTCAACATGATCGACGTTGGCGAAGAGACCGGCGACATGGACTCGATGCTGCTCAAGATCGCCGACAACTACGACGACGAGGTGGACAACGCCGTCGGCGCGCTGGTCAAGCTCATCGAGCCGCTGCTGGTGCTCTTCCTGGGTGTGGTCGTCGGCGGGATCGTCGTGGCGATGTTCCTGCCGCTGCTGTCGATCATCGAGAAGCTCAGCTCGGGCGGGAAGTGATCCCGGCCGGTCGCGTGGGCGTATATGCCGGGTGCGCGTGGCACGGGTGTGTGAGGCTTGGTGGTTTGTTCGGGGTTGCTGTCGGAGGCTGTGGCTATGAGCTGCGTACATGACACAAACCAGCATCGGATCGCGCGTGTGTTGGCACGGGCGTCGGTGCACCGCCGGGGGTTTACGCTCATCGAGGTAACGGTTGTCTCGGTGGTCATCATCATCATCGCAGCGTTGACGCTCGTGGCCGCCGGGCCGATCGTCAAGTCCCTGCGGTCCGAGGCCGAGCGGCAGCTGCTCCGTTCACTGGTGGTGGCAACGGAGTCCTTCCGCCAGCGGTTCGGGGCCTTGCCCCCGCTGGTGGATGAATCCCAGATGCTCGTTTCAGTCTCCTTCCAGTCTATCAACAACACCCAGTTGTTCGCCGTGCGTGTGCCCTTCTCCGGGGCCGGCGGGACGACACCCCTGGAGGCAGACTGGCAGGCTGGAACCAACGCCTTCCTGGCGTTCTTTGACCAGGCTGGGCGGTCGCGCTCCAGCGTGCTCAGCCCGACGATCTTCCTCCTGGGCGTGCTCCCCAGTCAGTTTGACGGCGCCGACGGGCCACGCATGACCGCCTGCGACCCGACGACGGGTATGTTCAACCGTGGCGGGCCGACGATCGAGCCGTTGTTTGACTCCTCGTCGGTCAAGGAGCGCCTGGTGCCGTCCAACTTCAACGTTATCGGCGAGGCCTTGCCGGTGAAGCAGTTGGTAGACAGGTGGGGCAACCCGATCCGTTACTACCGCTGGCTCCCGACGCGCCATATTGCGAGCATCGTCGGGCAGACCAATGTCTACCGCGGATGGAACAAGTCCGGCGCGTTCGACGCGCCGGCGGTGGGCAACAACGTCGATACCCCCGGCGAGATCCGCTCATACAACGTCCCGGTGCTGCTGGGCAACCCATACGAGGTAGGCGCCGCCGCGCTCCGGTCGGCGGGCTTCGCGTTCCTCTCAGCCGGGCCCGACGGTGAGTTTGATGAATCCCTCCCCCCAGACCAGGGCGTCAACAAGGACAACATCGTGGAGCTTGGCCAGTGAAAAAGCCAGTCAAAGACCCCTGCGGCCGCCCGTCGTGCACCCGTAGCAGCTGGTTGCACCGCGCCCTTGTCGCCCCGGCCCGGCGTGCATTCACGATCGTCGAGATCATCGTGGTCCTGACGATCATCTCGATCCTCATCGTGCTGGCGGTGCCCGCCCTGATGAGCATGATCTCTACGCAGGAGGAATCCCTGGCCGAGATCAGGCTGCGCGTGGGGATCAACATCGCCCGCGACGCGGCGCTCGCGGGCGGGCCTGGGGAGGACACCGCCGCGGTCTTCACCTCTGACCCGCAGGGGCCGGTGCGGATCGTGCCGGTGGTGCGTGCCGGGACGTTCATCGATTCCTCCGGGACGGGCCCACAGCAGTTTGAGCTCTTCGTACCGATCGATACGGTCGAGCCTGCCACCCTCCCCTCGGGGTGGACGGTCCGTGCCTGGGCGCCGCAGTCCGCCTTCGGCGGTTCCTGGTACGGCGGCGACACCAGCACCGCCACCGTGCGATACCCCGATGACCAGGCCAACTGGGTCTTCCCCGAGACGGGTTTCTACAACCACACCAGGGCTGACGACGGGGAGAACCGCCAGACGTTCATGGTCCGATTCCAGGGCGGCAGCGGGCAGCTCGTCGGCGAGACGACCAAGCCGGTGCTGGTCCTGCTCCCACGCCCGAGCAACGCCGAGCGCGATGGGATCGACCGCGCACTGTGGCCGAACCGGCAGAGCGACTTCCGCCGGTATGCCCAGCGTCTGCTCAAAGACCCCGGCGTCTCTGCCAGCGACCGCTCGACCCTGATCGGGCCGCTCAGCAGCGACGTGGTGCTCACCCGTGCCGTGCAGGTGCTGGCGCTGACCGATGAGCAGGCCCTGGCCGACGGGCTGGGCGTCCGGCGTGATCGGCTGTCGGGGTGTTTGTACGAGGTGCCCTCGGGGCAGTTTCCGGATCTGGCTCTCTCGCCGCAGTTCGTCCCCGGCATGGGCGCCGATGGTGCCACCCGCCTCAACCGCTGGATCGAGGGGTATCTCGACTTGCAACTGGCGGGGAACCAGGACCAGACCGTCGAACGCACCGGGCTCAAGCTGTTCACCTTCGACCGCTACGGCGGCTCGCTGGTGCGGGTGCAGCAGTCCCCCCCAACGGGCACCCCGCCGATCCAGTGAGTATCCGGTCGTTTCCCCCTGCCCCAGGCGGCAGCACAGGAGCATGATGATGAGTCCGCAGATGACGACAACCAGGCACGCCTTCTCCCTCATCGAGGTGATGATGGCGGTGCTCATCCTCGGCCTGGGCCTGCTCGGCCTCGGCGCGATCATGCCGGTGGTCGTCAAGCAGCAGCGGCAGGGGGCCGACTGGGTGCAGGGGACCATGGCCGCACAGTCGGCGATGGCGACCGTGCAGGGCAACGCCCGCATCAACGCCGAGTTCTGGCGCACCTGGGCGCAGACCAAGCCAACCTCTACAACCGGTCTGACTCCCCCCGAGCGCAACTTCGGGAACCTCATCCCCGAGGATTCCAAGTGGTGGGTCGTCCGCGCCGACGCGCTAACCGGGAGCATCGCCCTCGGCCCGTCGCGGTCGATCGAGGACTTCAACAACAACGTCTTCCAGAAGCAGCCCGTGCAGATCCCCCTGGCCGACCGGGTCTACCCCACGGCGTCGGCCGGTGTGGTCAAGCCGAACTTTGTCTTTGACATGGCCGTGCGCCGCCTCGCGCCCAGGGACTTGAACGCAAACCCCCCCGTGGTCCCCGAAGGGGCCAGCAAGGTGCAGGTTGCGATCTTCGTTCGGCGTGTGGACCCGGAGATCCGCGTCTATGTCCCCGACTTGTCGCCGCCTCGCTACCTGCCATCCAACGCCGACCCTGACTTTGCATACTTCCTGGCCCTGACGGACATCTCCCGCCCGACCGTTGAACGCCGCTGGCCGGTTTCTGAGGAGACCGGCACCGCGCTCGGCGAGCCGACGCTCAGCGGGCGTTTCGAGAACGCGCGCTACTCGCAACTGCTCGGGGTGGAGGTCACGTTCACCCCGGGCACGGATTGGCCCCGCGACCGGATCGTCCTTGGGGACCCCTCCCCGAACCAGGATTCGTTCGCCGCCGGGGTCGTGGCACGCAACGTGATCCAGCCCGGGCAGACGCTTGTGGACAACCTCGGGAACGTATATAGGGTGCTCGGGCAGGACGACCGTGTCTCCGAGCCGTTGGCCATGCGGATCGACCCCCCGGTGCCGCCGTGGGTGCCCGCGACCGCGGCGGGGCAGCCCGACAGCCTCAGCCAGGTGCTCGTCTCCCTCCAGCCACCCGTGGCGGTGCTGGTCCAGACAGTGAACCCGTAAACATGGCCCAGCCTGTGGGAAGCGGGGCTTGTGGGGCAGCGGGATGATCCGGTGCGGTGCAGGAAGATCAGGTGCAGTCAGATCGTGCTCGGAGTTTTGGTGTGTCAGCGACGAAGCCACTAGAGATGAAGTCAAGAGACGTGAGGATGCCCATGAAGTGCTTGCAAAGGTCCAAGAGTTCTGCCGCCGTGCTGGCCAATCGCGCCGGCAAGGCCGGCCGCGCCTTTACGCTCACGGAGTTGCTCGTGGCCGTTGGTGCCTTGGCGCTGCTGTCGATCGCGGTGGCGCAGGTCTTCTCGCTCACCAGCCGAACGGTCGCGGCAGGGCGCCGCCAGAGCGCCATCAACGCCGCGGCGGCGGCCATGGAACGGCAAATCCGTGCCGATTTCGCACAGATCACCCGCGACGGGTTCTTGGTCATCCGCAACCAAGTCAGTTCACTGGGCGACCCGAATGAAAACGGCGACCTCCGCCAGAGCGTCATCTTCCCGGTCCCACTCTCGCCCAACGACCCCGCACCCCGACCCCGGCGGGTTGACGAACTGCTCTTCTTCGCCAAGGGAAACTTTGCCTCTAAGCGCGAGCCGGGGGAGCTGGGGCAGGTCGTCAAGAGCGACACCGCCATGATCTATTACGGCCACGGCACCGGGCAGCTGCCAGGGATCGACGGCATCAACCCCGCAGCACCATCTGGCTCGGGCTGGAATACCCCTGTGAACCGGGCCGACCCGAACCCAATCTCCGATGGCACCGGGCAGGTGGTCGCACCCCCGCTGGGCTGGCCGATCCCCTTCAGCCCACAGCGCTACGCCAGCGACTGGACCCTTGCTCGCCTTGAGGTGGTCCTATCCGGGCAGGGCGGCCCGGGGTTGCCGAGAGTCGAGACCGCCTTCGGCGATGCGATCAACCGCCTCCGGCTGCTCTCCAGCGGGGTCGTTGATATCGCGGGCACGTCGCTCAGCGCGATCCGGTCGTGGGTGATGCGGGCCGATGGGATGAACACCACAACCTTCTACCCCTACAGCGACTTTGCGCACCTGAATGCTCAGAAGATGACCATACAGACGGAGGCCAACCCGATCCCCAGTTCTTTCAACCTGGCCCTGTTACAGATGCAAGTCCGGATGCTCGGTGCACTTCCAAAGTACCACAGTTTCGCTTTTCCAGAACCTTTTTTCAACTTCGATTCCCCCTTCGTCCGTTCGATCTATAGCTTTGACCGTCCCCGCGTCGAGAAGACCGCACCCAACCTCATCGGGTGGGAGTGGCTCAACGGGCGTGCGACCGAGCAGCAGCGGGCCGACCAGATCATGCTTTCGAGCAAGGCCTTCTTGCCACGCTGCTCGGAGTTCATCGTCGAGTGGTCCTTCGGGCTCGAAGAGAAGGGCGAGCCTCCCCGCCGGACGCAGTTTGACCGCTTCCTGAGCACCGCTAACCCACCCGCGCCAGCACCGGGCAAAGGTCCACCCGGCTTGACGGCCCCCAACTCACTCATCTGGCACGGTCTGCCCAGGGACGTACGCCGCACCGGCAACGCACCGCTCTCGGTGGTGCGCCCGTATCGCGCGTATTACGACTACAACCTCTACGGCCAGCCGTTCTCACGCCCCCTGCCCCCGACAAGCGACAGGCCATTCTGGGACGCGCTCCGCGATGCGCGGTACTACTCCGTGCCCGTCAAACTCCGCAACGGGCGCGAGCGTGAGATTCCCCACATCGTCCGCCCCGAGCTCATCGAGTTTGACGATGCACCCACAGGCGGCAGGGGGTACCCGAACGTCTACCACGCCGTCTTCGGCTACATCGACCCGAACTGGAGCCCCGAGACACGCCTGCGCGACCGCGATAGAACCACCCCCGACGGGCAGCCCGTCCTCTCCTACGACGCTGACAACGACGGCAAGTACGACGCCGATCAAGGGGACGTCAAAGCCGTCGAGCTCGTCCGCGATGTCCGTGGCGACGGGGAATACAACCCCGATGAGGGGGACCAGATCATCCTCAACGAGCCGACGACGGTCCCCTGGGCGTGGCCGAAGTTGATCCGCATCACCTTCTCGATCGCCGACCCAGGCACGGGGGACGCCCCCCCGATCGAGCAGACCTTCCAGGTCATCCTTCGCGTGCCCGACGAGGAGCCCAAGGTCGGGTTCTAAATCGCCTGCGCGGGGGGTACCCGCTGATTGTTGTAGCTTGGCCTGCTGTTGCTTGATGTGCTGTTTGCTGTGTGGGTAGTTTGATCGGTTCAGATGGTTGCCGCGTGCGTGCGGCATGGAGTGCGTGCGATGTCCCCACGATCTGCTGTTGGTCAACTCAACCTTGCTGCTAAGCCTCTGCCCCGGGCCCAGGCCGGGGGCCTGCTCCGCTCTGCAAACGTCGCTTGGCGACGCGGCTCGGTGTTGGTGCTGGTCATCGGCATCCTCGCGCTGCTGGCGATCCTCGTGGTGGTGTACACCGCCGTGGGCCAGGCCGACGTGCGGGCCGGCAAATCGGTCGTCGGCAAAGCCCAGACCGAGGACCAGAGCAGGGCCGTCGGCAACTACATCAGCCAGATCATCGGCGACAACGCCACGGCCACCTACTTCCAGAAGGACGCCGCGGTTGGCTCCGCACAGATCCGGCGTGTTACCCGCCAGCAATCCGATTATCCCTCAACAGACCCCGTGGTCCGCTCGGTGCGCACGACCACCGGCCCCCAAGCCATCCCTACTATTGAAGAGTGGCGCTCCAGGCGCTTCACCCCCACCGGCACGCAACGCTACTACTGGTGGCGGGACAACGACCCGCGCGACCAGGACCCACGCATCAGCAGCGATCCCTGGCTCGCATCCACCGAGCCGGTCTGGATCAACACCAATGCAACCACGTTGACCCAGCCCAGCGACCTGGTCGCACGCATGACCGACTGGGTACACATGAGCGTCATCTCCCCCGATGGGCGAGCCGTCAACCTCGCCAACCTGCGCGACAACCTCGCCGCACCGTCGGGGTATGGGTCCACCCCCGCAGGTGCGCCGGGCATCAGTCTGAACCTCCACAAACTCAAGGCCTCCACAACCGTCGGCGGCCCGGTCGTCTTTGATACCTTAGCATCCACCGACGACCTCTACAACGCCCCGGCCACCTGGTCGAATAACGGCATCGGCCTCTTCCGCCATGTGCTCGAACCGCAGGGCCCCACGCCCCTGCTGCCCAGCGATCCCAAGGCCCTGGGCAACATGTTTGCCGACGCCGATGGCGACGGGTATTACGACTCGTTCTGGCAGGAACTCGTCGACGCCAGCGACCCCGGGCAGCCTGTAAACATCCTCGGCCGCAGCGGCCTGCGCCTCTTCGTCGCCCCGAGGATCATCGACCTCTCAGCCCTCGTCAACGTCAACACCGCGGCCTCCTTCGCCGACCCCTTCAGTTCGCGCGTTGCGCAGGTGCAGACCCCCACGGCCGGCCTGCAGTCCGTGCAAGAGCCCATCTTCCCCGCGCCGAGCTTGCGGTCCGAGACCGCCTTCCGTGCCGCGCCGGTGCGCTACCGCGCGACGGTCGCCAGGGAGCCGATCATCTCCAGCCGTAAGTACGCCATCGAGGCACCCCCGGGCGCGACGCCCGCGGACGTTGACCTCGAACGCCTGCTGACAGGGTTTGACACCTTCCGCTACCTGGAGCGCAGGCCGACGGACTACTTCGGCCCCGCGCCCACCGGTGGGTACGGCATTCTGGCCGGGCAGAACGATGCGCAGTTTGTCGTCAGCCGAGCGGAGGTCGGCGGCTCGGGCTTCTCGAGCCTCATGTTCGCACGCACCACCGGCCAAACGGATATCTCGAACCTGAACGGTTTCCCGACTTCCCCGGCAACGCCCTACCCATTCTTTGAGCCCGGCCGGCTTGCGTATTCGCTCTTCCACTCCGACCGTGGCCTGCCGATCTTCGGGCAGCCTGCCGTGCGCCCCCCAGTTTTCATAGAACCAGACGATCAGCGGGCCTACGACGAGGCACAGGGCTCAAACCTCGCGATCCCATCCGAGCGCGAAGTTATCGAGCAGTACCGCCTCTTCGTCTCACCAATAGACCGCCAGGAACTCTACCTGCGCGTCGCCAACGGGAATGGGACAAGGTTTGATCGGGCCTTCTCACGCTCGCTGACCGTCGGCCCTGCCGAGGATGAGTACCTTCAGTTCCAAAACACAACCGGCTTCCCCCTGACCGAGGAACGCGAACTCCGCGCTTACAACGGCGTCAACGACCCCGCCATCACCTCCCCCCTCGAGTCGGCCCTCGACTTCCGCAACTTTGACGCCTTCCGAACCCTCGGCAATATCGGGCCCATGCGCTCCAACCGCTCCCTCTATGAGGACCGCGACGTCGGGGGTGATTCGACCAACGCCGACGTGCGCAACGCCCGCCTCACCGCCCGCTTCACCGATACCCGCCACCTGCTCACCACCATCAGCGGCGCAAGGCCCCTGACGATGGTCAGCGAAAAGTTCAAACAGGCCACCGGCGTAACAGACAACCGCACGCCCAGCCAAGAGATCCCCATCACCCAACGCGAGGTCCGCCTGGACATCCAGGACGCCATCGCCCGCGCCCTCCCCGGCTTCGCTCGCAACCTGACCCAACCCAACCAGTCCATCCCAGGCAGCACCTCCTACGACGACAACGTCGAGCTGATCGACACCGGCGACGTCAAGGCGGCCAACGAGATCTTCCTTGCCTACGCCGAGGTGCTGATCCCCCTGGCGGACACGCAGTTTGATGATGACGCGCCGAACTTTGACCTTTGGAGCAACGTGGTCAACGTTGACAATACTAAAACCTCCGCCACGGTCTACGGCGCGATCAGGTACCCCCTCAATAGTCCCACCGGCGCCGTACCGTCGACCACCTACCTCCGCAACAGGCCCCGGCAGAACACCGAGCTGGCCCTCCGTGCCGCGGCGCACATGACCCTCAACCTCCTCGCCTGGCAGGACCCCAGCGACCGCCCCATCGCCGCCACGCTCTTGCTCAATGAGCAAACACGCGGGGACATCGATGGGTCTAACCCCAGACTCTTCATCAACACAGTCCCGGCGTTCCCATACTGGACCGAGAGCACCGCCGTGGTTGGCACGCTCCCTACCACCACGATCAGTGCGAGCAACCCGATTACCAACCAGTGGGCCTTCGGCCTGGACTTTGACAGCTTGGCACTCCGCGGCCCAGACGTGCAAGACCTCGACAAGGACACCAACACCACCGAGCGCATCGTCCGCCTGGCAGACGAGAGACCCCCGCCCGCAGTCCCCACTGCCCCCTGGGCCGTCAACCTCTTCGCCATCCGCCCCGAGCCGGTTGTAACCCAGGTGCAGAGTTTCATCGTCTATACCGATGCATCAACAATCCCCGATCAAGCTATCACAACAGATGCCCAGGCCGCTGCCAACGAGATCGACTCCGACAGCACCATCGCAGATGTCCAGTCCTTGCTGGACAAGACCGACAATGACTTCGAGTACTTCCGGGCGACTATCAGCGGCAGCCCAGCAACAGAGGTACCTGGCAATATCAAGATCAAGGGCGAGGTAAAGGAAGACAACCTGGACTTCCTCCTGGAGATGGTCGCCTTCCAGATCACCAACCCCTTCGACGTGCCGATCTACCTCAGCGGCAAAGGTGCCGACGGCAACGGCCTTAAGGAGCCGACCTACTTCCCCAAAACCACGCCAGGCCCCACACCACCGTCAGCCGGCTTCGTTGACCCGCTCTCCCCGGGTCTCCAGATCCGGACCAGTGAAGGGGATGCTCTGGACGGAACACCGGCCCAGCCGTACAAGTATTTCAGCTACTACATCGAGTTCGGCGGCCGCTTCTACCGCCTGGCCGACTACACCTGGGATCCAACCGGGGATAACAACACCGCTGACGACAACAGCCCGCAGCTCAAGGGCAGGCCCGTGGTCCTGCAACCACGCCAGTCTCGCGTCTTCTACGTGCTCAGCCAAAACCCCGCCAAAATCGCCCAGCGTATGAACGCCGCAGGATGGACCGGGTTCAATGCCGAGCGCGTGATGCGATGGGTCAACGACCAACTCTGGCAGCGGTTCACCGACAAGGACGCCGGGGGAACAGAGCAGATCGTGCGCGTCGGCACCGGTTTCGAGCACCGGCCCGTGCGGCTGCTCCCGTTCAACCGCGAGACGGGTGTTCGCATTGTGCCCGACTCCGATGACGTCGCCGTGCTCTACCCACAGGTCACCGACCTCCCGGGCGGCACCAACGCGCAACTCACAGGCAAAGACGCCGACAACAACTCCGTCAAACTCTGGCGTGCCGTCCGCATCGACTTGGCGGGCTTGACCGAGGCATCGACAGGCCCCAACAACCCGAACAACGACATCCTCGTCGACCGCCTCGTCGATCCGGTCCTCTCCTTCGCCAACACCACCACGGCCAGGCTCGGCAGCGTCGAACGCCGGCTGGGGATGAGCCCCGCCGATTCGAGCAACTCCCGCAGCAGTGGACGATTTGGTACCAGTGTTAAAGTTGCCGGTACCCAGGGCGCGGCGGACATCTCGGCGGACAACACCGGCCTCTCCATCGTCATGTCCGGCGGGTTCCGCAGGCCCGACGACCCCGGCGCTTGGATGGACCTGGATAGCTCAACAAACCTCGTCAATACAGACTACCGCGGCATCGGCGGCGGACCCGCACCCGAAGGCTTCGTCAACGACTACCCACGCGGCGTCCTCCCCGCCTGGGCCGTAGAAGTCCCCATGGGCGTTGTTGGATTGGTCGCAACCTCTTCAACAGCATGGTGGACCAATGGCATGCCCTCGGACGAGCAAAAACGGTCCCGCAACACCAACTATTTCATGCTCGGGCACCCGGGCCTCAAAGGCAGCGTCGACGGCAGCGACCTCAACAAAGACCTCTTTGATCCCACCAAAGAATTCGCGGCCGCCGACACGACCGCTGCCAAGAACAGGCCCGCGTTCGCAGCCCAGAAACTCATCGGCGATGAGAACGCGCTCTTCCTCAACGGCTTCACCATCAACACCTGGCCCGCGCCGATTGTTACCGAGATCGCAGCACACCCCTCAGATAAATACCGCCAACTGGAACTGGTCCGCAAACAAATCCGCGGCGGCCTGTTCGGCAGCGACCCGTACGGCAAAGTCGAAGACGACTCGCTGACGCTCATCGATCAGTCCATCTACGACAAGGGCAAACCCCCGACGCTGACACCCAACCCCTCAGCGTTCGGCGGCGAAGAACTGGAATTCGATAACGCCACCGGTAACTTCGGCAACGACGGCTCCGTCCCGAAAAAGACCTTCGACAAACTCTACACCGTCCTGCCCCAATACCCACGCACACGCTCGGCATCCCCTGTCGGCGGTGCACCGGGCCTCTCCGAGGCACCCATCCTCCCACCGCTCCGCCCCGCAGACGTCCTCCTCCCCTGGGCCATCGGCCCCTCGCAGACGCCGACGGAAGCTGGTACACTCCCTCGCTCGCTACACCTGGCCAAGGAGTGGACAACCCTTGCCGAGGCGGCGGCACTCGCCTTTGACTACATCAAACTCGACGAACTCAATCCGGGCGATCCCTCCGACGATCAGAGTTGGAAGCTCGGCATCGCGGCCGTCCTCGACCGTGGCCGGCTCCGCATCACCAACGCGCCCGCGCCGTTCAATAACCAAGCTACTGCACCCAACGAACTCGGCTTCCCGATCGCCACCGCCGTTCCGAGCACCCACCCCACACCCCCCTTGGACCGTGGCATCCCCTCGGCCATGGCCGTCATCGACAAGTTCCGCACCATGCCCCACGGCGGCACCAACTCGCCGGTCTACGGCACCATCAACATCAACACCGCACCCGCCAGCGTCCTCCGCATGCTCCCCATGGCCACGGCCATGGACGCCAATCGCGGCGCTATCGACAATGGCCCGCTGCACTCGTGGATGACCCACGGCCTGGTCGACAACGACATCGACGCCGACGGCCTCGGCACAAGAACAACACAAGATCAGCCCCAGCAGGATGCGCCGATGACTAGCCAGGGCTTCGCCGCCCTGACGCGTGCGACCAACCGTGTCTTTGACTCGCGCTCGATCCTCCGCAACAAGCCCGACACGGTCTGGGACGTCGCCGCCGCGATCGAGGCCTACCGCGACAAAAACGCCGTCTACACCATGCCCAGCTTCGACGGCACCAACCGCTACATCGCCGACTTTGCCGAGGGAAACGGCGGCGTTACTTACACCACCTCACGCTTCGATGATGACGCCCGGCGCTTCCAGACCGAGCACAGGGGCATCCGCGAGGAGCCCGGCTTCCGGAGCATCGGCGAACTCCTGGCCGTGCGCCTGCGTCCAATGCCCGCGACCCCCTCGGGTGGTATCAACCTAGCCGACCCAGCCCGTACCAAACTCCCCGTGCCCAAAACGGAAAACGAGTTGCGCGACATGCCCGTTGCCGCCCAGCTGAGCATCGACCGCTTCGCACGCGACCTGCAACCGGCGGACTACACCTTCCAACGCCGGGGGATCGATAACAGTGGCGCGCTTATCGATGTGAACCAGGAGTGGCAGGTGCCCATGGCGTTGAGCGCGCTGGCCACACCCGAGCCACTCAGCACGGCGTTCCTGACCAACTACCCGCTCCCCGACAACCGCCCGGTCGGTTGGCTCCAGGGTGAGACCACACCCTCACCAGCACCCAACCGGACCGGCAAGCCGCCGAAGTTGTACGTCGACCCTGCAACGCTGGCGAACATGAAGCCATCGAGCGTCAAGGACGGGTACGAGGAGAACCTGCTGGTGGCCAACGCGATGCTCAACGCCGTGAGCGTGCGGAGCGATATCTTCTGCGCGTACTTTGTGCTGCACGGGTACCAGCAGTCGGACGTCGAGGGCCTCTCGCGCGACGCCGGTGCCCCGAGCGCCGCCCAGCCGATGGTCCCGACGCTCAAACGCCGGTACATGATGGTCGTCGACCGCTCGAACGTGACCAAGACCGGCGACAAGCCGAAGATCCTGCTCTTCCAAGAACTGCCGATGGAGTAGTGGGGGATGTTGCGGGCAGGGTGGCCGAGGTTGCGGTTTGGAATCGCCGCCCGGTTGCGCTACCATTGGGAGATAGTGTTCCATGTGGAACAAAGCACAGGGCGTAGCTCAGCTTGGTAGAGCGCGGGGTTTGGGTCCTCGAGGCCGCAGGTTCAAATCCTGTCGCCCTGATTGCGGCACAAGGAAGCGGCGTCTGAGGCTGGTCTGGGGCGATCCGTGCCACGATTCATGCTTATCGCGGCGGTTCTCCTGTCAGGCCCCTTGGCCGGGTGTATTGTGGCGCATAGCACCAAGCCTGCGGGCTCGCCCGTTTCGCCACATGTATCAGGAGGCACCGCCATGCGTCTTGGTAACTTTTCGGTGAGCCTTGCCCCGTGAGTGTTGTAGCCCCCACTTCCGCCCCCGACTTGAACGCCCCGCGTGGCCGCGCGGGCAGAGCCCGGCTGGGGCGTGCGGGGTGGGTTGGGATTATTGCGTTGCTGGTTGTGGTTTTGGCGTGCTTTGCGACGCTCCCATGGACGGCGGTGGCGCGGGTCGAGCGTGGGTACGCCGTGCTTGGGTCGGATGGGCCGATGACGGCGATGTTTGAGCGGCAGAACCGCTCGGCGTTGCGGCTGCCGCCGTGGTGGTGGCCGACGGGCGATGCGAGGTTTATCGCCGGTTATGACGCCGCGGGGATCGACGCGGCGCAGCGGCAGCGGGCCGACGCCGCGGGCGTGGCGTTTGACCCGCGCCTGCCTGAGATAGCAAAGCCCGCTTCCGAGAGCGTCGCGGCGAGCAGGCCGAGGTATTGGTTGGGGACCGATCACCTCGGGCGGAGCGTGCTGGCGCGTGTGCTTGTTGGCGGTGCGATCTCGCTGGCCATCGGCGTGGCCGCGGCGGGGTTGTCAGTAACCATCGGCGTGCTGTATGGGGCGATTGCGGGGTATCTGGGCGGGCGTGTTGATGGTGCGATGATGCGTGTGGTTGATGTGCTCTATGGGCTGCCGTATGTGCTGCTGGTGGTGCTGCTGGCCGTGGCGGTCAATGGTGCGCTGGACCGCTGGCAAGCGGGGCGGATGGTTGCGATCCGGCAGCAGAGCGATGCGTTTATCACGGCGATGGTGCGACAGGCTGAGGAGGTGGCCTTGCGTGAGGGCAAGCGTGGCGATGTGCTCACGTCGGCGGTCGAGCAAGCCAGGCAGGATGCCCGCGAGCAAGCCCGCGTCCGCTTGGGCACCGGAGAGTTGAACCCCGCGACGGCGCAGACGATCAACCTTGTTACGCTGCTGGTGGCGATCGGTGGCGTGAGTTGGTTGACGATGGCGCGTGTGGTGCGTGGGCAGGTGTTGAGCCTCAAGGCGCAGCCGTTTATGGAGGCGGCGCGGGCGATTGGGGTGCCTGTGCCGAGGCAGTTTGCGAGGCATTTGCTGCCGAACTTGGTGGGTGTGATCGTGGTGTACGCGACGCTGACGGTGCCGCAGGCGATCTTGCAGGAGAGTTTTTTGAGTTTCCTGGGTATTGGTGTCAAGCCGCCGCTGCCGAGCTGGGGGAATCTGGCGGCCGACGGGCTGTCGGAACTGAACACGGTGCGATCGCACTGGTGGATGCTGCTGTTCCCGTGCGTGCTGCTGGCGGGGACGCTTTTGGCTTTGAACTTTGTTGGCGAGGCGCTGCGGGAGAAGTTGGACCCCAAGCGGATCGGGAGGTAGAGGTGTTGGGTTGTATCGGGTACCACCACGCTCGGGGTGGTGGTACGCGGAGAGGTACCCGTTAGCCGAAGATGCGCATCTGCGGGCCGGCGACCTCGTCGGTAACGGGGTGCTCGACGTCGATGCGGTAGTCGCCGTTGTAGCAGGCGGTGCAGTAGTTGGCCGGTTGGCTCTTCATGCAGGCCAGGAGGCCATCGAGGGTGAGATAGGCGAGGGAATCGACGCCGAGGTACTGGCGGATGTTTTCGATGGTTTTGCCGTTGGCGATGAGCTGTTCGCGCGTGGCAAAGTCGACGCCGAAGTAGCAGGGGTGGCGTATGGGCGGGCAGCTGATGCGTAGGTGGATTTCGCGTGCGCCGGCCTCGCGGAGTTGCTGGACCTTTGCGCGTGTGGTGGTGCCGCGGACGATGGAGTCATCGACGATGACCAGTCGTTTGCCGTCGACGAGTTCGCGGACGACGTTGAGTTTCAGCCGCACGGCCGAGACGCGCTGCTGCTGGGTTGGCTTGATGAACGTGCGCCCGACGTAGCGGTTGGGGACGATCCCCTCGCGGTAGGTGATGCCGCTGGCGCGAGCAAAGCCCACCGCGGCGGAGCGTCCACTATCGGGCATCGGCATGACGTAGTCGGCCTGTGCGGGGCTTTCGCTGGCTAGCCGCTCGCCGAGGGCCTCGCGGACGATCTGGACGTTCTGCCCGAAGACGACGCTGGCGGGGTTGGCAAAGTAGACGTGCTCGAAGACGCACTGTGCCAGGCGTTGGGCTGGGGGCGCGAAGCGCCGGCTGTCAACGCCCTTGTCGCTGATGGTAACGATCTCGCCCGGCAGCACCTCGCGGACGAACGACGCGCCAACGACGTCCAGTGCGACGGTCTCGCTGGCGACGACGTTGCTCCCGTCGGGCATGGTGCCCAGCACGAGGGGGCGCCACCCCCACGGGTCCCGGCACGCCTCGATGCGGTCGGGAAAGAGCAGAAGCAGCGAGAAGGCCCCTTGCAGGTGCCGCATGGTGGCGGCGATGGGGTCGGGCGTGCCCTGTTGGGCGGGGCTGGCCAGGAGGTGGACGACGACCTCGGTGTCGCTGGTGGTGTGGAAGATGTGCCCGGCACGCTCGAAGGCAAGCTTGAAGGCGTCGGCGTTGACGAGGTTCCCGTTGTGTGCGACGGCGACTTGCCCGCGGATGTACTGCTCCAACAGCGGCTGGGCGTTGCACGCCAGCGAGCCGCCGGCGGTGGAGTAGCGCGTGTGCCCGATGGCGCCCTTGCCAGCGTGGGGCACAAGTTTGGCGAGGGTCTCCTCATCGAAGACTTCCGGCACTAGACCCGTGCCGGTCACGGCGTGCAGCGTCTGCCCGTCGGAGCAGGCGATGCCCGCGGCCTCTTGCCCCCGGTGCTGCTGTGCGTAGAGGCCGAGGTAGGTGGTGTAGGCGTTGGGGCCGGTGCCCCAGACGCCAAAGACGCCGCACTTTTCTTTCTTCTCACCCGCGAGGCCACCGGCCAGGTCGCGTGCGATCGTGCCGGTGGCTTGCAGGACGGGCAGTGGCAGTGGGGGGCGCGCCATGCGGGAGGCTATGCGTACCAACTGCGATTGGCGTAGATTGGCCTAGACCCTTGCACGCTGGCGGGGGTGGAACTTGGTGTGCACTTCCTTCAGGCGCGTGCGGTCGACGTGGGTGTAGACCTGCGTGGTGCCGATGTCGGCGTGGCCGAGCAGTTCTTGGACAACCCGCAGGTCCGCGCCCCCGCCGAGCATGTGCGTGGCGAAACTGTGCCGGAGGACGTGGGGGTAGACCTTGCTCAGCCCGGCGGCCCGTGCGGCGGCCTTGACGATGTTCCAGACGCTGACGCGCTCGAGGGGGCGGCCCGTTCGGCTCAGCAGCAGTCGGCCATTGCTCAGCGCGTCGCCGCGGTCCAGTTGCGGGCGGCATGCGAGCAGGTAGGTAACGACGGCCTGCTGTGCCGGTGCGCCGATCGGGATCATCCGCTGCTTGTTCCCCTTGCCCGTGGCGATGATGACGCCCAGGGTGGGCTTGAAGTCGTCGGTTGTCAGTGAGGCAACCTCGCTGGCGCGGAGGCCGCAGCAGTAGAGCAGCTCAAGGACGGCGCGGTCGCGCAGGTGCAGGGGTTGCTTGTGTGCTTTGCCTTTGGGGGCGGGCTGGGTGGTGGCCTCCAGCAGGGCCTTGGCCTGGCGTGGCGACAAGACATTCGGCAGTTTCTTCCACTGCGTCGGGGAGTCGATCGCCTCCGTCGGGTCGGTATCGATCCTGCCCGTGCTGAGCAGGAAACGGAAGAAGACGCGGATCGACGCGAGGTGGCGGACGACGGACGTGCCGGTGAGATTGCGGTCCGCCTTGAGCCTTTGCAGGTGCTCTTGTAGTTGTTGGGGTGTGATGCCGGCGAGCGGGATGGGCCCGCCGTCGGGTCTTTGGCCCAGGTATGCCAGCAGGTCGCGGATATCGGCGTGGTAGGCGAGGATGGTGTTGCGGGCCAGGCCGCACTCGACGCGGAGGAACGAGAGCAAGAGCGTCAGGAGCGGGTGGGTGAGTTGGTCGCCCTTGACAGGCCTGCCCCGGCGTGGGGTAGTCGCTGGTTTGCGGGCGATACTCGTCACGCTGTGGTCATCGACCCGGGGGGGCGATCAGGCTCAGAAATAAAAACGCCGCCCGGGTTGAACCCCGGGCGGCGTGGAGGGAGCATTATGCTATCGCGTAGCCGGGCTTGGCTTAGCCCCGCAGCAGCGACAGTGCGGCCTGCGGTGCGGAGTTGGCCAGGCCCAGCGACTGACCGCCGGCCTGCGAGAGGATCTGCCCACGGGTGAGGTTGGCAGTCTCGCTGGCGAAGTCGGCATCGCGGATGACGGACTCTGCGGCGGCGCTGTTTTCAAGGCTGATGCCCAGGTTTCGGATCGTCGAGCCGACGACGTTCTTCTGGAACGCGCCGAGGCGTCCACGCAGGCCCGAGACCTGCTTGATGGCCTCGTCCACGATCTTGGCCGCACCGGCCAGGTCGCCGTTGACGACGTTCTTGTTCTTACCGGTAGCCAGGTCCGAGAGGAACCCCAGGGTGGTCGTGCCCAGCTTACGTGCGGCAACGTTCTGGATGCCGAGGGTGGTCTTGGTGCCCAGGTTGATCTTCGAGTCGAGCTGGAAGCTCGCGCCGCCGCCGGTGATGTTGAAAGCGCTGAACGTGCCCGCCGTCTGGGCCCTCGTGCCCGTCAGCGTGATCTCGCTGTCAAGGAAGTCGGTGGCGACCTTGAGCGTACGACCACGGCCGGTGGCGACAAGACCGTTGACCGACCCGGCGATGTCCTGGCCATCGTCGCGGACGAGGGCCGAGGCAGCGACGGCGACCGATGCACCG
>JBKDDT010000002.1:0-13314 GCA_046339895.1 bacterium | reverse complement strand
CGATCGCCGCCAGCGTCAGACCGAGGCCCGGTCCGCTGCCGAACGCGGCTCGGCGGCGTGCTGCGACACTACTACCGGGTTGCCGCGTGAGGCCTGGAAACAGACGGAATGACGCGGGTGGAATATTTGTACAGGGAGGGGTGCGGCGCGAGCCAACTCGACGCGATCACCTGGCCATAGGCGTCGTAGGTCGCCTGCCACGCCACGCGCGAGGGTGTGCCGACGGTCGCTTGCGTGACGAGTGCGACGCTGTCGCCGCCGGCGTTACCAAGAACCCACCACGGCGTCTGCCGGCTCGGGAACGCCCACTGGCAGAGGAGCTCATCAACGCCGTTGTCACCCGGCCCCCAGACGTACTCGCGCGAGACGTAGTTCGTCGGCGGTGCCGGCTGGTCCTGTTGATTGCTCTCGAACCCGAGAGGAACGTCGATGCTGTCGGGGTCGGTCTCGACGGTATTGTTATTGAGCGCGGCCAACTCATCCGGCGGCAGCGTCGCCTTCGCAGCGGCCTTGGACATCACCGGGTCGAGGATAACCTCGGCGATGCGACGCATACCGGGGGTGGGGCGATCTATTTACTTGTCAAAGATGGAGTCTGTTGCATTATTTTTTACCAGGCTTGCGTGTCGACTTCTGTTTCTGTTTGGGTGCTTTCGCTGGCCGTGGTTCTGTCGCGGTTGTTTGTTTTTCTTCTGTCCTCGAGGGCGTTTGATTCCCATTCTTCACCCGTTCCGTAACCGACCGCGTGCCCGTTTCTCTCCATTCATCAGTGGTATCGCGTATTGGCAGGCCGAAGGCCCTAGCGATTTGTCCTTCGATCTCGTAACAACCGTACAAGCTATCCTCGATGCAGTATTCCAGCGGCCCGGTGAGGGGTTCTCCGTACTCCGTAAAGTAGATGGGGCCTCGCCTTTCGTCGACCACAAAGTAATCCTTGGGGACGGTAAAGCAGTGCTTTGGAAGTACTTCCCCAGCAAGAATCGGAAGAATAGCGACAGGACGAAAGAACCCCTTGTTCCAACCATACTGGGAGGTTTTGCAGGGTGCGAAGAGCAGGTTGTCCGCTGACAGACTCGGCACTACATCGGGCGTTTGTGAAACCCCCTTGTAGAAATAAACAAGGTAAACCCATGTCTCCCGCTTCCATGGCCGGGGAGCGTAGGGTGGCGACAGCGCACAATCATCGCGAATGACCCGGCCAAAAACATATCCCAGCCCCCGCATCTTGCATGCAAAGACCTCTCCAATCGGCCTTGGTCCCCGGCTTTTAGTCTGCACTTCGAACCATACTGGTTTATACGTGTCCGTTCTCATGTATTATCTCACAACTGCAATTCCCATTCTTTGGCAGTATTCGATAGCCCACTGCTCTGCTTTCTGGACGTGCCTGTGATTGTTACTGATGCTTTTCATTGAGTTCGTGAATCTTGCATTGTTTTTGATCAGTAATGTCTCGATCGCGCGTGCTTGGTTTCTTGTCAGGCCGCTTGCTATTTCTACCAGTTTTTTCCCATGTTCCAGACCTCTGCGATTCAGATCGTTTGTAATTCCTACATAATCGCCTGGTGGCCGTATGTAAACATTTACATTCTTTGGTCCCTTCGCGATCCACCGGCTAAACCATCCACTGGCCTTGGCTGCTCGTCTTGCTACCTTTGCTGCTCTATTTATGATAGAGTTTGCAACGGCCGGGCCATCACCCCCAGACGCGAGTGCAGATTCGAGGCCAATCGCCGCGAACATACCACCGGTGGCGAACCTGCTCCCGGGGGGTTCATTGCCACCACCACGCCGCGTGCGTGGGTCTTCTGGCCCCACATCAACACCTAGGAGCATCGAGAAATCGCGGTCGGAGGTGTTCCAGTCCAGCGCGGCCTCGGCTAGCTCTTCCTGGTTCTCAGCGTATCCCTCAAGCAGGTCGGTCGCATACGTTGAAAGATCGTTGCCGTGCTCGGCGACGCCCTCATTATACTCCATGTACGCATCGAACCCAGAGAACAGCCCGGTCGGATCACTCCGGGACATGGGGTTACTCTGTGTATATTGGTAGAGGTTTCCACCATCCCCTGTCATGCTGCCTAGATCAACACCCGGACTGCTCAGGAGCGTTGACCTGCCATGCATCGACACACTACTGACCAACCCCACCCCACTCGCATTCGGATCACTCTGCAAGAACCGCCCCAGCGTCGGCGACAGCGTCCGGATTCTATTATGATAAACAATCGTCGCCGGCGGTTCGAGCCGGCCGCGGTCGAGGTCGCCGAGTGTGGGCGTGCCGGTCAGCCACGCCACGCCGCCGTCGAGTCGCTCGGCGAAGAGGCCCTTGTGCCCCGCCCGCAACGGCGGGTGCGACACAATCGACCGCGCCGCGATCACCTGGCCGTAGGCGTCGTAGGCACCCTGCCACGCCACGCGCGACGGCATGCCGACGGTCGCCTGCGTGACCATCGCCACGCAGTCGCCGCTCACATTACTTATAACCCACCACGGCACATCCCGGCTCGGCCACGCCCACTGGCAGAGCAGTTCATCGACCCCATTGTCGCCCGGGCCCCAGACATACTCGCGCGAGAGATACACCGCCGGCGGCACGGTCAGGTTCTTTTGCTTGCTCTCGAACGTCAGCGGCACGTCGATTTGCTTGCTCTCGAACGTCAGCGGCACGTCGATGCTGTCGCGGCCCGCAAGCATCTCCACGTTCTCGGCCAGCGTCGCCAACTCCTCCTGCGGCAGCGTGGCCTTCGCCGCCGCCTTCGAGAGAGCCGGGTCGGTCGTAACCTCGGCGACGCGACGCATGCCATCATAATAATAATGCTCGCTCCGGTACATCTTCCCGCTCGTGGCAAACAACTCCGGCGAAGGCCACGGCGAGAGCGTGCGGACCAGGCGGCCGAGGCCGTCATAGGCAAACCGCTTGACCACCGGGCCTGCCGCATACCTGCTGGTCGGTTGATTAAGTACTACTGACTCAATTATCACTGGCTTGCCGGTCTGTGCATTGACCGCCACCTGCCGGATCTCGACCAGCCGCGACCACGAGTCATACTGATAGATGAACCGCCCGTCGCACGTCAGGTTGCCCGCGGGGTCATAGCGGAACCTCCCCGCTGGCACGCCCGGCGCGCCACCTGTGAAGTCACCCTCACGCTTCTTGATGCAACTGCCCTGGCCAAGGGCATCACGGATCTTCCGCTCCTCGGCCGCGGCATCGGCCCCGGGCAGCGCCCACGGCGTGCCGAAGAAGTCGAGCTGGCCGGTTGTTACGCGGCCGTAGGAACCCTCCCCCTGCATCCCCACCCCCACCGGCACGCCCGCCCAGTTGCCGTTGTAGTCGAGCGCCCACGAATCGTTCCACCACGATGCCGCGTGCGGCATCGACGGGATGTTCGTCTCGAGCGTCAGCGTCCCGAACTTGCTGGCGATCAGCCGGCCGAGCAGGTCGTAGGTGTGCAGTGCTGAGCGTGATTTCACCGCCGCCGCCGGGGTTAACTCTGGAGCCTGTGTAACCAGGGCGTATACCATCCGATCACCGGCGTCATACCCCATCTGGTCGCGGCGCAGCGTCGATCCATTGGAACCCTTCCAGTGCACATCCACACGCCGGCCGAACCGGTCCAAACCTTCTAGGCCGACCTTCGTTGTATCGGTGTCCAGCGTGGTGCTGGCATCGCCACTACCGGTAGAGCTGTGTGGCCCGAGGATGGTGGAGACCCGCCGGGAGATCCCGCCGTAGGCAAACCTAGCAACGCCCCGGACACTGCCCAGCACGGGGTTCTGCGTGGTCCTGATCGTGTCCAGGCGTGTGTCGATCCCAGTCAGGCGGTCGAGTCGGTCGTCTTCCGATCCTGCCGAGCCATACTGCATGAGCATCCGGCGTGATACTGTTTCGTGAACGGGCATGCCCATCCAGGCCAGCCGGGTGGAGCCGGCATCATCGTTTGTCTGATTCCGGCGGGTCCACGCATAGACCATCTTGGGGCTGGTGTCATCAAAGGTTGAACGGCCGTGCTCCTGCGCATCGCTGAGCAACTGCCCGTTGGCATCAAACTTCATCTGCACGTTCGCCACCGGCGCGGCCAGGTTGATCGCGCGTTGGTATGACGCGCTGATTGTGGTCTCCGCACGCGATATCCCATGGCTGTCCGTTACATACTTGTGCGCAATCGACACGCCATCGACCAGGTCGGTCGGGCCATCGACGCCGGGCAGTGATGGCGAACCCTGGTTCGCCATGCTCAGATCGGCCACGACCCCCATCGGATCAGCAATGTCCACCTCCTCCCCAAAAAGATCCTGTCTCTTCGGATACAGGAACGACTTCATCCCGCTCAGCCGGCCCTCCCGATCATAATAATAACGTATCCCGACACCGCGCGGGTCGATGCGCTCGGCCAGCTTGCCGTCGAGGTAATAGCGCAGCCGGGCTTTCTCTTGTGCCGGCAACATCGAGTCTTTCTCGACGAGCGGATCTGAATCATTAGGCTCACTGCTCCGCGTCCACACCACGCCGATGGCGGTGTTATCCCTAGAGACAACCTTGTCGAACCGATCGTCAACCACGTCCGCGCCGTACCCGACCGAGACGCCCTCGGTGCCCGCGGCAAATGCACCCTCCGGCCCGGTATCGACGGCGACCAACCGGCCGACTTCATACCGCCACGTCGTCTGCCGGCGCAGGTTTGCGCCCGCCGCCTCGACCTGCCTGATCTTCTTGTCCCCCTTCCACCAGGTGTACGTGCGGAGGCGCGACGGGGCAACCTCTGCCACGAGCTTGCCCGCGCGGTTGTACCCGTTGATCCAGACCTTTGCGCCAGCGACACTTGAGTTGTCTCGAAGCGACTCGTGCTGTATGTCGGATTCGGGGTTCTCCAGACCCTGCGGTGCTGCTACAACATTCGTAGGCCTTTGGGGCTGGCCTGAACCGCTCCCGCTAGAACCCGTCGACGCACCCAAGTCCGCCCGCGCGATAACGCGCCCCTCTGTGTCGTACCACGTCCAGTTGCGCGTTACCGCCGAGTTGGTGTTGGCCAGTACATCACCCAAGCCGTTCACGCGCTCGAAACGCTTCTCCTCGACTACCCGCCCGTCGACGTCATACTGATACTCCGTCCGCTCAAGCTCGCGACCACCCATCGTGTTCGGGGCGCCGGGTGCCCGGCTGATCATCTTCTCCACCCGACCAAGGCCATCGAGCAAGGTCTCCCGCACGGGCCCGCCTGGGCTTTGCGCATAGACCTCTTTGCCCATGAAGCCAAAGTACGTCCGCTCGGCCTGATACGCCGACGCAAAGTTGGTCCTTGCCTCCATGTCGTACGAGCGCACCTCCAGCACGCTGCCGTCGACGTTGTAGACATTCTCCGTCAGCGACAACGGCCGTAGCCCGCTGGTATAAAACAAACCGACCGCCGGCATCGAGCCGCTGGTATCAAAGCCCTGCGCAAGCTCCCACTGCGCCGGGTCCAGAGCTCGCGGCACATCCAGGTTGTTCTGGTTGTTCCCCGCCTTCGGCCCGTACACCGCGACGAACCGCACGCGGTCGCCGTGGTCGTAGAGCGTCAGCGTCGTGCGGAACCGCTCACCGATGGTTGTTCCATCACCGATGCCGTGCTCATCGACGCGCACCGCCCTGCCGCGCCAGTCGTAGGTCGTCAGCGTTGAGACGCTGTGCTGGGCTAGGAGTATTGCTGTCGTAGGCCCGTTAACCTGTTGTTGTGGGTCGTTGTAGTAGCTCTGTGAGGCCCATTCCGGCTCGCGCACATACCGCCGGTGTGCGATAGGCCGGTAGATGTCGTTGACACCGGTGCCGTACGACCACGACTCACGCAGCACCATGTTGTGCGCACCGGTGCCGGTTCCCGTGCGCTCAATGCCCCACCGCTCATCGCTGGTGCCGACATACCGGCGGACGACATGCCCCAGGCTGTCGCGCGTCAGGCGGGTGACGTTCCCGCCCATCTCATACTCGCGGTAGACCTCCCCCAGATCGTTGATCAGCTTGCTGCCGACGGCCAGCCACTGCCAGCCACCCGCCCCCCCGCCGGTGTTCACCCACTCCATCTCCTGTACCTTCTGAGGCCGGCCGAAGCTGTCCAGTGTCAAGACCACTCTCTTGGTGACTTCGTACTTGAGCGTGACCCCGTTGCAGTCTGTGCACGGTCTTAACTGCACCC
Source organism: bacterium (assembly GCA_046339895.1). Lineage (GTDB taxonomy): Bacteria > Planctomycetota > Phycisphaerae > Phycisphaerales > UBA1924 > JAJTGZ01. The sequence continues at coordinate 7,141 of JBKDDT010000002.1, read as the reverse complement.
CGCCTTGGCTTATGCCCTCGCTGTGCATCTGCTCAACGCTGCCGTCATAAATGAGCGACGAGCCACCAACAGCGGTGAAGTCGATCCTGTCCCTCCACGCTACCTGCTCTGTGAGCTGGATGCCACTCTCGCGTGATGGCCCGTTGTAGACACGCCTCTGCCCCTTTGTCTGTGTAACAAACGGCCCGTTGCGCCTGTCCTGACTGCCGTCGGCCAGGCGGAGATTATCAAAGACGAACTCCACCAGTCGATCGTCCTCGGGATCGTCCTCTTGGTTGCCATTGATATCAAAGGTGTCCAGCAGGTTCTTTGCCACAACCCCACGCACCGTCCGGCGCTTGAGCTCGCCAGGCGTGGGCCCACCCACAGCCTGGGTCCAACTATCACTAACATCCCCCCCGTAAGAATACTCGCTGATCGTAACTAGCTCCACCGGTACTCGCCCCGCAGGCAGAGGGCCCCACTTCAAAGCGTTCGGCACGCCGTTATCGTTTACATAGTCATTATTGTAGCGTGAATGCCCGATGACGTGCACGCCACCATCACCACCGGTTGAAGGGTCCTTCAACTGGCGGTGCTGGGTAGAGGGACTACTAGGCGTCTCTCCCGCCTTTGCATTCAAGTCCGCAACCGTCGCCCACGGCATCACAGCGCTCGACTTCCATGAAACTACTACTGAGGCCAGAGGATCGTTCACGTTCAGGCTGTCCGCGGGGTCCATCGGGTTCCGCACTAGGCCCGCGACGCTCCAGAGCATCTCGCCAGCCTCGTTGGCGACCTCTGCGCTGAAGGGGTAATACCAATCGCCGTTGGGCCGCTGCTGCCGGGGCGACTCGATCACCAGACGGCCCATCACCCTCCACTGGCCAATGGGCAATTCGTTGGCTCGACGTGAATCCTCTGGGTCGTAATACACTTTCGTCCACGTCGTTGAGTATCTCGGCTCACCATCCGTACCGGGCGGTCCGCGTGACGGCAGGACTCGGAGTACATCCGTTTCGGGCTTGAGGAACTTCACCTCACCCGTCATCGCCCAGGGTTTCTCTGATTCAAAGAAGCGCTGGGAGCGATAGATCTTGGTCCCGTTGGTGCCACGCCTGATCCCGCTCGCATACATCTGCACGCGCGAGGACCACGGCGCGCCGTCCAGCTCTGCAAGGGTTGGGCTGGCCGTGCTGCCGTCCACTCGTTTGTAGTCGCTGAACTCGATCAACCCTTCACGATCACCCGTCCCGCCATTCGTCGCCACGGAGTTGCCGAAGCTTTTCTTCTCGACCAATAATAGCTCTTGAGCAAACTGCTTGGTTGCCCAGGGAGTGCTCGTATCCCCTGGTTGTACCTCGGGCACCAGCCTGAGCTGTACCGGTGTCTTGTAGACAAAGTCCTCCCCGACACCCTCGCTTGTAAAGGCCGTCCCGTTGGCCTTGAAGTCCCATCGCCGTTCGCGCAGGATGTTCCCCCAGGCATTGATCTCAACCACACGCCGGGAGAGCTGCCCGGGTAGGACAGCGGTTGTGTTGGGCTTTGATGCCCCGTACTCACCTGGCAAAACTCGGTAAGTAGTACCCGGAACATCCGCACCTACTGGATCATCATTGGTGCCCTCCGCCCGTGCGAACATCTCGTTACGCGAGGCGAACTCGTCGATCACTACGATGAACCGGGGGTTGGTCAGTGGACTTGCTGCCCCGCCGGTTGTTGAGGCAACGGCGGCGGTGATGAAGTTGATACCCGTCCAGTCTTGATACCCAGAGTCGATGTAGGGCCACCATGTGTACGGGTTCAGGAATGCCGACGGCATCGGTCGATCGATCCATGTGTTAGCCCCGCCTGGTCGAGTAAACGCCGGTGTGCGCAAGAACCGCATAAGTCTGTAATGCTTCTGCGCGCTGCCGACCTTGAGGGACATCTCCGTGACAGTCCCCAAGTCGGAGGATTCTAGGAGATTCTCAAGTGGTGTCCCAGTTGTGGACCCAGGCACCGGTTTAGGCATCTGCACATAGGCGGGGGTGTAGTCGCCGTTCGGAGCACCTAGAGACGCGGTCATCTGGTCACGAGTCGGCATGAACGCGTCGTTTGGGGGGGGCAGTTGAGAACCAAACCGTTGTGAGGCAAACCGGAGCATCCGTTCGACGAGTTGATCACTGAACGGCTGTGTATTGGCTCCCGGTAGCCCCGTTGTATACCACCTGAGCATCGCCGCCTCTTTGAGCGTCATGCTCGGCCATTGCGTGAGCGGAGGGGTGAGCGGGGGGATGACCGCGGCCTTGGCCTTGGCGATATCTTGAAGCAGAGCCGCTACGTCATCGGGTTCAAGAATGCCTTCGAGCCAGTGCTCGCCCCAAGACAAGCCGGCGAAAGCCCCACGCTCAATCATGGGCAGGATAAAGTAATTGTCCCCCGCAGGGGCATCGGGATCTCTATAAGGAGCCCCCACCCAGCCTGCGAGAGCGGTGCTGAAGGATGATTGATTCATCGGCCGGTTCACGAACAGCCGCGTCTTGGTCTTCGGTGTCGCTGATGTTGCCGTGGTGGACCCTGGATCGGTTGATCGGCTCGTCATCCGCGTAGCAACAAGCAGGGCTTGCGGCGAGATGCTGTCGGAGGACCAGGTACCGTTGATCCAAGATGTATTTGAAGGCGTTGTTCCATCTGCTGTGGTGGGGTTGAGTAGGTACTGGTACCGAACCTCGTGTTCCCAGTTTCCGAGCACTCCGGCCGGTTCGTTGCCGAACGCCCCTGCAAGAAGCTGTATAACGCGAGGGGTCTGGCCGAAGAAGCCGCTCTTGTCCTCTACGCCGATGGTCAGGGCTGCGGCGTCAAGGTCGTCGAGAACCGCCCTTGATAGACCACCTTTGTACGCCAGCACACGGTCAAGCACCCTCTGGCCGTGCAGGCCTATTAGTTCACGGTCGGCCCCAGCCCCCCGGTTGATCTCGTTGATGACATATTCAGGAGTGCCCTTGGCAATGCCCGGCGTTGAGCGGTGGATGTACAGCAGGGTCCACGATACTTCCTTGCCAGCGCTAGCGATGCCCCCACCCCGGTTGACTTTGTTGTTGACCAGGTGCACGGCCTTGATCTGGCCGATCGACTGCCCGTCTTGTACATACTCAATCTCGCTGGCCTCGGGCTGCGGCCGGTTGGTGTCGGGGTCGTCAAGCACCTTTGTGCGGGTGTCAACATACTCGATGTGCACTTCATTTCCAGCACGGTCCTGGATCGATGTCAACAGTGCTACACGCGGGAGCCCAAAGCCAGGATAGTTCGGCGTATTCCCTTGTCCACCGTGGGCGGGCCAGAACGCAGCGTGGCCAAAGCGATAGTCTGAAGTGTTGTCATCACAAAGTGCCCGCATCCGCTCCGGGTGATACGCGCGTTCGCTGTAATCACCCCAGACCCATGCAGAGCCAGTGGGTGGTGGGTCAGTGTTCAGCGGATTGAGCCAAGATCTGGCACCGACCGAGAGATAATCCCAGAAATACCTGTTCGGCGGGATCAACCCGGCAACCGCGCCGGGGATCGGGTTATCCGTTATGCCCCCCGGTCCGTTGCTCGCGGTTTTGTTGTCCTTTGGTATGATCGCAAACCAGTACGTCAGTGCCCCGTCGTAGAGGGTTACCTTCGCGCGTGTCGGCTCCGTCCACCAGACGTATTTGCTACCCTCCGACGCACCTGGGCTTCCCGGGCTTGCCGGGCCGGTCGGTAGGCCGGTCTGGTGGCTTACTGGCACCTTCATGCCGCCGAAGACCTCCATTGTCGCGCGGAACCTGGGCGGCGCTTCATACCGAGTACTACCCTCGATGTTCTGAAATGGGATAGAGCGGTGGGCGTCGAGCACCAGCCAACTGGTCGTAGGAACATCGCTGGTTCCAGCATCAAGCCACTGCGCATCGATCAGCAGGAGGGGGTTCTCACTAAGCATCCACCCCTCCCCCGCCCAGTCCCACCACGCATCCTGAACATTCGGCTTCCATTTGTTACCACGGGATGCACCGGGATCGTCGGACCTCGTCAGGCTCGATCGCGTGCGGTTGAGCCTAAAGACGGTCGAGCCGAAGGGGAGTTCAAGGTCGGTGACTTGCACAAGGGGTTTGCCGGTGACGAGGTCCACTTGCCCATCGAGTGTGGGGCGGGATTGCCCCTTCCACCCTGTTGCCATCCCGCCCATCCCCGCCGGGAGCATGGGTTCACTCCCACCTGCGATTGTTGGATTCGGGGGAACAAAGTCCGCCCGGGCCAGTGGGATGGTCAAGCACACATTCAGCCTTGACCCCCACGGGAAGTGGTACCCCATGGGCCAGGTGGGGGGTATCTGAGTCGAGTTGGCATCGGCTTCGGTCTTTGGTCGGACCCACCAGCGTAGATTGGATACATGTGCGGCTTCCGGTAACGCCCCCCTCAGCGACTCATACACCGCCGGCGGAGCGGGGAGGTTTCCCCAGTTCCAGACAGGTTCATGGAGGACCGAGCGTCCGTTTTGATACTCTTGAAACGGGCCTGAGGTGGTGGTGTTATTCGAGGTTGTAGTGGTCGTGACGGTGCCGAGCAGGCGGGAGTGGCCGACGACTGTGCCGTTTGCGGGAATAGTTTCTCCTGTCGCAAGCTTGCGCGAGGGGAACCACTCGTGCACACCAGGGTCATAACTGCCGTCTGGGTTCGTCGGGGGGACGTCCACTTGGATAGCCTGCGTCGTCGCGGCAATCAGGGTGATGAGGAACAAGCCCCCGAGACGAGGTTTGATCTGTGCCATTTTGAGTACTCCCACAAAGCCCACTGGTGCATTGACAGCCAATGCGAGAGCAGAGTGTACCAGAACCGCCGTGGTGGATTCAAGTTTTTTGATTTTTTCCACAGGCCACCCGGAACTGACAACTTGTCCACAGATTATCCACATCTCACCTGCGGTAGGGGGAACAGAGTCCGAATGAATGATCCAAAACTATCACTCGACTCTGGCCTGGAATCGGGGGAGAGCGTTCTGCCAAGGCCGGCCCTGTTCCTAGGCCAGGAGGGGATCGGCTGACCCCGCCGCATTTGCCGACCAGATCTTCTTGTATCGCTCCATGTGTACGTCCAACCACGTGCCGGCGAAGAGGTGGGCGGCTATGAGGAACGCCGGGCCGTTGGGGTTGGATTGCACTTCTTCGACGGTCGGGTGGAAGTACGCCGGGGGATAAAGGACTACGTCGTCGTACTGGGTGACCACGCGAGCGATGAGCCCTGGCCCGGCTTGATCGCCGACGTACCGGCGCTCGAAGAACGACTCTTCGATCATCGCCACGGCGTGCCACATCGCCGGGTGGTTGGCGGGGAAGCCCATCGCCGCGTTGGAGACGATGTCGAGTTGTTCGCAGGCGGCCCAGGCGCGAACCTCGGGCGGGCACATCTCGTCGAGTGGGCGGATGGGCTTGATGTCGGTGTCGAGGTAGACGCCGCCGAAGCGGGCGAGGAGTTCGAGGCGCAGGATGTCCGAGCGCATCACGCAGCCGGGCGTGCCGCCGACGTTGGTGCAGGCATCCCAGGCGTTGCGGTTGAGGATCGGGGGGAGGTTGTCGCCCCCCACATCCGTCCACAGGCGCATTTCCCAGTGCGGGTTCATCTCAGCGAAGCGGCGACGCCAGCGACGCTGGTTGAGCGGCATCTCGCCCTTGCCCAGCCAGATCTGGTGCAGAACCCGCGGAATTGAGGTGGTGCGTACGGCCATGCTCACGCTGCCACCTCCGCGGGCTTGGCCTGCACGAAGGCGAACGCCCCGCCGTGCACCTTTGCGGCCTCTTCACCCTGCTCGAAGATCGCCCAGTGGAACGGCACCACGTCGCGGAAGTGTCCGTGGTCGCGGACCACGCGAGTCAGAAAGCCCGGCCCACTCTGGTCCCACACGCCGCGATAGACCAGCACCGAATGTGGCAGGTCACGGATCGCATGCCAGAGCATCGGGTGGTTCCGCGTTGCGCCGAGCACCGATGGAGAGAGCATGTGCGGGCGGCTCGCGCCGTTGCTGGCGATCGTGGAACAGAGCGCGCCGACCCCGGCGACGAGTTCATCGAGCGGGCGCAGCGGCAGGCGGTCTGGATCGACGAACACGCCGCCCTCGCGGGCGAGCACTTCGTAGCGCAGCAGGTTGAGCCTCGCCGCCGACGCCGCGGGCTCGCTGAGGTCGAGCGTCTGCTGCCACTGATCGTGGTTCAGGATCGGCGGCCTGTTCTCCAGCGTGAATGTGACGACGTCCCACTCGGGGTGCAGCGTCTGCCATGCGTGCTTCCACGCAGCAAGCCGCTGACGATCAGGGGACTCGGACAAGTCGGCCGTGTAAATGACCTTCGGGATCATGCCTTCACCTCTTCTTCGCTGCTCAAACCGCTCTGCTGCCACTTCGCGGGAGGCACGCCCTCCATGCCGCCCTCGCTGAATGACGATGCACCCTCACCGAGCGCCACGGACTGCTGGGCGCTGCCGGAGCCCGAGCCTGAACCGGGCGGGCCCGAGCCACTTTCGCTCCCGCTGCCGCTCGAGGAACCAGACGAACTGCCAGATCCTGACGAGCTTCCAGAGCTCGACATGGACGAGCCGCTGGATTTGCCGCTGCCGGAGCCGGACCCGCTGCCGCTGGAGGAGCCTGATCCCGAGCTAGAACCAGAGCCCGAACCAGAGGCCGATCCCGATCCGGTGGCCTGCGTCGCGGGCATGTCGTTGTGGACCCACACGCCGTCGGCGAGGAACACGTTCAGACCGGACACATGCACCGCGACCGTGGTGACGCGATCGCCGGCGCGGCTGATCGTCTCGACACGCTCTTCGCTGAGGTCGTGCCGCACGAGATAATCGCCGACGAGAACAAACTCCGCCGACACGAACCCGACCTCATCGCCGCGCCGCAGGAGCACGGGGTGCTCGGGAGTGAGCCGCAGGCGACGGTTGATGGTGATGAACCCATCGTGCGTGCCGACCTTGACGCTGGCCACGGAGCCGGTGACCGGCGTGAGCACCGCTTCGGCTCGCTGGCGCAGCCACTGATACTGCGCTCGCCACGGCACATCTCGATCGAGCCCCGCCACGTCGAGCGCCGCGTCCCGGTCGCCCGGCTTGAGACGCTCGATCGGTCCGGTCTGGCCCGAGGCCCGACGCGCCGGCGTCCCGG
>JBKDDT010000001.1:0-83211 GCA_046339895.1 bacterium | reverse complement strand
GCTTTGGGTGGGTTGGGGTGGGCTTCGAGGAAGAGCGCGTGCACGCCCGCGGCGACGGCCGCGCGGGCGAGCAGGGGTGAGCGTTCACGCCGCCCGCCTGTAACGGTGCCACCCTCGGCCTGCCCGGGGTGCTGGGTGCTGTGCGTGCAGTCAAAGCAGACGGGGACGGCGTCGGGGGCCCCTTGTTCGAGCATGTCCCCGATGCCGACAAAGTCGTTGACCAGCCGCCCGTAGCCGAAGAAGGTGCCGCGGTCGGTGAGCATGATGTTGTCGCACCCGGCCTCACGGAGTTTGCTGACGGCGTTGGCCATCTCGGCGGGGGACATGAACTGCCCTTTTTTGACGTTGACGGCGCGGCCGTGCTTGGCGGCGGCCTTGCCCGCGGCTAGGAGCAGGTCGGTCTGCCGGCAGAGGAAGGCGGGGATTTGCAGGAGGTCAACGACGCGTGCGGCGGGCTCGGCGTGGGTGGCCTCGTGGATGTCGGTCGTCGCCGGCACGCCTAGGCGGGCGCGGATCTCGGCGATCTGTTCGAGTCCCTTTTCAAGCCCCGGCCCGCGAGCAGAGTGGATGCTCGAGCGGTTGGCCTTGTCGTAACTGGCCTTGAAGATATAGGGCAATGAGTGCTTGACGCACGCATCGCGCACGGCAGCGCCGACGGCCAGGCCAAGCTCGGGCGACTCGAGCACGCACGGGCCGCCGATGATCGCCAGGGGGCGGCCGGCACCGATACTCAACCCGCCAACTCGGCACAGCTTGGACATGCCCGAGGGTAGCAACAACCCCGCTTGGGCACGCACGCCCACTACCATCCGCCGAGGGACTCATGAACCAACAGCAACCAGAAAAGCCCGGACAAAACCCAGCACCTATGGCAGGGCCCGCGCCGACGCCGGCAGCACCCGGAGCGATCGACGATGCCCTGCTCAAGCAGGCGTATAACGCCTTTAAGAAGCGGTATAAGTTGACCAAACTCGACCACGAATCCAAACTGGGCGGGCACCGCCCGACCTCAGCGGGCCTGAAGGCTGAGGGGTTGGGTATCCACCCGCCGAACCAGTTCCCGGCCCATGTCTGGCCGGCGTTGGCCAAGCAGGGACGGATCAAGGATTTGGGTGGTGGGTTTTATAGTGTTGTGTGAGGGTGTTCAAATGGTCAAATTGCCAAATTGTCAAATGGCCAAATGAAATACCGTGTCTGATTTGGCGATTTGGAAGTTTATCACTTCCCTGGGAGCATCTTCTTGTGGGTTGTTATGCGAGCGCATCGAGCAGTTCGTTGAGGTTGAAGGCGTTGGGGATTTCGCGTCTTTGGGTCCACTTGACTTTCCCGTCGGTGCCGACGATGACGGTGCCGCGCCAGGCGATGTTGAGGTCTGGCCAGTAGAGGCCGAAGGCCTTGCAGACGTTGCGGTGCGTGTCGGAGAGCAGGGTTTGTGTGAGGCCGAGTTGTGTGGCCCAGGCATTGAGGGAGGGCGGGTTATCGCCTGAGATGCCGACGGCCTGGACATTGTTTTTGGCGTGCTTGGCAAACTCTTTGCTGATGCACTCCATCTCGGTGCCGCAGACGCCGGTGAAGGCGAGGGGGAAGAAGGAGAGGACGACATCCCCTTTTTTGAGTGCATCGGAGAGTTTCCAGTTTTGGCCACGGTGCTGGGTGGGCAGCTCGAAGTCAGGGGCGATGGTGCCGACGGTGATGATGGTGTCGCGGGGGGGCAGGGGGGTTGGCATTGGTGGTCCTGGGTGTGGGGGGAAGAAGAAATGGTCAAATGACCAAAGTGAGAGTAGAGGGGGTTGGGGGAGTTGGCGTGGCTTCAACGGGTGGTTGATGCTATTGTTGCCTAACCGTGGCCTGACAGGGTTTTTTTGTAGACGGGTTGCTTTTCGCGGTAAGACCAACAGTCCGCGATCGGTGCTGCGGAGCAGCGCCCGACCCTCTCTCCCTGTTTGCCGGCCCGGCCGTAGTGATCGTTTTATATGTCTATTGACAACGCACAGGTTTCTTCCACGGACATGCCCACGGCTGACGGCACGCCCACCCCTTCGGGTGAGCCTGTCCAGGTCCACACCCAGCACGCCCACGACCAAGCCGCCCACACGCCGCAGGCGCACCCGGGCATGCAGATGGCCAACGACAACCTCGGCTCCAGCGAGCTCTTCGACAAGACCGTGCCATTCAGGGACATGGGCCTGCGTTCGAGCGTGCTCAAGGGGCTGGAGGCGTGCGGGTTTGTCTACCCGACGAAGATTCAGGCCCTCTTGATCCCGCACCTCTTGGCAGGCAAGGACATGCTCGGCCAGGCGCGTACCGGGACGGGCAAGACGGGTGCGTTCGGGCTGCCGATCTTGCACGCCGCGAGCAAGGACGCGCCGTTCCAGGCGTTGATCCTGGTCCCCACGCGTGAGCTGTGCGTGCAGGTCGCCCAAGAGATGCAGGAGATGGGTGAGTTCACCCCGCTGCGGACGGTGGCGGTCTATGGCGGTGAGCGGATGCAGAAGCAGATCGACGCGATTAGGCGCGGCGCGCACATCGTTGTCAGCACCCCCGGGCGGCTGATGGACATGGTCGAGCGGGGGTACATCCAGCTCGGGAACGTGAAGTTCGCCGTGCTGGACGAGGTGGACCGGATGCTGGACATCGGTTTCCGCGACGACATCCGCAAAATCCTGGGCATGTGCCCGGCGGACCGGCAGACGATCTTTGTCTCGGCGACGATCTCGCCTGAGATCGAACGGCTGGCGGCGCGGTACGCGCGCAACCCCGAAAAAGTAATCGCCTCAGACACAGGCCCGCTGACGACCAAAACCGTCAAGCAGTTTTACCTGCCCGTGCAGCGGTGGGACAAAAAGCGGCTGCTGCTGCACCTGCTGACGCACGAGGAGCCCGACACGACGCTGATCTTTTGCAAGATGAAGCGGACAGTCGACGACATCGAGGCTTTCTTGCAGGCCAAGGGGATCGACGCGCACGCCATCCACGGCGACAAGGCGCAGACACGCCGCAACGCGATCATCGAGAAACTCAAGGCCGGCAAGCTCTCTGTCCTGATCGCATCGGACCTGGTTGCACGCGGGATTGATGTTGACGGGATCAGCCATGTGATCAACTACGATGTGCCTGAGGACCCGGAGGTGTACGTGCACCGGATCGGTCGGACGGCGCGGATCGGTCGCGAGGGCGTGGCGTGGGCGCTGGTAACGCCCGAGGAGGGGCCGCTGCTGACGGCGGTGGAGGTGCTCATCAACGCCGAGATCCCGAAACTGGATTACCCGGACTTCAAGCCGAGCGAGTCGCCGTTTGGGCGGGGCAGTGGGCCCGGTGGTGCGCCGGCGGGTCCGGTTGCGCCGCCGGTGATTAACAGGACGGTGGCGACGATGAACCCGGTGCTTCCCTCGGCGGTGCCGGAGGTCGCGCAGGATGCGAGCAAGTTCCCGGGTGGCGTGGTGCCGACGAAGCAGCCGCCGAACCGGATGTTCGGGCGGATGAAGAGGTAGGGGAAAAGGTCAAACTGCCAAATGGGCATTTGGCAGTTTTGAAAACCTCACCCCTGCGCCTCCCCTCGGGGGAGGGGTTCAAAATACATCACATCTATGTCAGCACTACTTTCCCGCACTGCGGGATGGTGAAGTTTTTGCCGAGTAGATCGGCTGGTTCCAGGGCCGTGGTGGGGGGGAGTTCCAGGACGCAGTCAGGCTCCCCTGCGCTGTTCGTCGGGACGGTGTGCCCGGCGGCCGAGAGCCAGCGTGCGGCTCGGCGTGTCTGAATCTGCTGGCTGGTCTGCGGGCTGTCTGGCCCGGTGGCGTTTTTGATCGGGGCGAACTCCTCGACGCGGTAGGTCTCCAGCACGATCGAACGGTCGCACATCGGGAGCGCGTCGAAGACGAACATCTCGAGTTTCACGGCGTTGGGCTTGTCCGGCTCGATGCGTTTGCCGGTGGCCACGTCGATGAATGGTACTTTTTTCTCCGCCCGGTGCAGTGGGAGGGCGAAGCCTTGGTGGCTGCGTGCCAGCGAGTCGAGGAACGCGGTGCTGATGATGTGTATAGCAATGGACCCGGCGTTGAATGTCAGCGTGCCGTCGGGGTTGGTGGCGGTGGTTAAGGCCTTGGGCATGTCGGAGTATTCGATGACCTGCGTCTTTGGCCCGTGCTGGCCATGCACCCGGCAGAGGACGCCGACTTTTTCATCTGGCCCAGCCTTGGGGACCATTTTGCTGCTCATCTGCCCGGAGGAATCGGGCGCGAAGGCGTGCAGGCCCAGGAAGATGGGGTCGATGACGCGGACGAGTGGGTTGTCGATCTGCGTGTAACTGATCTGCTCGATCCCCCGGCGTTGCATGTCGGCGAGTGCCCCGCTGTGGGCGAGGGCCTTGAGCGAGCCGCCGTGGCCGTCGGGGCTGACGGCCAGGGCGTCGGGCGACTCGAGCAGGAGTTTGCCGGTCTGCATGTCGAAACTCGGCAGCACGCCCTGAGGGAAGAACATCACGTCCTGCTTGCGCAGGCCGAAGTAGTTGTGGGCCTCAAAGAAGTTGACCGTGGCCTGGTGGTTGATCGGGCTGGTCATGATGTACCAGGGGATCACGACGCCCGGCTTGCAGTAGCGATTCTGCGCGGCGATGATCCAATCGGCAAGCGAGGCGAAGAGCGAGCGCCCGCTGACGGCCCCGGCGGGGTAGCACCCCTTGGGCGCGTCCGAGCCCAGGCGCGTGCCCTGCCCCCCGGCGACGGTGAAGGCTGCCACCTTTCCCGCGGCAATGAGGGCGACGCCCTTGGCTCGGTAGTGGGCGCGGTCCCAGTCGCCGCCCGGTTTGCCCGGGGCGGGGTAGCAGGGGGCGGGTTCAATCCGCGCGGCGGTCGCGGGTGCGGGCTTGGCCAGCACGTGCTGGCCTGCCCATGCCTCGACGCGGTCGAGGTCGATGCTGGCGATGGAGGCGAGAAGGCGTTGTTGCCCTTGGGGTGAGAGGGTCGGGTAGAAGTGCAGGACGTGCTCCTGGTGAATCTGCCGGAGTTTGCTCGACAGGGCATTAAGGGAGGGTGTTGGTTCGGGCATGTGTGAGGGTAAGGCCCGGGGGCGTGGTTGTGGCCAAGTAGTGGTGGATAAACTGCGGGCATGCTCGGCCTGCCCCCCAAGGCGTTGATCGCGATGATCCATGTGCCCGCATTGCCGGGCACGCCCAGGGGCAGGCTCAAGCCGCGTGCGATCGTGGCGCAGGTGCGGGCTGAGGCGCGGGTTTTGGTCAAAGCGGGCTTTGACGCCATTTTGATCGAGAACATGCACGACGTGCCGTATGTGATGGGCCGGCAGGACCCGGCCGTCACGGCGTGCATGACGGCGTGCGCCTTGGCGGTGCGTGAGGAAGCGCCCGGGTTGCCGCTGGGAGTGCAGATACTCGCGTGCGGGCACCACGAGGCCCTGGCGGTGGCGCACGCGGCGGGGGCGACGTTCATCCGCGTGGAGAACTTCACCTTCGCGCACATCGCCGACGAGGGGCTGATGCCCACGGCTGAGGCTGGCCCGCTGCTGCGTTACAGGCGCGCCATCGACGCTGCGGGTGTGCACCTTTTGTGCGATGTCAAGAAGAAGCACGCCTCGCACGCCATCACGGCGGACATCACCCTGCCGCAGGCGTGCCAGGCGTGCGAGTTTTTCGGTGCCAGCGGCCTGGTGGTAACGGGCCAGCACACCGGGGACCCAGCAAGCACCGACGATCTGGCAGAGGCGTGCACGGCGACGGGGCTGCCAGTCTTTGTCGGCTCGGGGGCGACGGCGGGAAACATTGCCGGCATGCTTGCGCAGGCCGACGGGGTCATCGTGGGTTCATCGATCAAGCGTGGCGGGCGTTGGGACGCCGGGCCTGACCCAAGGAGGTGCGCGGCGCTTGTGGCAGCGGGCAAGAGCGCCCGGTCGAGCCCCGCGGGCAGGGTTGCGGCTCGCCGGCGGGGGTAGAGTGTGGTGCTGGCCCACTGGGCCGCTACGCTCGGGTGCGTGACACTCATGCAACCACTAATAACGCTCGCGACGGAGATCCCCCAGCAACGCCCCATCGTGCTGGACCTGGTCGTCATCCTCGCCTCCGCGGCGGGGATGGTGATGCTCCTGCGATTCCTGCGTGTCGCGGCGATCCCGGCCTATCTGCTCACGGGTGTGCTCATCGGCCCGCACACGCTCGGGCTGATCCAGTCCGGCGAAAACATCGAGTCGATCTCCGGGCTGGCGACGATCCTGCTCATGTTTATCGTCGGCCTGCACCTTGACCCGCGCGGGCTGGGCGGGGGAATGCTGCGCACCGCGGCGATCTGCGTCGCTGGCACGGTGGGCGCGGTGCTGGCGATGTGGCCGATGCTGGTGCTGGGAAAGTTGGGTTGGCCGACGGCACTGGCGGTGTCGATGGCGCTGGTGATGTCCAGCACGGCGGTGCTGCTGCGCCTGCTGCAAGAACGCCGGGAACTACACCGTGTGCACGGGCGGCTGCTCTTTGGCTCGCTGATCGTGCAGGACATGCTCGCGCTGGTCGCGCTGGCGCTGCTCCCGCTGATCGCGGCGTGGGCGGGCGTGAGGCCCACGGGTGCCTCGCACAGCTCGGCGGTGCTGCTGCCGGCCGCGTGGCCTGGATGGGCGCAGTTTGTGCTGGCGGTGGTGGGGATCGCGGCAATGATCATCGCCTGCCGGGCGGTGCTCCCAAAGCTCTTGGCCGAGGCCGCCAGGCACACCAGTTCGGAGGTGCCCCTGGTGCTCTCAGCGGCGGTTGCGCTCGGGGCCGCGCTGCTCGCAGCGGGGTTGGGTTTCAGCCCGGAGTTGGGCGCGTTCCTGGCGGGCTTCGTGCTGGCGGGCACGCCGTTTCGGCACCAACTCAGCGGGCAGTTGATCCCGATGCGGGACCTGTTCATGGCGGTCTTTTTCACCGCCGTGGGGCTTCGGCTGGACCCGTCGGTGATCGCGGACGGGTGGGTGCTGATCGTCGTGGCGACGCTCGGGCTTGTGCTCGTCAAGCCTCTGGTGATGTTGGTGGTGGCGTGGGTGCTGGGGGCGACGGCGGCGACGTCGGTCTTCTTTGGGCTGGCGATGTTCCAGGCCGGGGAGTTTGCGATCGTGATCTTGTCCGTCAGCCAGGGGCTGGGGTTGATTGACGCCAAAACGATGTCGGGTTTGATCTTTGTGGTGGTGCTCTCGCTGGTGGTTACGCCCAGCGTGTATGAGTTGGGGCACGTGCTGATGCCGAGGTTCGCCAGGCTGCCGACGGTCGGCTTCAAGCGGCACGCCCCGCGTGCGCCGATGGTAACGATTGTGCCGGTGCCCCACCCAGCCGAGGATGCTGATGCGGGTGCTGCGGCCGGCGGAGGGGTTGCTGCAGCCAGCGAGCCCGTCCCGCCTGACCCCAAGCGGTGCATCATCATCGCGGGCTTTGGTGTGGTGGGGCGGTCGATCGCCGACCGGCTGGAGATACAGAACATCCCGTTTCGCATCATTGACCTGAACCAGCAGACCGTCCGCACTCAGCGCAAGCTAGGTCGCAAGGCGTATTACGGCGATGCGAGCAACCCGCAGGTGCTTGAGTCGGCTGGGATCGAGGAGGCCGAGGGCGTGATTTTGACGATCCCCGACGACGAGGCGACGCTCCGCGCCTGCCGGACTATTCGTGCGCTCAGCCCGCACGTCTATATCGCTGCCCGGACCACTTTTTTGAGCAAGGCGATGGTGGCAACGCAACTCGGCGCCGATCACGTAACCGTCGAGGAGGTTGCCACGGCGGAGATGATGGCCCGGCAGGTGCTCGACCAGCTCGGGCGGCGAGCGCGTGCGGCGGCTGCTGCGGGGGGGCAGGCCGGCGCGGTCAAGGGCGCAGGAACGCCTTGAGGTAACCGCCCGTGTGGCTGGCGGGGTTCTGCGCGACATCCTCGGGCGTGCCGGCGGCGACGATCCGCCCGCCGCGTGCGCCCCCCTCGGGGCCGAGGTCAACGATCCAGTCGGCGCACTTGATCACATCGAGATTGTGCTCGATGACGACCAGCGTGTTGCCCGCATCGGCCAGGCGGTGCAGCACGCCGATGAGCTTGCGGATGTCCTCAAAGTGCAGGCCCGTCGTCGGCTCGTCGAGGATATAGAGCGTGTGCACGCCTTGGTTGAGCAGGGACATCTGCGCGGCCATCTTCTCGGTCATCTTCCTGCTGCGGAGCTTGCCGTCGCCCGTGCCGGGCTCGGGCGTCGGCTTGGCCCCGCCGGGCAGCTCAAGCCCGCTGCGGTTGGCGGCGTCTTGCATATCTACCGCGGCGGTGCCGCCTGCCAGTTCGGTCGCCAGTTTGACGCGTTGTGCTTCACCACCTGAGAGTTGCGTGCTCGGCTGGCCGAGCTTGATGTAGTCCAGGCCCACTTCGTTGAGGCAGCGGAGGAACTTGACGATCTTGGGGTGGTTCTCGAAGAAGCCGCAGGCGTCCTCGATGGTCATCTCCAGCACGTCGGCGATGGTCTTGCCGCGGTACTTGATGTCCAGCGTCTGGCCGTTGTATCGTGTGCCCTTGCAGACCTCGCACTCGACAAAGACGTCGGGCAGGAAGTGCATCTCGATCTTCTTGACGCCCTGGCCCTGGCAGGCCTCGCAGCGTCCACCTTTGACGTTGAAACTGAACCGCCCGGGCTCGTAGCCGCGGATTTTGGCCTCTTTCGTTGCGCAGAAGACCTTGCGCACCTCATCGAAGAAGCCGGTGTACGTCGCCGGGTTGCTCCGTGGCGTGCGGCCGATGGGGGACTGGTCAACCTCGACGATGCGGTCGATCTGCTTCGCCCCGGTGATCTTGTCAAAGTCCCCGGGCTTGACGCGCTGTGCCATCACCTCCCGGCGGAGTGCCTGCAGCAGGATCTCGTTGACCAGCGTGCTCTTGCCCGAACCGGAGACACCGGTAACACAGACCAGCCCGCCGAGCGGGAAGAGAGCGTCGATGCTCTTGAGGTTGTTCTGCCTGCACCCCTTGAGTGTGATGGCGCGTTTCTCGCTGAGCACCCGGCGTTTGGGGGGCAGGTCAATCTTCCTGCGCCCCGAGAGGTACATGCCGGTGATGCTCGTCGGGTGCGAGGAGATGGAATCAGCCGTGCCAGCGGCGACGACGCGCCCGCCATGCACGCCCGGGCCGGGGCCAATGTCCAGCACCCAGTCGGCGGCGCGGATCATGTCCTCATCGTGCTCGACGACGATGACGGTGTTGCCGATGTCCGTCAGGTGGCGGAGCGTTGCGATGAGGCGGTCGTTGTCGCGCTGGTGCAGGCCGATGGTCGGCTCATCGAGAACGTATGCCGCGCCGACAAGGCCGCTGCCGACCTGGGTTGCCAGGCGGATGCGTTGGGCCTCACCACCCGAGAGCGTGGCGGTTCGCCTGTCCAGCGAGAGATACTCCAGCCCGACGCTGGCGAGGAACCCGATCCGGCCCTTGACCTCCTTGACGATCGGCTCGGCGATCTGGGACTGTTCTGCCGTCAGATTCAGGGCCGACATGATCTCCTGCGCCTCGGTGATCGTCAGCCGGCACAGGTCGGCGATGTTGATCTTGTGCGCATCACGGCTCAGCCCCAGCCCAGCGCGGTCGGAAGTTATCCGGGCGGGCACGGGCACGGCTGTTTCAAGATAGACCGCCAGGCTCTCGATGCGCAGCCTGTGCCCCCGGCAGGTGGTGCAGGGCGTCGCGCCCATGAACTGGCTGAGCCACTCTTTGACCTCGTCGTTCTGGGTGCTGTCGAACCACTCTTGCAGGTCCTTGATCGCGCCGCCGATCTTGAAGCCGTATTTCTGTGTGTCGGCCGCGGTGGTGCCGTGCAGAGCCATGCGGCGCATGTCGGCGGGGAGTTTGGACCAGGCGGTGTCGTAGTACGCCGCACCCATCGCCCGGCACATGCGGCGGAGGCCCTTGGTCATGTAACTACGCACGGCATGGTTCTTGTTGAACGCCTTGATCGCCCCCTGGCGGAAACTCAGCTGCTCGTTGGGCACTACAAGGGCCTCGTCAAGGACCATCAGCGAGCCGAGGCCCGCGCACGACGGGCACGCGCCGAATGGGGAGTTGAAGGAGAAAATCCTCGGCTCGAGCTCCGCGAGCGCACACTCGGGGTGTGCCGCACAGGCGAGCTTGTCGCTGAACGTCCGGTCGTACCACGGCAACGCCCCCTCCTTGGCCGGCTGCTCGGTGCTCACGATCACCGACCCCTCGGCAAGCTTCAGGGCCGCCTCGACGCTCTCGGCCAGACGCTGGCGCGACTCCGCCTCACCCGGGGCAAGGTTCATCCGGTCGATCACGGCATCAACGTCGTGCTTCTCGTATCGCGCCAGTTTCAGCGGGTTGTCCCCGGCATCTTTGAGGGCCTCGCGAAGGTCGATGAGCTTGCCGTTGACACGCGCCCGGCTCCAACCCGCCGCCTGCAACTGCTCGAGCACGTCGCGATGGAACCCCTTCTTCTGCCGAATGACCGGGGCCAGCACCATCAGACGGGCACCACCCTTGTCCGCCAGGTTGACCACAGCGTCAACGATCTGGCTCGCACCCGTCGCGCTGATGGGCATCCCACACCGTTCGAGCACGCCCCCGTCCTTCTTGCTCACCTTGGTCGGGTGCCAGCACGTCGGCCGGCCGACGCGGGCAAAGAGCAATCTCAGATAGTCGTAGATCTCGGTGCTCGTCGCGACAGTCGAGCGCGGGTTGTGCCCGCTGCTGCGCTGTTCGATGGCGATCGTGGGCGGCAGGCCCTGGATGTCCTCAACGTCGGGCTTTTTGAGCTGGTCGAGGAACTGCCGGGCATACGCCGAGAGGCTCTCCATGTACTTGCGTTGCCCCTCGGCAAAGATCGTATCAAAGGCGAGTGATGATTTACCCGAGCCGGACAGGCCCGTGATGACCACCAACTTATCGCGCGGGATGTCAACATCGACCCCCTTGAGGTTGTGCTCGCGTGCGCCGCGCACGCGGATGCACCGCGCCGGGTCTGGCATCGTCGGGTGCGGGGTGCGCGGGTTTGCGTCGACGGCCACAGGGAGGCCGTTGGTGGCGCTGGCCAGTGGTGCGCCGCGGGTCGGGCTGCTGCTACTCAAGGATCGCTCCAGTCATGGATCATGTTCTGCCGGCGGTGGATGAGCGGGCCGGGGGCCTGCCGCGTGGGGGTTCTTGGTGCGGGTGGTATGGTAGTGCCCCGCGCGGGAGAAGCCGCTATGTTTGTGCTCTTCGGGAGGTTCACAGTGCTCAGCCAGGCCGTCGGATATGCCGCGACCGCGCTCTCGCAGCTTGCCGCTGCCGGGGATCGCCCGCTGCGGGTCAAGGAGATCGCCAAGGCTACCAATATGCCCGGCCCGTACCTTGCCAAGATCATCCAGGCCCTGGCCCACAAGGGGATCGTCAACACCCAACGCGGCATCGGCGGGGGGGTCATGCTCGCCCGCTCGGCCGAGTCGATTACGATCTATGAGGTCGCCGTCGCTCTAGAAGACCCGGCCGTGCTGGAGCGTTGCATGCTCGGCGTCGCCGCGTGCACCGATGAGCGTGCCTGCCCCTGCCACAAGTTCTGGACCCAGCAGCGTGCCCGGGCCGCTGACTTCATGCGGGCGACGACGGTCGCCGATATGGCCGCCTTCGAGGCCCGGCGTCGTGCGCAGGGCAAGGGCACCTAAACAGTCCCTACGCCCGCATCCCCCCCAGACGGGCCTTGCACGCCCCGAGCACTTCCTGCGTCGTGATGCGTGCCATCTGCGTCCCCCCTGGCTCGTCAGCCTTGTGGTCGCGCACCTCGCCCGGGTGGACGCGCGAGATCACGTCCCCATCGCGACCAAACGGCCCAACAAACGCGGCAACGGTCGGCCCATACAACGCCACCAGCGGCCTCCCAAAGCCCACGGCCATGTGCACCGCCGCCGAGTCGCTCCCGATAAGTATCGCCGAACGCCCGATCACGGCCATCAACTCACCCAGCGTCGTCTGCCCGATCAGGTTCACAGCACGCGGTTCACTCCCCGCCCAGGTGAGCAACTCGGCGCACTGCGGCTCCTCACCCCGCGCGCCCACGAGCACCACACGGTCAACCTGCCCCCCATCAAGAAGCCCACGGGCAAGGTCAACAAAACGCCCGGCGGGCCACTGCTTGCTCGGCCAGCGCGTTGTCGGGGCAAAGACGGCAAAGCGACCGCCAAACCGCGCGTCGCTGGCCACCGCATCGCGTGCGGCCGGTGGGGCGTACAGCCGCATGTCAGGGTGGGGGACGGAAATGCCAAGTGGGGTTAGCAGGTGCAGCATCCTCCCGACGGCATGCCAGTCTGGCGGGGCGTAGACGGCGTGGGTGTATGCCAGGCGCCCGGCCTCGCGGGCGTTGGAATAACCGATCCGGGTACCCGCGCCGGTGAAGCCCGTGAAGATCGCGCTGCGGAGCAGGCCCTGCGCATCGATGGCCAGGTCGTAGTGTGCCGCGTGCAGAGCATCGAGCCACTGGGCCAGTTCCAGGCCGATCTTCGGGTTCCACAACCGCCCAAAGCGCTTGCGGGGGAAGGGGAGCACACCACCGCCGTGCGCCGTCAGGGCCGGATGGCTGGCGACGGCGTCCACGAACGAGTCTTGCACCAGCCAGTCGATGCGTGCCCGCGGGAAGGCGGTCCGCAGGGCCGCAAGCACGGGCACAGTTCGGCAGACGTCCCCGAGTGCGCTCGGCCGGACCAGCAGGATGCGCTTGGGGTCGGGCATGAGTGATGGGTCGGCCATGAGATGCCGGAGGTTAGTTCGCACCGGCCGTGCGTGCGAACCCGGCGTGGGTGATGGCCCTCTACGCTTGGGCGATGGCTCTTATCCCCCACCTCAAACTCTACAACTCGCTGACGCGCTCGGTCGAGCCGTTTGTACCCGCCGACGCGGGGAGGATCACGTTTTATTCGTGCGGGCCGACGGTCTATGACGACGCACACATCGGCAACTTCCGCTCGTTCCTCGCCGCCGACGTGCTGAGGCGTTTTTTACAAAGCCCGCTCTGCCAGCTTGAGGGCACCGGCCCGGGGCCGCGCACCGTCGTGCACGTGATGAACATCACCGACGTCGGGCACATGACCGAGGACGACGTGGCCGACGGCGGCGGTGAGGACAAGATGGCCCTGGCAGGCCGGCGCATCGCCGAGGCGAAAAAGTCGGGCAAAATCCCTGCAAACGTGCAGATCGACGCGACCGACCCCTACGCCGTGGCTGGGTTCTACATCCAGCGCTTCCTCGAAGACGCCCGGCAGTTGGGCCTCCTCGTCGCCATCGAGGCGCAGAAAGACGCGAGCCTCATGCCCCGCGCCAGCGCGTTTGTCCCCGGGATGGTGGTCGTCATCGAAAGGCTCATCGCACGGGGCAATGCGTATGTCGCTGGTAGCACGGGCCAGCGTGCCGTCTATTTCAGCGTGCAGAGCTTCGCAGGCTACGGCAAACTCTCGGGCAACACCCTCGACAAACTCCGCGAGGGTGAAGGTGGCCGCGTCAATGCCGCCGACCAGGCCGGCAAACGCCACCCCGCCGACTTTCTGCTCTGGAAAGAAGACCCCCGGCACATCATGAAGTGGAAAAGCCCCTGGGGGTGGGGGTACCCCGGCTGGCACATCGAGTGCTCGGTCATGAGCGTCTGGCGCGCCGCCATCGGGCGCACTGACACGCCGCTGGGCGAGTCCATGCCCGCACTTGAAGAGGCCTGGGGTGCACTGACCTGCTTCACCAAGCCCGGCAGCCAGGCCCTCATCGACCTGCACTCAGGCGGTGAGGACAACGCCTTCCCACACCACGAGTGCGAGATCGCCCAATCCTGCTGCGCATTCAACCAGACCCCCGCAGGGGGCGTGTTTGCGCGTAGTTGGTTCCACGCCCGGCACCTGTTTGTCGAGGGTGAGAAGATGAGCAAAAGCCGGGGCAACTTCTTCACCCCACGCGACCTCTTTGCCCAGGGGCACGAGCCAGCCGCGCTCAGGCTGGAACTCATCCGCGCCCACTACCGGACCAACGCCAACTTCACCATGCAAGGCTTGGCCGACAGCGCACGGATGGTCGAACGCTGGCGCAAGATCGCCTCTGCCACCACGCCGGGCACGACCGCGCCCAAAGCAAGGGCCCAGGACGTGCTCACGGCCTTCGCCGATGCAATGCACGATGACCTCAACGTCGCCAAGGCCATCGGCGCCGTCAACGCCTGGCTGAACACCATCGCCACACCCTCGGCCGACGACGCCGAAGCGATCCGACTCATCGACCAGGTCCTTGGCGTCCTGGAACGCCCCCGCCTTGCCTCCCAAGGCACAGAACTAGCCGAGTACGCCCCCGGCACCGAGCCGCACCCGGCCATCGAGGGCCGGCTGCAAGCCCGCAAAGCCGCCCGCGCGGCCAAGGACTTCAAGGCCTCCGATGCGATCCGCGATGAACTCGCCGCCCTGGGCTATGCCATAAAAGACACCCCGAGCGGGCGTGTAGAGGTCTCACGCAGAAGTAAGTAGCCAGACTCAACACGCCTGCATCGAGGGCAGGGGGCGCTTGAAGTAGGTGTGATGGAATATCGGGTCGGTCTGACGGAGTGTTTATTCGCAAGGTGTCAGTACGTGCGCACACAATTCCGGCCCGCCTGTATCCCGACGCCACTTTGCTTGCGGGTCCAACTCGATCCGTCAGACAGACCGAGGACGGGTCAGCGCATCGGTGAGCGATTTGGCCTCGCACAGCGGCCGGCGATGGGTATCATGCGATTCCGGCCCTGAATAAAGGAGTTTGGTGATGCGGATGACTCGTCGACGTGTGATCGTGCTGCTTGGTGGGGGCGTTGTGGTGGCCGCAGCGGCACCGGTGGCTTGGCTGGCGTCGCGGAGCGTGGGTCCCGCGGTGCAGCCGTGGTCGCTCGCGGGCGGCTACTCGGACCCTCGCAAGAACGCGCTGAGTTGGGCCTTGCTTGCGCCGAACCCGCACAACCGCCAGCCTTGGGTGGCAGAGCTTGTCGGCGATCGGGGGTTGCACATCTACCGCGACCGCGCCAAGAACCTGCCGGAGACCGACCCCTTTGACCGTCAGTTGACGATCGGCATGGGCTGCTTTCTAGAGCTGATGGTGATGGCAGCGGCGCAGGGCGGGCACGCGGTGGAGCTGACGCTCTTCCCAGAGGGGGAATCAGGCCCGGTGGCGCACGCGGTCTTGACGCCCGGAGGCGTGCCGGACCCGTTGTTCGCGCACGTGCTAACGCGTCGCACCTGCAAGGAGCCGTTCGAGGACCGCCCGCTGTCGGCTGCACACGCGAAGGCCCTGGAGGGGTATGCGGATGAGATTATTGTTGATGACGCCCGCGTTTCGGCGTTGCGCGACCTGACCCAGCGTGCGTGGGACATCGAGCAGACTACCCCGCGAACGTGGAAGGAGAGCATCGACCTGTGCCGCGTCGGTGCCGGGGAGATCAACGCGAACCCGGACGGGATCGATTTGGGCGGACCGATGTTCAATGTGCTCGGCCCCCTGGGCCTGATCACCCGCCAGGACATGCTCGATCCCGACGGGACGGGCTTCAAGCAGACGATGGCTAAGTACCACCAGTTGCTGGCCGCCACCCGCGCCTATTCGGTCATCACCACGCCTGGGAACACGCCGGCGGAGCAGATCGAGGCGGGCCAGCGGTGGCTGCGGCTAAATCTGATGGCCACGGGGCTTGGTGTTTCGGTGCACCCGGCGAGCCAGGCCCTGCAGGAGTATGCGGAGATGAACGGTCCGCATCAGGAGCTCCACAAGATGTTGCGTCCCGACGGCGGAAAGGTGCAAATGCTCGCAAGGCTGGGGTACGGCCCGATTGTTCCTGAGTCCCCACGTTGGCCACTGGAAGCTTTCCTGAAAGGTGCTTGATTGCCCGGGCGCGTCAGGAGGCAAACTGGTGGTTGTGAACCAGAGCACATCCGCGATTGCTCGGTCTCCCCGGCTGCTGGTCAGCGGTCAGAGCCGGGTGTTCCACTCCCTCGACGGTGTCCGGCGTGCCGCTGTTGCCCAACGGCTTGCCGCCTTTGTCTGACGGATTGATCGTCGGTAACGTGCGGGAAAAGACGCCCAGTGTTCTGGCCTGGCATCGCTCTTGGCACGCCCGGCTTGTGTGGCCAGTTCGATCCCTCAGACAGAACCTAGACGCGGTGGATCACCGACTGCGTCCGCAGCACCAGCCCGCCAGCCGGGTGCATGTGTGTGCTGCTGACGTGCAGCTCGCCGTCGTAGGTGGCCAAGTCGAGCAGGGAGAGGCACGTGCCCTCGGGGGTCGGCGCGTGCTCGGGGAGTTTCCAGGTGTGCACCAGGGCGTGCGTCTCGGCGGCCAGGGCCTGCTGCTCGATCAGCGTCGAGGCGTAAAGCCGGGGTGAGAGGTTCTCCGTCTGCGTGCTGGAGTTGTGCATAAGCGTCGCATCTTCCAGCAGCAGTTCGTAGTCGTTGTCCCCGGCCGTGGGGTAGACCTTGATCACCCCCTGTGTCGGCAGCCCGTTGTCGCGGTCGATGACCAGTTCACACAAACAGTGCCCCCCCGACTGCACGCGCACCATGTGCCCCAAGGGCAGCAGCCAAGCCTCGGCCTCGATCCCACCCCGGATCGCCATGGTTTTGCGCGACTTGACATGGAACAACTCCGGGTGCAACGGCCGGCGGTAGAGCACAAGCGTGTGGACAGGGGCGGCCAGGGCGAGTTTGGTGCTCGGGTGCATGGGAAAGATGTCCTTTCTCAAGCCCGCGCGGCCTTGCGCGGGGGAAAACAACCAGCCACGGCGGAAAAAAGAGTTGCTTCCTCGGGTTTTTGCAGTTCCCCGGACAAGATAAATAGAGCCTGAAACAATCGAACAGAACAAAGACTTGGTAGCCTCAAGATTACAACACAATTCAGACAGAAGCCAGAGATATATTTTCTACCTAATGGGGGTCTGTCAGTTGGGGTGCACAACTGGTGGTGTCGGGGTGGGTGGGGGAGGGGGTAAGTGAGCCTGTGGAAACTGGAAAGTGCAGGGATTGCGCGTGGCTCGTCGATCTCTGGATGATGCCTGAGTTGGGTGGCCGGATCAGTGTGCTCGGTTGGTTGGGGGGAGATCGGCGTCTGCTGGCGTTGTCCGCTGCGTTGCGCGCGTCGGAGGTTGGCGAGCAGGGGGGGATTGCCGACGAGCTGCTGGCACAGTTGGGGAAGATGGGCGTGGGGGGTGGGCGTGGGGTCAGTGGGGCGGCGTGGGAGGCGTGCCTGGCGCTGGCCGGGGCGTGGGACGGTCTGCGTGTTGAGCAGCGGGAGGGGGTCTATGCGTTGTTCCGTGGGCGGGTGCGGGAGGTTGCTGGGAAACTCTCGCGCGACGGCGATGCGCGTGTGCGGGCGTCGCTGCTGACGCTGGTAGGGGGGTTGCAGTTGACCGAAGCGGCCGAGGAGGTCGTCGGGCTGCTCTCCGACGCCGACGCGGGTGTGGGCGAGCGGGCGGAGTGGGCGCTGGGGGAACTGGTCAAGGCCGCGGGGGTGCCCGGGGTGCGCGGGGCCGAGCGGGTGAAGATACTGGGGGCGATCGAGCGGGCAATCGAGCAGTTTGACCGCCACCGGCGCACGGGCGTGCTGCGGACGGCCATCAAACTTGCCCCCTGGACGGGCGATGGAGCCTCGGCCGGTGGGGGTGTCGGCGGTGGTGGGCTGCTCCTTGGGATGGGTTGGATGAACGACCAGCAGCACCCGGCACAACTGGTCATGCGTGGGTTGATCCGGCGGGGGGCCGAGCCGCAGCTGCGGTCGTGCGCGTGGTCGTGGTTAAAGTTTGATGCCCTGTCGCCGGCGTGTTTGGAGCGTTTGGCGCAGCCGGCGTCGGCGGGGCAGCACAGCGCGGTGCTGGAGCGCTGGCATTTGGTGCTCAACCCCGCGCGTGCGCGAGCACTGGGGAAGCTGCGCGGGGCGGGGGGCCAGAGCGTGCCGAGCACGCTGCCGACCCGGGCAGAAACAACGGAGATGCGTGGCGAAGCCCGCGCGGGGTTGGTGCGCATGATCGGGGCGTTGCCCGGCGATGCGCAGGTCAAGGACGGGGCGTGGGCAGGCAGGTTGATCGACGCGGAGGCGTCGGTGCGGCTGATGCTGGTGCGGACGGCCGTGGAGCAGCGGCGTTGCCCAGGGGCGCTGCTGGACCTGGTCTTTGACCCCGACGCGCGGATCGCCACGCTCGCCGCTGATGCGGTGCTGGCGGTGCAGGCGTACAAACTCGGCACCAGCGGGTGGGAAAAGCGTCTGCCCGAACTGGCCTTACGCAGCCCGCACGAGCGCGTGCGTGCGCTGGGCCGGCAGCTGCGCTGCCGATCGATCGGTGCGGGTGCGGGTGGTGGTGTCGGTGGGGGCACACGTCGGCGGCTGGCTGACCTGGCCAAGATCGTCGAGCGGTTCAAGCAGAAGTCGGCAGACGCGGTGCTGGCCCGGCAGGCGGCCAGTGCGGCGACGGCGATGGGGCTGCTGCCCGGGCCAGAGGCCTTGGCCCTCCTGCGATCCTGCCTTGGCCTGCCCGATATGCGCGTGCGTGCCAATGCCCTGGACGCAATCCTCCGGCATGGCCGGCGGATGCCCTTGCCCGTCGGAGTCGTGGGGCAAACGTCAAGTTTGGAGTTGTATATCGAGCCGTCCGCTACACCAGCAAGCCCGGCCCCGACCGCACGCGATTCGATCATCGAGGTGCTGCTGGACCATGCTTTGGACCCGCACCACCGCATCCGCGGGTCGGCCGCGCGGGGGTTGATGACCATGGGGATGCTCGGCAAGGTGCCGACGCTCTCGGCGGCGGGGCAGAGGACGCTCGGGGCGATGCTCACGGACACCCGGGCGATGCACCGCGTGGCCGGGTTGTGGCTTGTCGAGCGGTTTGCCCCGGCGTTGCCCGCGCCGGCGGAGATAATCGACATGGTCTCGGGGATCGAGCAGCGTGCCGGCGAGGGGCTGGAACGGTTGCGTGCGGGCCGGGCATCGGCCCGGCTGCATGTTGAGGTGCGGTCGAACTGGAGCAAGCGGGCGCCGACGATCGGGGGATCAGGTAAGGATCAGGTATCGGCGTCTGTCGGCGCGGGCCAGGAGTTGATGCTGTGATGCTCGTCGAGCCAGCGACGGTGGAGAAGGCGGTGCGCCTGGTGGTGAGGCCGGGGGATTTGCCCGCCGCGATGCCGAGTGATTGGCCGATGCTTGTGGGGATCGTTCTGGTGGTGCTGGGCGTGGTGCTGGTGGCGGGGTGGTGGGGGTGGATGCGGGTGGACGCCGAGCGTGCGGCGGGTTGGCTCTTGCGTCTGCGGTTCTGCCGATCTGTCCGCGAGTGGCGTGCGGCCAAGCAGGTGGCCGAGGGTGCGGGCGTGCCCGTGGCGGGCGTGCTCATCAGCCAGACGGCGTACGCACGCGGGGCGCGCGTGGCGATCGAGTGCAAGGGTGCCGGGGTTTCGCCGGCTGCGGTTGCAACGCTGGGGCGGCGGGTGTTTGGGGAGGGAAATGGCTAAATAGTCAAATTGCCAAATGTGGCCTGCCCCCATTTTCTGTACCAGGTCTTATGAGGGTCGTTGGGTGAATGAGGATATCAGGGCCACTGGCCGTCGGCACCGAAGGAGCCGAACTCCCCGGCGCTGGCGATCCCTTTGTCAACGAGGTAGTTGCTAAAGGAGAGCCAGATGCCGCCGCCCCAGGTGCGTGTGCCGATGCTTTTTCCCAGGCCGAGCCTGCGGAAGCCCTCGGTGAAGGCCTCCGGGGCATGGGTGGTTCTGAGTAGTGGTCAGTGGTGAGCGATGAGCGACGAGGGGGGTGTGGCCAGAGCGGGGATTGTTCCCGTGCTGGGGGGGTGGAAAAGTGCTTGGTAGGGGTAGTTTGCCCGGTGTGCCTGGGGTTTGGTGGTCCCTACTGTTGGAGTCCATGGCTACTATTTTTTCCGCTGCCGGCGTAATCCCGGATGTGCAAGGGCTGCGTGATGTGCGTCAGGTCGCCATCGACAAGGTGGGCGTCAAGCACGTTGTCTACCCGATCCGCCTGAAGGTCGCGCCGCACGATGTGCACCCGGGGACAGCGGGTGAGCAGACGACCGTGGCAACCATCAACATGTACGTCTCGCTGCCGGCTGAGCAGAAGGGGACGCACATGAGCCGGTTCCTGGAGGTGCTCAACGAGCAGACGGCCGACGGGCAGCCGGCGATCTCGCCGGAGCGCATCCCGTCGATGACACGGGCGATCGCACGCCGGCTGAGCGCGCCGTTTGCGCACTTTTCGGCGGAGTTCACCTACTTCATCCGCAAGCACGCCCCGGTGACTGGCTCGCCCGGGTTGATGGACTATCAGGTGAGTTTCCAGTGCGAAGCCGAGGCGGCCGAGGGTGGGAAGGTGGACCTGGTCATGGGCGTCAAGGCGCAGGCGACGAGCCTCTGCCCGTGCAGCAAGGAGATCAGCCGGTTCGGCGCGCACAACCAGCGGTGCGAGATCGAGGCGCGTGTGCGCCTGGCCGGGGGGGCGATGCTGTGGATCGAGGACCTGGTGGGAATCCTCGAAAAGAGCGCGTCCGGCGAGCTCTATTCTGTGCTCAAACGCCCCGATGAAAAGTTTGTAACCGAATCGGCCTACGAGAACCCCAAGTTCGTCGAGGACATCATCCGCGACCTGGCGATCGGGCTGGACCACGAGCCGCGCGTGAGCTGGTACGAGATCAACAGCGAGAACTTCGAGAGCATCCACAGCCACAATGCGTATGCGAGGATCACGCGCGACAAGCGGTGAGTGAGGATGAAATGATCAAATGGTCAAATGCCTTGATTTGGTCATTTGACCATTTGGCTATTTGATAATTTGACCACCCCTGCCCTGAGCACCACGCGGTCTTGGATCGGCCCGTTGCGCCCCGCGTCGATCGCCAGAGTCAGCGTGCCCGCCGTTGTTCCCGGGGGTATATCGACGGCCACGGTCGCGATGGGCTGCATACCCGTCAGCGTCCCCTTGAACAGTTCGGCGCTCTGCCCCGCGCGTGCGAACGTCAGTGTTGCCGTGCAATCACCCCACGCCCGGCAGTCTTCACGAAGCGCCAGCGTCGCGCCCAGGCGCGAGGCCGAGGGGGGGAGCGTCCACGTCAGCGTCTGCGGCTCGGGTATCAGCAGGTCCTGCAGGCCCAAGGGGCGCTCAGGCCCGCGTACTGGTGGCTCAACGCCAGCGGTGGCCCCGACGACTGTTGGCCCGGGCAGCGAGAGCAGGGGTACGAACTCGCTGGGTGCGAGCAGGACCCCTTCCAGCATGCCCGGCGGGAGTGTGTGCCGCTGCGGGCCGGCGGGTGTGTGCTGCTGGATGCTCCATTGGCCCTCCGCGAGTGTGGCCGAGGCGTCAAGGCGTTGCCCGTCGGCGAGCCATGCGGTTACGCTTTGGCGTGGGCTTGGTGGCGTTGTTAGCGTGAGCGTGCGCAGGGTGGTGTGCGCCAGCGGGGTGGTGGCGCCAGCACGCTCGATGGCGACGGTGAAGGCTCCCTCCTTGCCGAGTGTGTTGATGGAGGCAACAAACCCGGTGATCTGGTCCCCCGAGCCGAGCCGGGCGGTGTCAGCCGGGGGTGGTGAGCCGATCGGCGCATCGGTGCTGGTTGTGTCGAGCACAACCCGGCGTACCTGGTCGAGTTTCAGCGGTGAGCCTTCGGGGCAGGTGGGCGTTTGCACCACCTCGCCGGCAAACTTGACGGCCGGGAGGGGGAAGATCCAGCGTTGCCCGTCGGCTAGGTCGAGGGTGATCGTCGGGGCGGCGTCGGCCTCCCGCGCAGGCCGCGTGGCCTGGGGGAAGAGGACGGCGACGGCGTTCTGGATGGTTGTCTCGCGCCCGTCGGTGGTGATCATGGCGGTGCGGCCCGAGAGTGCCGTGAGCGTGCCGGGGATCGGGCTCAGGGCTGCGTCGTAGACGATCGCCTGGGTCCCACGTTGCTTCGGCGGCAGGGTTGGCGGCTGTGCGCTGCCCGAGTGCGGGAGCGAGGCAATGAGGGCCAGTGCCAGGGCGCGGCGGGCCGGGGTTGAGAGCGTCGCTTTCATTTCTGGAAGATCGGCAGATAACGCTTGGGCATTTGCAGGACGATCAGCGCCATCGCGGTGCCATAGGCCGAGCCTACGCCCGGGTCGGTCCATTCGCCGCTCTCGCGTTGGCGTTGGAGCATTTCGGCGCGGCCTTGTGGCCACCAGGTGGCCCAGTCTTGCCCCCCGGCCAGGTACATCGTCTGGGCGGTGTAGTACATCCCGTACCAGTAGTGGGCCTCTGCACGCATGGGGTTTTCAGGGGCCGAGATCGCGCGGAGGTATTTCAGCCCGTCGCGTACGGCCTGGTCGTCGTAGATGCCCGCGTAGTAGAGGCTCGCGACCCCTGCGGCCGAGCGGGGCCAGGCCGAGATGCCCCCGTCGCGCATGTAGCGGAAACCACCGTCGGGGTTCTGACAAGCGCGTATATATGCCACTGCGCGGTCGATGACGGTCTTGGAAACCTCCAGCCCGGCGTTGCGTGCCGAGCGCAGGGCCATGACTTGGCAGATCGTTACCGAAACATCCGCGTCGTAGGGCACGGGGTTGTAGCGCCAGCCACCCTCGTCGTTCTGCGTGCGTTCGATGAGGCGCACGGCCTTTACGACGGCCTCGTGGACGCGGTCGGCCTGGGCGGTCTCGCCCCCGCCGCGGGTCATGCCGTAAATCTCGCCCAGGAACAGAGCGGCGAAGCCGTGCCCGTACATAGGCCCGCTGCCGGAGTCCCCGGCGATGAGGCCCGTCTCGGTAACACAGGAGAGGACATATTCAAGCCCGCGTGCAACGTTCTTGCCATACTTCCCGCGGCCGGGCACGTGCCCATCGGCCATGAGCGCGAGGCAAGCGAGGCTGGTAACGGCGACGTTGCGCTGGAAGCGCCCCGTGCCGAAGGAGCCGTCGTCGTTCTGCATCTTGACCAGCGCTTCGAGGCCCCGGTTGACGGCCTCGTCAAGGGCGGGGTTGATCTCGTCGTGCACGGGCTTGTTCTGGGCGCTGAGATCAGGGGGGGGTGAGGTGGGAGTGGGGGGGAGGGCCGCGATCGGTGCGCGGGCCTGCTGCGCGAGGATCACCTCGGCCGGTTGGACCAGCATGACGGCAGCGATGATCGGCGCGGCGAGCATGCCCGTATCCTACGGGCACCGACCGAGGCCGGTTCAGGCCCCGGTGCGTTCGAGCAACGCCGCGGCACGCAGCAGAACCCCCTCGCCCAAGGGGGGGGCGATCAGTTGCATCCCGATCGGCAGGGCCTTGCCACGGATGGTCTCGGTGGCCACGGGCACGCTTATCGCTGGCAGGCCCGCCAGGTTGACGCCGACGGTGTAGATATCTTCGAGGTACATCGCCAGCGGGTCGGCGGTTTTGCTCCCGATCTCGAACGCGGGCCCGGGTGCGGCGGGCATGACGACAACATGTGCGCCGTTAGCGAAGGCCTGGTCGTAGTCCTGCTTGATCAACCTGCGGACCTTCAGGGCCGTGCCGTAGTAGGCGTCGTAATACCCGCTCGACAGCGCGTATGTGCCGAGCATGATTCGGCGTTGCACCTCGGGGCTGAACCCCTCGGACCTGCTCTTGCAGTAGAGCGCACCGAGGCCCTCACCCGGTGCGAGCGTGGCGCGGTGCCCGTAGCGGATGCCGTCGAATCGGGCGAGGTTGCTGGAGGCCTCGGCCGTGGCGATGAGGTAGTACGCCGCGACCGCGGCGCCTGCGTGGGGCAGGTCGATCTCAACGACGCGAGCACCCGCGGTAACGAACGCCTCAGCCGTACGCGCCAAAGCCTGCTCTACGCCGGGCGAGTTGCCCTGCCCCCGCGCCTGCCTCGGCACGCCCACGACGAGGCCCTTGGGCGCATTGTCCAGCGTTGAAAGCGAGCTGGCGATGTCGTCTGCGGTGGTCCGGGCGCATGTGCTGTCCCGCCGGTCGTGCCCGGCGATGACGCTGGCCACAAGCCCGGCATCGGCAACGGTGCGCGTCAGCGGGCCGATCTGGTCGAGGCTGCTGGCATATGCAACCAGCCCGTAACGCGAGACGCGCCCATACGTCGGTTTCAAGCCCACGACCCCGCAGTGCGAGGCGGGCTGGCGGATGCTCCCGCCCGTGTCGCTGCCCAGGGCAACGGGGACCAGCCCGGCGGCCACAGCCGCGGCGGACCCGCCCGATGAGCCCCCAGGCACGCGGGTGTGGTCGTGCGGATTGCGCGTCGGGCCGTGGATCGAGTTCTCAGTCGATGAGCCCATCGCAAACTCATCGAGGTTCGCCTTGGCGATGATGACCGCCCCGGCCGCCAGGAGTTTTTCAACAGCCGTGGCGTCAAAGGGTGAGCGGTAGCCGGCCAGCATGCGCGAGGCGCACGTCGTCATTCCCAGCGTGGTGCAGATGTTGTCTTTGATCGCAACCGGTACGCCCGCCAGCGGGCCAGGGTCTTGGCCGAGGGCGACCTGCGCATCGATGCGCTCGGCACGGGCGAGTGCCTCGGCGTGGAAGACCTGCGTGAGGGCGTTGATCGCCGGGTTCTCGGCATCGATGCGGGCGAGGGCCCGTTGCACGGTGCCGCTCGCGCTCTGCGCACCGGTGCGCACGGCATGGGCGATCTGCAGGGCCGTCTGGGGCACGCTCACGCACCACCCCCGCCGTCGCTCTCGCCGAGCACCTTGGGCACGGCGATGAAGGGCCCGTCGGTTGCCGGGGCCATCTTCAGCAGGGTTGCCGGGGGGAGCATCTGGCCGGGTTCATCGGGGTCCATCGGGCCGGTGGTCGGCAGGGGTGTGGCCAGCGGGGCGACGCCGGTGAGGTCGAGCGTGCGCAGGTGCCCGACGTACCCGAGGACGGCTGCAAGGTTGGTTTGATAATCGGCGATCTGGGCATCGGTAGGGGCCAGGCATGCCAGGCGGGCGATGTGCCGAATATCGGCTGTTGTGAGCGCTGGTGCCGGTGGGGGTTGATCGGGCATGTTGGCAGGATAACCGGCCCGCGGGTGCCCTGGGCCGGGTTGGGCGGGGGTGGTGCTTGCGAGGGGTGTTATTCTGCCCCAGTTGGGCGAAAGTCTGGCCCGTGATGATCCGATGAGTGAACAGGTGCGGGAGTCGCGCCCATGGAGATGCATCACATGCCAGTCGAGACCGCCGCCCGAGAGCAAATCGTCGCCCATGCAATCCGCGAGATCTCGCACATCGCCACGCTCCCTGAGATCACCCTCAAGATCGTCAGCATCGTCGAGGACCCGTCGAGCACGGCACAAGACCTGCACACGGTTATCAGCAAGGACCCGGCGTTGTGCACGCGCGTGCTCAAGGTCGTCAACTCCGCGTTCTACGGGCTGCCCGGGCAGATCGGCTCGATCAACCGCGCCATTGTGCTGCTGGGCTTGAACGCCGTCAAGAACATCGCCATCGCAGCCAGCCTCGCCAAGTTGTTTAAGGGCGGGAGCCTGACGCCAAACTTCAGCGCCAAGGACCTGTGGGCCCACTCGCTGGCCACCGGCACGGCCACGCGCCTGCTGGCCGAGCAGATGAAACTCGCCCTGATCGATGAGGCCTTCGTGGCCGGGCTGATCCACGATATCGGCATCATGGTGCAGTTGCAGTGGGACCGCAGCAAGCTCGTCGAGGTGCTCGAGAAGACAGCCGCGGCACCGCAGCCGGCGGACATGCTGGCCTTCGAGCTGGTGGTCTTCGGGGCCACACACCAAGACTTTGGCGCTGCCCTGAGCGAGAAGTGGAAGTTCCCCAAGAGCTTTACGACCGTCATCGGGCACCACCACAACCCGATGGAACTGCCCCCCGAGCAGAGGACGCTCGCGGCGATGGTCTTTGTCGCCGACCGCCTGACCGCCGAGATTAAGGCCGGCTTCGAGGCCGATATTGCCAACATCGAAATCCCAGCCGAGATTGTCGAGGCACTGAATATCACTGCCGAGGACATCGCTGTGGTCCGGGCCAAACTCCCCGAGGCAATCCGGCTCTCTGAAACGGTCCTGGGCTAACAGCCCCTCCCCCGCCCACCTTCCACGCCAACCCGGCGTGTGCAACAGACTCTTTCTTCCTCCGGGCGGTTGGTCGAAAGACCGACCGCCTGTTTTCTACCCCGCGCAAGGAAGAAGCATAGTTTATCGATGGGTACGCTATACTGACGCATGCCCGCCCCTACTACTGCTCTGCTCCCCGGCACGCTCGACCTGTTGGTCCTGAGCGTGCTCATGGCCGGGCCTTTGCACGGGTACGCCATCGCACGGGCGATCGAGGGTGCGGGCGGGGGTGCCATCGCGGTTGAGGAAGGGTCGCTATACCCGGCACTATCGAGGCTCCGCAGGCAGGGCCTGCTAGCTGGGGAGTGGGGGATGTCGGCCTCGGGCCGCCGGGCGAGGGTGTATTGGATCACCGGGCCGGGCCGCCGGCACTGGGCGCAGCAGCACAAACTCTGGCTGCGATTCGCCGCGGGCGTGGATGGCGTGGTCAGCGCGTTCGCGTAGGAACAAACATAGTTAAACTATGTATTACGGCACGCATTCCCGGCTTCTGCCCGGGCGCACGCAGTACGATTTGCCTACAGAGGTACCGTCTTACCGCACCACCCCGCCACGGAGCACCACGATGCGCACCAAGCCCGCCCGAGCCGTCAATACCAGCAAGCCCGCACGCAAGCCCGTGGCCAAGGCCGCCACGAAGGCCACCGCCGCAGTCAAGGCCAAGGCCGGGCGGCCCACCCCCTCGCACATCGGCACGACCAACGGGCACGCCCCTAAGCCCGCTCGGGCGGGCGTGGCAGTCAAGCACAGCACCTATGCCACCTTCGCGACAACGCACGAGTTCCTCACCGCGCAGAAGCCGATCATCTACGTCAATGGGATGATGGTCCCCAAGGCCCACGCGATGGTCAGCGTCTATGACCACGGGCTTCTCTACGGCGATGGGGTTTTCGAGGGCATCCGCATCTACAACGGCAAGATCTTCAAGTGCGGCCAGCACATGGAACGCCTCTGGCGCTGTGCCGAGATGATCCGCCTGCGCATCCCCGTCTCGCGTGAGGAGATGGTCCAGGTCATGCGCGACTGCATCGAGGCCAACAGCATCGACAACGGGTACATCCGCCTGATCGTCTCACGCGGGGCAGGCAACCTGGGCCTAGACCCGCGCAAGTGCCCAACCGCCGGCGTGATCTGCATCGCCGACCAGATCAGCCTCTACCCCAAGGAGTTCTACCAGACCGGCATGCGCATCATCGTCGCCAAGCGCCCACGCACGCCCATCGAGTGCCTGGACCCGCGCATCAAAAGCCTCAACTACCTCAACAACATCCTCGGCAAGGTCGAAGCGATCGACCACGGGTGCGACGAGGCGATCATGCTCAACCTTGACGGGTACGTCGGCGAGTGCACCGGCGACAACATCTTCGTCATCAAGAACGGCAAGGTCTTCACACCACCGACAGAATCTGGAATCCTTGAGGGGATCACCCGCCGGTTCGTCATGGACCTGTGCGCCGACGAGGGGATCGCCTGCAACGTCAAAGCAATGCGCCCCGACGAGGTCAAGGGTGCCGACGAAGTCTTCCTGACGGGCACGGCCGCCGAGATCATCGCCGTCTCCCAGATCGATGACAGCAAGATCGGCACGGGGGCGGAGGGGCCGGTTACCAAGCGCCTGCGTGAGGCCTTCCGGCGGGTTGTTACCAGCCAGCATGTGCCCGAGGATTGAGCCGGGGGGCTAACCGGGTACGTCTGGCAGGCACTTGCTTGCTCTAAGCCTCTCAACAGATTCAACCCCAACCCTGCCCCTCCCGTCGGGAGAGGGGGTCAGGATCGTTCACTCATCCTGCCCGCGCGGGCCGGTAGAGGCGATGAGCCGGATCGTCTGCTTGGCCGAGGTGGTGGAGATCGCCTCGTTGACCCCGCCGTCGGCTGTTTCGGAGCTGAACGTGCCATCCTCGATCTGGCGCTGCGTCGCCCCGCCCTGCGGCAGCACGGTCAGGTCGATCGTCGCACGCACCAGGCGCGGCCCGGGTGCAAAGTCGAGGTTGAAGTTGCACGCGGCGACTCCGTCCAGGAGCGCAAACGCGTTCGTCGCGGTGGTGGTGTTGCCTGCGCGGCTCAGGACGGTCATCCACAGCACATTGGGGCCACGCAGCTGGATGGTCTCACCCTCAATGACCACGCTCTTGGCCGGTCGCAGCTCGATGGTCGTGATCTCATACGCCCCCGGCCCGCGCACGCCGGCGGAGACGAACTCCAGGCGGTCTGAGTCGCTCGGGTTCTGATCCGGGTCCAGCGGGTCAGCCGGGTATGGGCCAAACTCCTGCCCCGTGCGGATCATCGCCAGCATCCGGTGCATGACGGTGCGTGCCAGCACGTTGCTGCTGGCAGAGTCCCCGATGACGGTATACCGCTTGAACATCACGTCCAGCGCAACCAGGGCAGCGGTGAGCAGGACCGCGCTGATGGTCAGCGCGACCAGCACCTCGATGATGCTCATCCCCCGGCGTGCCCGCACCGGCCTTGTGCCATGTGTGAGTTTCACCACGGCCTCCCCTCGCGGTAGGAGTTCTCCACGAGCACGACCGAGACGGGGAGCATGATCCCGTCGGGCATCGGCAGGGCTGGGTTCCAGACGACGTTCAGACGCCCGTAGCCGTAGAAGGGGATGGCGGTGGACCCGATGGGCTGAGCCATGTCGTACTTGACGTCGGCCAAGCCGTCGCCGTCGGTGTCGTAGCCAACGATCTTCTGCCCGCCGACGGCCGGCAGTGTGGCCGGGTCGTACGACTCGGCGTCGCCGTCGCTGGGGCCGAAGTACCCCAGCGAAACGTTGAATTTGGCCGGGTTCCCGACGGGCGTCCCGTTGTACTCCAGCGGTGCCTGCCCGAGCGTCGGCTTGAAGGTCATCAGCAGCGTCCCCTGGATATCCGTGTTGCCGCGCGCATCGAGAACCCCGGCAACGATCGTGCCCGAGAGCGCGACCGACTGTGGCGTCGGGCCGCCGGTGTAAGTGTCCGTCGGGCTGTTGAACTGCCCGATCTCCACCGAATACTGCGGCAGCATCATGCTGCTCTTCTGGATATCGGGCACGTCGGCGCTGTCGGGGTTGAGGGCCACGTCCTCCGGCGACGTCGGGTGCTGCTCGGCAAAGCGCGTCGACCCGGTGAACTGAATCTTGTTGCGCACCGGGTTGAAGACCTGCGGCGTGTCAGAAACGATCGACCCGACAAACAGGCAGTTGTGCAGACGCAGGTTGTTGGAGTAGAGCTTGCTGTTGCGTGCCGCGCCGGTGCGGGTTACCCCGTCAATGACCGGCGGGTCGGGCAAGTCGCTGTAGTTGATCGGCCCGTCGGGGACCAGCCCGGTGCTGTAGCGTACAAAGTCAGACTTATCCAGAGCCTGCGTCGCCAGCACGGGGCGTGCCAGCGTGTTGTCCCAGACCATCTTGCCGTAGATAGACCAGTTGGTGTGCGTGTTCTGCGTGTTGGTGCGCACGTACGTAACACCGACGAACGTGCAGTTGACGAACAAACCGTTGTTGCCCGCGGGTATCTGCACGTTCTTAAAGACCATATTCTCGTAGCGCGGGCGGTAGTACCAATCGGTGAAACTCGGGCTGTTGAACGGGGCCTTCTCGTAGAGGTTCTGCCCCGTCAGGGCCTTGGCCGCGGCGTTGTTCATCGTGGCACGGAAGTACCTCGGCTTGGTCGCGTCAGTCTTGGCCTCTGTGTAGGTCTCCATCTCTGACGACGCGACACCCAACTGAATCGCGGCCTGGTCGTCAAGGCTCTGCCCGTCGGCGAGCTTTGCCAGCGTGTCGACCGCGTTGGCAACATCGGCCACGTCCAGGTCGGGCACCTGCCCGTTGTCGGCGTTGAACGCCGTGGGCGACGTACCCCGCCCGGGGTTGACCGAGCCTTCGGTAACGCGCTGGTACGTCCCACCACGTGCAGCCTCCCACGCTGAGCGGCCCGCCCTAAAGAGCAGTTGCCCCTTGACCTTGGCGTAGGCGTCCTTGCGGTCGATCGCCCCGTCGCGCCACCCCAGCACGCGGTCGGGATAGGTGGTGGTGATCGCGTCGTAGTCGTTGAGGTTCTCGCCGCTGTCCCACTTCCCGTTGCGGTCGGTGTCCTGCCACCCATAGACCTTGTTGTTGTTGCGGTCGGGGTTGTTCCCGTCGATCAGGCGTGCCAGGTCGTCGTCGTCGGTAAACTCGGCGGCCTTCCCCTCGTTGGGCGTGCCGACGGTCAGGGCCGCCGAGAGCACGATCTTCCCGTCGTTGTTACCGTCGTAGTGCTTGAGGAAGATGTCAAAGTCATCGACGTACCCATCACCAGTACCATCGGCAAAGGCGTTGTCCGGCGTGCCGTCGCCGTTGTAGTCCCCGCTGGCCGGGGGCAGGCCAGCGCTCTCGCCGGCGTGGTTGACGCGCAACCGTTGGTCCCCATCAACGTCGTGCTGCCGAACGCCCGCAAAAAAGTCGTCAAGCTTCCGGTCCAGGTTCGCGTTGAGCCCGTAAAAATCCGACTTGATCTGCAGCGGGTCCCCGTTGGGCTTGTCCACGGCTGTGTATGCCGCACCGATCGAGCCGGTAACACTCACGTTCTTGCCCACCAGCACGCGGGTGGGGCTGACAATCGCGTGCCGGTGCCGCTTGGTTAGCCGAACGTCGCGTTGCACGATCCGCGTAACAGGATTATCCAGCCCCAATGAGCCGGAGGCATACGTACCACCCGTGGCGTTCACCCCGGCATACCCGGTAACAACCACGCGGATGTCCGTCCCGTTGGCCAGCGGTGCATATGTGATCTGGTACGCCGCGGGGTGGGCGCTGCTATCGCTGGCCGCGGCATCAAATGCCGTGATCGGCGTGAAGAGCCAGTTGGCGTTGCCAAAGACAGACGAATCAACCCCCGCCGGGGACCCGCTGATGCTCGGCGTGCTGACGGAGGAGCCAAAGACCAGCGTGTTGGAGTCGGCGGCAAAGTTGTTGCGCAACGCCTGTGCGATCCCGGCCGGCAGCGCCGACTCAGAATAACCGACCGGGTCCAGCCGGACCACGCGCCCGTCGCCGCTGTCAATCCCCCCGCCCCACAAGCGCTGCACGAAGGCGCCGTCCATCGTGCTGCGTGCGACGACAAACCGCCCCGCCGCGGCACGAAGGCGGGCGACGCCGATCTCCAGGCCCGTCTCTGCCGCAGCCGTGGCGCGCAGCACCTGGATGTGCGTCTCGGCCGTCCGCAGGTTCCCCTTGCTCGCCACCGCCATCGCCACCGAGAGGGTAACAAAGAGCACCAAGAACATCATCGCCACGATCGCCACAACGCCACGCCGGGTGATCCAGCGCACCCCAGCGCTGCGCGCCTGGGCCTTGGACTCTGCACAACCTGTCATCCGTTGACGATCCATGGTTCGCTCAGTTCCCTTTCCTGCACATCCTCCAACCCCCGCTCCGCTCTCCCTACGGCACCACCCAGCTCAGCGTTGCCATCGTGCGTGGCGAGTCGTCCAGCGGGCCTTGGTACGTAACCGTTACCGTTACACGCAGGGCAAACTCCGCCACGACCAGGCGCGGGGCCGTTGTCAGGCGCTGGTAGTTGTTCGCCCGCACGGTCGAGTAGTCCGTCGGCTCGACCTTGACAACGGCAACCTGCTGCCGCCAGCCCCGCATCGGCACAGGGTTGCCCGACTCCTGCTCGACAACGCCGTTGAAGTCCACCTGGTTGATCACGCGCCCGCGCGCATCGACCGGCCCCGGCAGTGCCCCGGCCTGCCCGCCCCCGAAGACCTTGCCGTCAAAGTCATCGACATCGTCAAAGTCCACCACCCCGCCCTCGCCAGGCTCACCACCCCACCCGACGAGGTCTGCCCCGTCCAGGTACAGCCCGTCGACCGGGTCGTGCTTGGGCAGCCCGCGCATTTTTTCGCGGACCTCACCGGCCAGGTACCCCGCCGTCGCCGCCCCGGATGAAAATTCGTTCGCCCGCATGAAATAGGCCTGTGCCTCGACCACGGCCATGATCCCCACACACAAGATCACCATCGCCAGCAAGCATTCGATGAGCGTAAAGCCAACTCGCACACGCCCCCGCCGTGTACGCCTACACGCGGTCCAAGGGACGCTCAGGTTGTTCCCCTGACAGATCAAGGCTCCGATCCTTCCCGGGCCGCCCGGGCACACCATGGCCGGCCCACTCATTACGCTGCGATCCAGCAAGAGCATCCGATTTAACGCACACCGGTGCAACTTATCTGACCACCTGCGACATCTTGAAAATCGGCAGGATGATCGACATCGCGATAAACCCAACAACAACGCCCATAACCACGATCATCACCGGCTCGATCATCTTTGTTACGGCCTTGATCTGGTCCTTGAGCTGCTTGCCGTAGTACGCGCTGACCTCGTCGAGCACCTCGCCGAGCTTCCCCGACTCCTCACCGGCCGAGATCATCTGCACCACGCTCACCGGCAGCAGCCCGGTCCGCTGCAGGTTCTGGTTGATCCTTTTGCCCGTCTTGACGGCCTCATACGTCCCCTCCCACATCCGCCGGTAGTAGACGTTCCCCGACACATCCCCCGTGATCGCCAGCGTGTCGAGCATCGGCACGCCGGCGTTGACCAACTGGCCCATCGTCTTGAGCGACCGGTTGATGTACAGCGACCGGAACATCATCCGCAGGATCGGCACCGTCAACTTCGCCTTGTCGAAAATCTCGCGCCCTACCCGCGTCCTGCTAAAGGCATACACCCCACCAAACAGCAGCACACCCACACCCAGCACCACGTACCAGTACGCCACCATGAAGTCTGACAAGTCCAGCAAAAACTTCGTCGACCACGGCATGATGTGCTCCTTGCCCTTGAACACCCCACGGAACCGGGGCAGCACAATCGTGAGCAAAAAAATCGTTACCCCCACGGCCATCGTCCCGATGATCCCCGGATAGATCGCCGCGCCGACGACCATCCTCCGCGTCTCAATCTCTTGCGCAATGTACTCGGCGATCCGGTCGAGCATCGCCGAGAACGAGCCGGACATCTCCGACGCACGCACCATGTTGATGTACAACGGCCCAAAGAGCCTGGGGTGCCGCGACAAAGCCTCGCTGAACTGCTTGCCGCTCTCGACATCACCCTTGACCTGCAGCAGCACCTTCTTGAACCCCACGTGCGTGGTCTGATCGGCGATCCCCTCCAGCGCCGAGCGCAGGTTGATTCCAGCCCGCACCATCACCGCCAACTGGGTCGTAAAGTCGAGCACGTGCTTCTGCTTGGGGCTGCCGCTGTTGAGTTCCTTGAGCCTGGCCATCAGGCCCCCGCCCTCCTCGGCACCAACAACCTCGATGGAGACAACGTGCGAGCCTTGCTTACGCAGGACCCCCGCCGCCGCCCCCGCCGAGTCCGCCGTGAGTACGCCCGCGTGCGCCTGGCCTGCGCTGGTGGTAACCTGGAACTTGTAGCTGGGCATGGGTGAAACTCTCTGGGTTTACGTGCAGGGTGCAGGTGGGGGCGCTTACGCCGCCAGCTGCCGCTCGAGCTTCTCCGGCAGCGCAGCCGAGCCGATCGCGTCCTCCCGGCTGATTATCCCGTTGAAGTACAACTCCGCGATCGACCTGTCCAGCGTCGTCATCCCCAGCGCCCGGCTCGTCTCGATGACATTGGGGATCTCAAACGCACGCGCCTCGCGGATCAGGTTCCGCACCGCCGGCGTGCACAAAAGCACCTCCACCGCCGGCACCATCCCGGGCTTATCCACCCGGCTGATGAGCGTCTGGCTCACCACCGCCTGCAGCGTGTTGGCCAGCATCGCGCGGATCTGGTTCTGCTGGTTCGCCGGGTACATGTCGATGATGCGCTCGACCGTCTGTGCCGCGCTGCTGGTGTGCAGCGTGCTGAGCACCAGGTGCCCCGTCTCGGCAGCGGTGATCGCCAGCTGCGTCGTCTCTAGGTCGCGCATCTCACCGACGAGGATGATGTCCGGGTCCTGACGCAACGCGTGCCTGAGCGCACTGCTAAAACTCGGCATGTCCAGCCCCAGCTCACGCTGCTCCAGCAGCGACCGGTTGCTGCTCAAGACATACTCCACCGGGTCCTCCAGTGTGATGATGTGCTTCTTGTACCGCGAGCTCATCGCCTCGATCATCGCCGCCAGCGTCGTGCTCTTGCCTGAACCGGTGTCCCCAGTTACCAGCACCAGCCCACGCCGCAGATACGTCAGCCGACCGATCACCTCCGGCAGGTTCAGAACCTCCAACGCCGGCACCTTCGTCTTGATCAATCGCATCGCAAACGCCAACTGACCACGCTGCATGTGCGCATTCACACGGTACCGCCCCAGCCCAGCCGCGGCGTACGAAAAGTCCGCGTCCATCTGCTGGTTGAAACGCTCCTGCGCACCGCGAGGAGCCATCGACTCCAAAAACGTCTTCATCACCTCTGGCCCCAACACCGGCATCTCCAAAAACGCCAGCTCCGTGTGCACACGCACCGCCGGCTGATGACCCGTTACCAAGTGCACGTCCGAGGCCCCAGCCTCCAACGCCGCCTTCAGAATGTCGTGTAACTGCATCACAACCCTCCGGCTCCACCATCACCGGCAGCGCACACAACGCTCATCGGGCACCCACACTCGGCGCTTCACCCCCACCCCCCACCCACCCAACAACCTCACCCACCCAGCCCATACAAAGGTTCTGATAACCCCAACGCTCCACCCACCCCCACCCCCAACACCCGGCGTACACTCCACTCCGATCGGCAAGGCATGGGCATGGGAGACCACAACCAACCCAACCCGGATGATCGCACACAAGGGTTCCACCACCCGGACGACCCCTGCGATGACTCCACCGACGCACTCCTCGCCCACGGTCCCACAGCCTCCGTCATCGGCCCCGCCGCCTTAGACGCCAAGGTCCTCGTCCTGAACAAACTCTACCTCGCTCTCCGCGTCGTCAGCGCACGCCGGGCCTTTACCATGCTCTGGTCCGATCTCGCCGAGGTCATCCAGGTCGAGAGCGGGCACTACGTCGGCTACGACTTCCGCAGCTGGGCCGACCTGGCCGAGTATCAGCAGCGCTTCGAGCACGAGCAGCACGACTGGGTCCGCACCGTCCGCTTCCACGTCGCCGTGCCCCGCGTCATCCGCCTGCTCGGCTACGACCGCCTCCCCGCACCGCAGGTCAAACTCAACCGCCGAAACCTCTTCGCCCGCGACCGCAACCAGTGCCAGTACTGCGGCAAGCACTTCCCCACCAGCGAACTCTCCATCGACCACGTACTCCCACGCTCCATGGGCGGCGGCGACTCCTGGCAAAACCTCGTCTGCGCCTGCATCGCCTGCAACGCCCGCAAAGGTGGCCGCACACCCGAGGGCGCACGCATGGCCATGATCCGCAAGCCCACCATGCCCAAACGCAACCCCATCATCGCCGTCCGCATGGGCCAGCACCGCTACGCCAGCTGGAAGCAGTTCCTCGACCACGCCTATTGGTCCGTCGAACTCGGCTGAGCCTCCAAACCCGCCCTCTCCACCCCAGGTACCCTCCCGGCGATGACCACACACACCAAAGCCGCCGCCCACACCACGCCCACACAAGCCGGTGGGGCGGGCGTCCCCTCCCACCTCCTCCACACCACACAAGCCGGTGGGGCGGGCGTCCCCGCCCACCTCCTCCACACCACACCCACGCAAGCCGCCGACATCCTCATCACCGGCGCGCACGTCATCGACCCTGCCTCCAAACTCAACAAGCACGCCGACATCGCCATCCGCCATTGCACCATCGCCGCCATCGGCAAAAAACTCCCCCGAACCCCCGGCGTCCACGTCATCGACGCCACGGGCTGCTACGCCACCCCCGGCCTCATCGACCCGCACGTCCACCTCCGCGAGCCTGGCAACGAACGCGCCGAGACCATCGCCACCGGCACCCTCGCCGGCGTCGCCGGGGGCTTCACCACCCTCTGCTGCATGCCAAACACCACACCATGCCTCGACAACGACGTGATGATGCGCTCGGTCCTCGACCGCGCACGCCAGACCGGCGCATGCCGCGTCTACCCCGTCGGCGCCGCCACACGCGGCCGCAAGGGCGAGCAACTCGCCGAGATCCAGCTCATGCACCGCGCCGGCGCCTGTGCCTTCTCCGACGAC
Source organism: bacterium (assembly GCA_046339895.1). Classification (GTDB taxonomy): domain Bacteria; phylum Planctomycetota; class Phycisphaerae; order Phycisphaerales; family UBA1924; genus JAJTGZ01. The sequence goes on along the minus strand of JBKDDT010000001.1, from coordinate 47,110 downwards.
GGCGACTGTGTCTCCTCCGCCGCCATCATGCAGCGCGTACTGGCCACCGTCGCAACCACCGGCAAGGCCTTCATGCAGCACTGCCAGGACCACCAGCTCAGCAACGCCGGCGTCATGCACGCTGGCACACTGAGCACCAAACTCGGCCTCGCCGGCTGGCCACGCGCCGCCGAGGAAATCGTCATCGACCGCGACCTCCGACTCAACGCCTCCATCAACTGCCGATACCACGTCCAGCACCTCTCCAGCGGCGGCAGCATCCCCATCCTCCGCGCCGCCCGCAAAGCAGCCCTCCCCGCAACCGCCGAGGCCACGCCACACCACCTCCTGCTCACCTGCGACAACATCGACACCAGCGGCTACGACACACGCTACAAAATGAACCCCCCACTACGCGAACAATCCGACATCGATGCCATCAAACACGCCATCGCCGACGGCACCATCACCGTCCTGGCCACCGACCACGCTCCCCACACACACGAGAGCAAACTCCTCCCCTTCGACGCCGCAACCTTCGGCATCGTCGGCCTCGAAACCGCACTCGCACTCTACATCCAGGCCCTCATCGCCGACGGCGTCGTCAACTGGCCACGCCTCATCGACATGCTCACGCTCCAGCCCGCACGCCTGTGCAACCTCGACCACCTCGGCCTCGGCCAACTCACCGTCGGCGGCCCCGCCGACGTCACCATCATCGACCCCAACGAACAGTGGACCATCACCGACGACGACCTCGTCGGCCAGAGCAAAAACACCCCCTTCCTCGGCCGAAAAGTCGTCGGCCGGGCCATCACCACCATCGTCGCCGGCCAGATCAAGATGAACCGCCGCCCCCTCGTACCAGCCTGAGAGCAAAGGTGCTCCAGGCCTCCAACTTGCACACTGCTCGTGCAGGCTTCCAGCATGCACGCAACCCCACACGCCACCTTCCCCAGCCCACCTATCCCCTCTACGCTCACCTGATCCACCCGGGCCGTCCCCCGGCGGGTTCTTGGCCCACCCATTGGGCCAACAGGCCACGGGCAGACCGTGGCGGAGGCATCAAGTCATGGCCGTGCGCATGGAACTCTCCCGCATCCTCATCCGCGAACTCAACGACTACCCCCTCGTCGAGCTCCGCGAGGTCGCCGAGGTACCCGAAACCGACGCCAACGCCACCACCGACTCCCCCGGCGGCCCCGCACTCTCGCAGGTAGAGGGTGGCCGCAGTTTCCCCATCGTCATCGGCCTGCCCGAGGCCTATGCCATCGAGCGCGCACTCAAGGGCACACCCGTCCGCAGGCCCCAGACGCACGACCTCCTCTTCAACCTCCTCAAAGCCCTCGGCGGCAGGCTCGAAAGCGTCGCCATCACCGACCTCTCCGAGGGCACCTTCTACGCCGAACTCTCCATCAAAACCGCCGACGGCCGCGCCATCAAAGTCGACAGCCGGCCCAGCGACGCCATCGCCCTCGGCGTCGCCGCCGCCGTCCCCATGTACGTCCAAGAGCACGTCCTCAAATCCGCCATGAGCGACGGCGAAAACTGATCCGCAGAACCAAAGGCACGACTCAGAACCCCTCCCACGAGGGCAGGGGCAGCGGTGGGGTTGGCATCTTCGAAACCACCCAATTCATAATACTCGCGAAGGGACCGGCAGATGGCGGAAAAACGTGCAGTAAAGCAGGGGGTGTTGCTTGCGGCCACCAACTCCACCCACTAAGAAACTATGCCACTGTGCCACTTTGCCACTATGCCACTGTGCATCTGCCCCCTCTGCTCCTCCGTCCTCTGAGTTCTTCCACCTCTGGACACTCTGGGCCTCTCGATAAAAACTTATTTTCCAAACCACCAAGATGCAAACCACCCACCACCGCGACGACTTCTACGCCGACCCACTCATCTACGACGTCCTCCACGCCCCCGGCACCGCCGATGAAGCCGATACCCTCCTCACCCTCGCCCGCGCACACCTCCCCCGCGAGTTCTCCACCAAACCCATCCACTTCCTCGAACCCGCCTCCGGCACCGGACGCTTCCTCCTCCACCTCGCCCGCAAAGGGCACGCCGGCACCGGGCTGGACCTCTCCGCCAACATGATCGCCTACGCACGCGCCCGCGCAGCACTCCTGCCCCCCCGCGCCCGCCAGCACCTTCAGTTCCTCGTCGGCGACATGACCCGCTTCAGCCTCGACGCCCCCGCCGACGCCGCCTTCTGCACCATCAACTCCATCCGCCACCTGATGACCGATCGGCACATGCTCGCCCACCTCTCCTGCACACGCCGAGCGCTCCACCCCCACGGCATCTACATCGTCGGCATCGAGACCGCCCAGCCTGCCCTCGCCCAGCCCAGCGAGGACGTCTGGACCGGAAAACGCCAAACCCCAACCGGCAACATCCGCGTCAAACAAGTCGTCCAGTACCTCCCCCCACCCCACCCCGGCCGCTCACGCACCGAGCAGGTCATCAGCACCATGCTCATCAACACACGCGAGCAACAACGTCAAGTCGATAGTGCCTATGCCCTCCGCACCTACTCCCACGCCCAGTGGCGCACCCTCATCACCAAAGCAGGCTGGCAAGTCCAAGCGATCTACAACGCCGAGGGCACACCCCGCCCCCAAGCCACACTCGGCTACTACCTCTGGGTCCTCGCGCCAGGCCACCACCAACCCCGCAAGAGATAATCCAAATCACAGATGTTTCTTCTATTCAACCCCACCCCCGACAGCAGGGGCAGCGGTGGGGTTGGCCCACGCAACCCCCGTGCAAAAGAGGTTCGCGGAGGTTGCGGAGGTCAGCGAAGCAACGCCGAGTAAATGCCAGGGTGATGCGTGCTACCACCGAAGCCAGCCATAAAAAAAACTTCGCCACTTCGCGACTTTGCCACTCTGCCTCTACCCCTCTACCCCTCTGCCCCTCCGTCCTTGGAGTAATTACCCTTCTGGGCCCTCCGGGACCTCTCGAGTAAAACTCCTTCCAAAATGGAGCGGAAGAGACTCGAACTCTCAACTTCCAGCTTGCAAAGCTGGCACTCTACCAATTGAGTTACCGCCCCGTACCTTCAGATTGTCGCCCAGGCAACCCGCCATGCCTAAGCCACCAACACGCTCGCCCGCAAGCCCACCAGGGCCGGCGGACACAGAAAGCGGAGAGGGGGGGATTCGAACCCCCGATACGCGGAAATACCACGTATAACGGTTTAGCAAACCGCCGCCTTCAGCCGCTCGGCCACCTCTCCGGCTGAACACCAATCGTCCGCAACCCACCGCCCAAGGTCAAGCCCCCCACATTCACACCCCCGCAGGCCACAGCAACTCCGCAACCGCACCCCCGGCCTTGTCCCCCTCCTGCCAACTCCGCACCACCACACGCCCCCCGTGCGAGTCCATGATCCGGTGCACAATCGCCAGCCCAAGCCCCGTACCCGCCCGTTTGGTCGTAAAAAACGGCGTAAACAACCTCCCCGCACTCTCAGCCGGCAGCCCGGGGCCATAGTCCTTGACACAGATCGCCACCATCTCCCTCGGCTTCCCATCAGCCCCCAGCAGCGAGACACGCGACGCCCCAACCTCGATCAACCGCTCGCGCCCACGCGTGCCACACTCGTGCATGATCTCCGCCGCGTTGCGCAAAATGTTGACCAACGCACGCTGGCTCTGCTCAGGCTCAGCCAGCAGCGTCAAATCCCCAGGCACGTCCACCACAACACGCACACCCATCCACTCAGGCCCATCCCCGCGCGCCGCCGACAACGCCGCCGCCACCAACTCATCGGCCCCCACCACCAAAGGCCGGCACGGCGCCTCACGCGAGAACGCCAGCACGTCCCCAACCACATGCTCGAGTTTCTGCACGCTCCCGGCGATCTTGTCAGCGATCAACCGCTGCTCGGGCTGCCCGCCCAGGTCCTGCTGCAACATCCGCGCATAAAGCAGGATCGACCCCAGCGGGTTGCGCACTTCATGGGCGATACCCGCGGCCATCTCGCCGAGCAGTGCCAGGTGCTTGCTCCGCTCGACCTGCCCGTGCGCCTCGCGCAGTTCGCCGCGCAGTTTGGTAACCTCCGCCTGCAACGCCTCGTGCGTGCGAGTCAGGCGCGTTGTTACGTCGTTGAACGCACCCATCAGCCGCACGAGTTCAGGGCCTGACATCCCCTGCCCGATCCCGGCATCTGCACTGGCACCGGGTTGGGCCTCGACGGCGTCGGTCTGCATCGCTTCGTGCCTCTGTCCAAGGCCTGCCGGCCCCGATCCATCACACCGTGAAACTTACACTTCCAGATCGCGTGCCTGCGGGGCGGCCGATAAACCCGAACCCCCGTACGCCGACGCCGCGCTACGGGCCGTCTGTACACCCGCCAGCGCACGGGCGATCTGCCCCCGGCGTCCCTCTAGCGTCCGCTGCACGCCCCCGTCCCGCTGGGCGACCTGCTCCAGCAGCGTGTCCAGTTCCAGCACACGCTCTTGTACCACCTGCTGCTCGGTCGTGCGCAAACCCGTGGCCAACTGCGTGAAACGCTCCAGCAGCGGGCGCAAATCCTCGCCTATGAGCAGCATCTCCCGTATCACGGCCTCGCGCTGCTCCAGCACGCCCTCCAGACGCTCGTCGTCGGCCTCCGCAGCCGAGGCGTCCAGGTCGTCGGCGTGCGAGAGCAGACGCTGGGCCAGCAGCAACTGGTCGCCCACGAGCTTGTGCAACCTGGGCAGCCAGTTGGCCGGCTCGGCGTACGGCCCACCCGAAAAGTCCAGCGTCCCGCTCAGGTCGTTCATACCAAGTGCCTCCTGCCCGCGTGCCCATGCCCGCGATTGTGCGCAAAGCATGGGCGATTGAACCGGCGTCGTAAATTCAGAACCCCTCCCCCAGAACGTTCTGGCGGGCAGGGGCAGGGGTGGGGTTGGTTTTCATCTGATCGCTCGACACGCCGGACTTCATCGGCAATCTGTATGGCTTGGCGAGAACAGAAGGGCAAGACGCCCGGCCCGGAGGTCCGGGGTACCCGTTCGTCGGAGCCCGGCCCGGAGGTCCGGGGTACCCGTTCGTCGGAGCCCGGCCCGGAGGGCCGGGGTACACGCTTGGTGGGGACGTTAAGGCGTTGGGACCGCAGCCGTGGTATCGGGCTGGCTGTTGGCACGGGTGTGCTGCTCCAGTTGCAGGCGGCTTTCCAGCCACGCCTCCCAGTGCCGGCGTTCCATCGGCAGCAGGCGGTCGGGTTCGTTCCAGACCGAGTCGGGCATCGAGGCCAGCAGCGCCTTGGCCCGCTCGTGCACGGCCTGGGCCTCGTCCCAGCGTTGGAGTTTCACCAGCGAGCTGACGGTCTGCACCAGGCCCATCATGCTCGCCGGGTCCGTCGGGTATTGGTCGCGGGCGGCCAGGTATTGCCGGACGGCCTCGGCAAAGTTCCCGGCCATATACACACAATCGGCGGCATAAAAGACCGCGTTGCGGCGGATCAACTGCTCCATCTTGCTCAGGCGTCCTGAGGGCTTGCGACCCAGGTCGATCGCGACGGTTCGGTAGAGCTGCTCGGCCTCGCGCAGGTGCTCTAGCCGCTCGGCGGCACGGGCACGCTGGTCGACCAGCGGCTCGTCGTTGGCCTCTTCGCCCAGCGTTACGGCGCTGAGGCGGTGCGCGTCGGCCATCTTGTAGCGCAGCGTCGCTGCGCGTGCGGAATCCGGGTCCCGGCGAACCGCGTCGCGCAGGCGGGCGATCGCCTGCGCGTACTCACCACGCCGGTAGTGCAGTTCGCCCAGCTCGGCCAGCGCCTGAAGATATTCCTCCGCCTCCGGCTCGAGCAGCCGCCCGCCTTCGATGACGGTCGTCAGCAGTTCGATAGCGCGCTCCTGGTTGCGCGCCCCACGCTTGCCAGCCTCCACGCCCGCCTCAACCCCGGCCTGCCCCTCCTTGACCCCGAGGGCCACTTCGCCCAATTTGGCTTCTGGGTTGGCTTCTGGCTTGGCTTCTGGGTTGGCCGCAGATTCTGGCCCGGCACCGGTGTCGTTGATGAGGCAACGGGCCAGGGGAACGATCGCCCTGTCGGCCCAGACGCCTGCAAACCCCTGCGGGTTGTCGCGCTGGGCGATGAGTTGCTCGTAGAGGCCCGCCGCGATGCTGTAGGTGCCTTGGCTCTCGTAGACCTGCCCGAGGCGGAAGACCCCCTCGCTGCGTTTGGGGTAGTCAGCCCGGGCGCCTTGCAGGAAGGTGCTGAACGACTCGATCGCCCCCTCGGCGTCGCCGGCGCGGTCGAACGATTCGCCCGCGTTCCAGAGGCTCTCCATCATCGCGTCATAGTCAGCCGAGGTGATCAGGCGCGAGTGCTGGCGGTAGTTCTCACCCGCGTCGATGAGGAAGCCCTTGGCCTCGGTCGCGGTAACCGGTGAGATCGCGCTCCAGTCGGGGCGGAAGCCACCCGTCAGGCCCGCTTCCTTGATGATCCTCTCGGCGCTGCCCCGGTTGGCAAGAGCCAGGGCCAGGTGCACGGCCGCGGGCACGCTCCCGGCAGCGCGGTATGCGTCCTGCGCGGCCAGGGCGTAGGCGAGCGCCTCACTGGGCGAGCCTTGCAAATGTTTGTCCTGGCTGCGATCAAGCAATCGCTCGCCGATGAGTTCGTAGGTGATGCCCCCGGTATCTTTCCCCTCACTCTTGCGATTGCCGACCGCGGCGATCACCTCGCGGAAGGCCTCCAGGCTCGACTTGGAATCCCCCAGCGCACCGTGCGTCTCGGCCAGCCCCAGCAGCGCGGGGACCTGCCAGGGGGACTGGGCAAACCCCTTGGCGACGGCATCGAAGAGTTCACGGGCGTCCTCGTTCTGGCCCCAACCTTGCTGGGCCTGGGCACGCAGGACGCCCGACTCGGCCCGGCGCTCGTCAAAGCCCGGCAGGTCGCGCTCGGCCGCGAGAAGGTACTGCACCGCCTCGGCCGGCATCCCGGCGAGGGAATAACTCTTGCCGAGCAGGAAGAGCAGTTCGGCCTTGGATTCTTTGTCCAGGGCGTCAAACTTGTTGACGTCCCGCAGCAGGCGCACGGCGGCTTCGTCGGCAAACCCCCCGGCCAGGCGCAACTCCGCCTGCCGGGCCACTACCCAGGCCCGGTCCTTCAGGGGCAGGTCGGGCATATCGAGCATCTCGGCCAGCAGTTCCAGGGCGATGCCCATGTTGGGGTCCTTCTGGGCACCCCGCTGCTCGCCCCCTCTGAGCGTCTCTTGGACGATCTGCCGGTAGAGCCGCAGCCGACGGGCTTCATCCTGACCGGCCAGCGAACGGGTCAGAGCCACGGCCTTGTCCGTCTGCCCCAGCGCCAGGTGCGCCTGGACAAGCCCGGCGGTGTCCGTCGGCTCAAGAACAAGCCCAAGCCGACGCCCAGCATCGAACGCCTCGATGATCCCGCGGTAGTTCTCAGGCTCGGAAACCCCCAGTTTCTCTTGCCCGAACATCAGGCTCCGCCCACGCAACTGGTAAAACTCACGCTGCTGCTCGGTGCTTAGGCGGTCGGTGTTGAGCAGCGGGAGCAGCTCGGCGTTGAGCGTCCCTAGCGCGCTGACGTAATCCTCGCTGCCCACCTGCGCACGCGTGCGGGCAAGGGGTAATTCCGGGTCGTGCGTCGGCATCCGCTTAATCCCTAACACGATCCCCGCACCGAGCAGCGCGACGGAAGCGAGCGCCAAAGGGATCGGCCAAACGCTCTTCCAATCCACGCGCGGCCGGCGCGGGGCTTGTTGGCTCGTCGCGGGGGCGGGCGCAGCGGCGGGCTGTGCCGGGGCCTCGGGCTGCGCAGCGGCACCCTTGGGGGCTTGGGCCCCTGCTGGGGCAGGTTTTTGCGGCGCGGCGGACATCTGCAGACACTTGCCTCCAAAGCCACCCATCGACCCGATCAGGCACAGGCGCAACCTCAGCACCTTGCCCAAAGTGGCGAAGTGTTGTTATCGACCATAGAGGCCTTCGGGGTTCGCCGTTTTTGCGCAAACTCCCGTCGATGCGGGGTAGGAGCGTTAGAGGCGGAGAGCGTGCCTGGCGGCGGCCTCGGCGAGGATGGCGGTCGAGTCGTAGACGGGCAGGGGGCTTTGTGCCGCGCCGATGAGCAGGGGGGCCTCGGTGCACCCGAGGATGACGCCGTCGGCGCCGCGTGCCTGGAGGCGGCCGATCGCCTGTACCCATTTGGTCTGGCTGGCGGCGGTTACTTCGCCGTGGACGAGTTCGCCGAAGATGATGGCGTTGAACATCTCGGCGTCGGCAGCCTCGGGTGCGATGACCTTGACGCCACGGATGCCCAGGAGGGTTTGGTAGGTCGAGCCGAACATGACCTGGCGTGTGCCAATCAGCCCGACGGTTTTGTGCCCCGCGGCGGCGACCTGCTGTGCGACGAGCTCGGCCATGTTCAGCCACGGGATCGGTGAGCGTGGCTCGGCCATGTGTACGCCGTGCTGGAGGAGGTTGTCGGGCATGATGCAGAACTCGGCGCCACAGGCGTGCAGGGCCGAGGCGGAGCGTGCGAGCAGCTCGCCGACGTGGTGCCAGTCGTCGCGTTCGACGGCGCTGAGGTAGTCTTCGAGCGGCTCGTTGTGCAGGGTGATGCGCGGGTGCCCGGTGTCGCCGACGAGGCGGATGGCGCAGCGGTTGACCTCGCGGTAGCAGAGGCTGGAGCCTTCGGGGCTGGCGGCAACGATCCCGATATGCCGGGGCTTGGACATGGGCGGAGTGTAGTGTTCGTAAGCAATCGGGAATAGGCAATGGGCAAGTGGCGCCGAGGGTTTAGAGTGGTGGTGTGGTGAAGTGGCAGAGTGGCAAAGGTGCAGGACTAGGCCTGTGCGCCTTATGCCCATTGGCTATTCCCGATTGCCCATCTTCAAGACCTTGCCATCGGCACGCCGACGATTGCCACGCCCAGTTGATCGGCGGCTTCGAGCGTCTGCACCTTGTCGAGCATGATGACGCTGCCCGCGGCGAGGGCCAGGCAGGTGCCACCCGCCGCGGCGAGGTTTTCGACGGTGTGGATGCCGATGGTCGGCACGTCGCTTCGGCGGTCGTGGCCCGAGCGTGCGCCTTTGCAGAGCGTCCACCCGCTGCGCCGGCTCAAGCCGCCGGCGCGCTCGATCATCCGGTCGGTCCCCTCGATGCCCTCGACGGCCAAGACGTCGCGATCTCGCACGGCCAGGGCCTGGCCGATGTCCAGTCGAAGCAGTTCCCCGAGCAGAGGCCAGGCAAACTCGTAATCGGCCCGCTCATCGGGGGTGGGTTGCCGGCTGGTCATGACGCCGGGATGGCCGAGGGTGTCGGCGATGGGGGTGGTGCTGTCGAGCAGTTGCACGCCGGAGAGTTCGAGCTGGCGTGCAACGAACCCGAGGAGGACGTGCGATCGGCGGTCGTGGCGGAGCTCCTTGTACCACCCGACGAGGGTCGTTAGGTCGGGCAGGTGCTTGACCAGTTTGAGGGGGTCGAACATCAACTTGGCCTTGTCGACGCGCCCGACCATGATGGCGTGGTGCACGCCGAGGGTGCGGAGCTTGCGGCCCCAACTCCCTACGCGGAGCAAACCGACTTGCTGAAAACTGGCGCACATTGGGGGCAGGAGGGCGTCGTACTGGTCGGCCAGGCCGAGGCAGTGGATCGGGTGCCCGCTGTCGCGCAAGCCTTGCGCGACGATCATGGGCAGGCGGCCCCCCCCGGCGATCAGGCCGACGGGCGTGCCGGGCGGGGGTGGGTCGGGCAGGATGGTCAGGGCGGCGGAGGTCATCGGAATCTACCGGCAATCATTGGCAACGTGCGATGGCTAGTGGCCACTAGTTTAGCACCATCAATCCCGCGTCGCAACCCTTTTATAGCAGAAATCGAAATCTTTTGCAAGCCCAGGCCCGATGCCCAAACCGATATCCGAAGTGTGAACCGAGGCCCAGACATCGTTGAAATCCCTGGCTTGCCGGGCACCACGCCCGGCCCGGGCACTCTGCCGGGGTCGCCGGGTGCGGGTGCGACGGGGCAGGGTGGGGGTATGCCCGGTACCCGCCCATTTCTTCGGCTGTTCTTCCGGTGCGCCAACGCCTATTGCCGCGCGTACAAAAACCCCGATGGGACGATGTACCTGGCGCGGTGCCCGCGCTGCGGCCAGCAGGCCCGCTTTGCCATCGGGCCCGACGGGAGCAACCAACGCTCGTTTGAGATGAGCTGCGGGAGGTAGGGCAGTGGTCAGTGATCAGCGATGAGTGGGGCGTGGGGTGGCGGCGTGGGTTGAGCCGGGATTTTCGTGCGGGAGATCCCATAGATATTCCTGCATCCTGGGGCTGGGGTTCATCAAAAATAAACCGAACCTTGTTTGATGATAAACAATCGAACGTAGTTCGTTGATATAACATTATTTTCAAAAGGCCCGGGCGTGCGTCCTGGTGTGTAGATTTTCACGAATCTAAGGAGTTGTCATGTGGACTGAATACCGCGTGATTTTCACTGGCCGCACTGCTGTCCGCCGCCGCGCTCTCGGGCGTGGCTGCGGGGGACATTATCGTCTCGGAGGTGCACCCGAGCGGGAGCGGCACCTGCCATAGGCCGCGGACTTCTGTGAGGTCACCAACAACGGCTCGTCAGCCGTCGACATCACGGGGTGGAGGTTCGACGAGAACTCCAACTCGTTCGGCTCGGCGGTGGCGCCGACGGAGGTTGGCTCACCCGAGGTGATCCCGACGCCCGGTGCGGCTGCGCTTCTGGGCCTGGGGGCGATGGGAATGGCCCGTCGCAACCGCCGCTCGGTCCGCTGATTGCAGCCGGTACCAGCGCCTTTGGGGAAGGCCCTTGGGCGGGTAATCGGCAGTCGTTTTCTCATCAGGGTGCTCGGCCGGGCCTTTGGAGGCTCGACCGGGACAGTCTTCCGAGTTTGATTTTATTATAACTAACTTAGAAAGCACTATATGACCCGCAATATCGTTATCGCCGCGGCTCTTGCTGCTTCCGTTTGCCCGATCGCCCTTGCGCAGGTGAACCTGGCCAACTACCAGCGTGTGGGGCGTTACAACCTGCCCTCGGGCCTGACGCAGGCCCGCGAGGCCTCGGGCGTTACCTGGAACCGCGACACCAACACCCTCTTCGTCGTCGGCGACGGCGGGCGTGGGATCGCTCAGGTGAGCCTCACGGGCAACCTGATCGACTCGATGACGCTGGCCACGGGCAGCAGCCCGCAGGGGACCGCCTTCTACGACCCCGAGGGGATCGCGTATTTGTGCAACGGGCAGTTTGCGTTTGTTGAGGAGCGTTCGAGCATCGTTAGTCGCTTTACCTATGCCGCGGGCACCACGCTGGACCGCTCGGGCGCACAGAGCGTGGTGATCGCCACCACCTCGCCTAGCCCGGGCAACAGCGGGTATGAGGGGATGAGCTACGACCCGACCACCGGCGGGTTTATCTTCATCAAGGAGATCGCCTCGCGTGGCATCTTCTCGACGGTGGTCGACTTTAACGCCGGCACCACCAGCAACTTCTACAACCCGGCCTCGCCGACGAACCTGTTTAACCCCTCGTTCGCGGGGCTGACGGACTTTGCCGACGTGTACGCGGTGGCCAACTCCAACTTCTTCTCTGGCTCGACGTCCAACAACCTGCTGATGATCAGCCAGGAGGACGGTCGGATCGTGGAGGTTGACCGTGCCGGGAACGTCATCAGCCAGCTGCTGATCACCGGCGATGCGGGCGACCTGATTTCGATGCCCGACATGCAGCACGAGGGGATCACGATGGACGACCGTGGTTACATCTATGTTGTCAACGAGAACGGGGGCGGGGACATCAACTTCCCGCAGTTGTGGGTGTATGCACCGATTCCCACGCCTGGGGCTGCGGCCCTGGTCGGGCTTGGTGCGCTCGGGGCGGCCCGCCGTCGGCGCCGCTGAGGACCGCGGCCTGAACGGTCCTGAATCAGTCAACACGCGCCGCCGTGCGGGATTGCCCGTGCGGCGGCGTTTATTGTGCCCGGGGTGGGGGTGCGGCCTGGGGGGAGAGCGCATCACTGCCCGATTGCCGGGGGGCCTGTGGTGCCGTATGCTTTTACGCTTCGACGACTATCGATATGGCCACCGCCGGCCTTGCCCCCGGCCCTTGCACTGGAGATGTACATGCCGACAAGCACTGCCGACCAACTGACCTCCGCCGAGCAACTTCTTGCACAGTTGAACTGGCGTTACGCGGTGAAGAAGTTTGACGCCAGCCGGAAGATTGATGCGGCGCACTGGTCGGCGATCGAGGAGGCGATGGTGCTTGCGCCGAGCAGTTTCGGGTTGCAGCCGTGGAAGTTTGTTACGGTCGCCAACCCGGCGTTGCGTGCGGAGTTGCAGAAGGTGAGCTGGAACCAGTCGCAGATCGTTGATGCGAGCCATTTGGTGGTGCTGGCGAGCAAGGTCGAGGTGAGCAAGCAGGACGTGTTGAAGTTTGTCGATCGGATCGCGGAGGTGCGTGGCGGTGGGATGACGCCGCAGCTGGAGGGGTACCGCGACATGATGGTCGGGAGCGTCTCTAACCCCTCGGCGCTGCCGGGCGGGAGCATGGCGGCGTACACGCGCAGCCAGGCGTACATCGCGCTGGGTTTTGGGCTGTATACAGCCGCGCAGCTGGGCATCGACGCGTGCCCGATGGAAGGGTTCGACCCCGCAGCGTACGACAAACTGCTGGGGCTGACGGAGATCGGATACCACGCGACAGTGGTGGCGACCTTTGGCTATCGGTCCACGGAGGACAAGCAGGCGGGGCTCAAGAAGGTGCGGTTTGGGCGGGAGAGTGTGTTTGTGAGGCGGTAGGGGGTTGGGGGGGTGAATAGGCAAGAGGGAATGGGCAATGGGCAATCGGCGCAACCGGTTATTGGTTGACGCGAGCAGCTTTGCGCCTATTGCCTATTGACTTGCCCCGCCTGCAACGTGCACCCCCTTAGACCATTATCGAACCGTTGGCATTTTCCCGGCGTAAAGTCGGAACGGTTCGTTGGCCAGGGATGGCCCGGTGGTGCAACCGTGTTGTGTTGCCGTCCATCAGGTGCTGGCCTATGCGAACGCTGGTTGCCATCCCGGTTTACAACGAAGAGCGTTATGTGGCGCGTGTTGTTACCAGCGTGCTTGAGTATGCCGACGACGTGCTGGTCATCGACGACGGGTCAACGGACCGGACGCCCGCGTTGCTGGCGGGGCTGCCGGTGCATGTGATTCGGCACGCGGGCAACCAGGGGTATGGGCGGTCGCTGATCGATGCGTTTGCGTACGCGGCTGGGCGGGGGTATGACTGGGTTGTAACGATGGACTGCGACGAGCAGCACGAGCCGGCCCGGCTGCCGGGGTTCTTTGCGGCGCAGGCCGTGGGGGGGGCGGACATCCTCTCAGGCTCGCGGTACATCGCGACGATGGACGCACAGACGACGCCCCCGGCGGATCGGCGTGCGATCAACGTGGCCATGACGGCGGAGATCAACGAGCGGCTGGGCTTTGATCCGGCGCTGACGGATACGTTCTGCGGGTTTAAGAGCCACCGCGTCTCGGCGCTGTCGAAGCTCGCGTTGACCGAGGGTGGGTATGCGTTCCCGATGCAGTTCTGGCCCCAGGTCGCCGCCGCACGCTTGCGGATTGTCGAGGTGCCGGTGAAGTTGATCTATAAGGACCTGACGCGGACCTTCGGCGGGCTGCTCGATGACCCCGCGGCCCGGCTGAAGCACTACCGGTGCGTGCTGCACCGGGAGATACAGCGGCTGGAGGGGCGGCTGCCAAGGTCGGCGCGGGTGCTTTTAAGTGCCTGCGATTGAGCTGCTGTGCGGGTAACCCCACCACTGCACGCCCGTTCTTGGATCGGGTAAGGACAGCGCGAACCCCACCGATGCCCCTGCTTCCGACCCAGGGGTCCTGAGCTTGATTCCATCTGCCTGGGTTGTCAGGATGATAAGATCGTCACTATGGCACAGAAACTTCCAGTTCAGTTCCGCGGCTGCTTCACGGCGGTCGTTACGCCCTTTGTTGCCGACGGGTCGGGGATCGACTTTGCACGCCTGACCGAGCAGGTCAAGCGGCAGGCTGCGGGGGGCGTTACGGGCGTGGTCTTTGCTGGCACGACGGGCGAAAGCCCGACGCTGCATGAGGATGAGTATCGCGAGTTGGTGCGCAAGGGGACGGCGATGGCGCACGAGGCGGGGATCCTCGCGGTCGCCGGGACGGGCAGCAACAGCACACAGCACGCGTGCGAGTTGCAGGAGTTTGCCGCGGGGGCGGGGGTGGACGCGGCGTTGTCGGTCAACCCGTACTACAGCAAGCCGACGCAGGAGGGGTTGTACCGGCATTTCATGATGCAGGCGGACGCGGCCGCGTTGCCGGTGATGCTTTACAACATCCCTGGGCGGACGGGCGTGGCGTTGACGCCCGAGACGGTGGCGCGTCTGGCCAAGCACCCGAATATCCGCGCGATCAAGGAGGCGACGGGGAGCACGGATTCAGCCGGGGAAATCTGCGTGCGTGCGCCGGGGCTGGCGCTGCTGTCGGGCGATGACGCGATGACGCTGCCGTTTGCGAGCGTCGGCGGCGTGGGTGTGGTGAGCGTGGTGAGCAATCTCTTGCCCGAGCGTGTCAGCGAGATGTGCCGGCTTGTGGGGGCGAACCGCTGGGGTGATGCGCTGGCGATCCACCGCGAGCTCATGCCGTTGGTCAAGGCGTTGTTCGCCGAGACGAACCCGATCCCGCTTAAGGCGGCGATGCGGCTGCTGGGGTGGGACACCGGTGTGCTGCGTCTGCCGATGACCGAGGCGGGTGCTGGGACGGTGCAGGGGCTCGAGCGTGCGCTGGCGGGTGTGATGCCCGCTTATGCGAAGTGACGCGGGGACAGCGCGAGTAGTTTTTTCCTTACCATCCGCCCCAGCACGCACACAAGCAGGATCACCCCGCTGCACACGGCGATCATTCCCGGTGCGCTGACGGCGTGCGGGTGCCCGAAAAGTCCTGGGCCCCAGACGGCCAGGGTGTATCCCGCGACCGCGGCGAGCACGGCCAATAGCGTGCTCAGCAGCAGGTGCGTGCCGAAGCGGTCGGTCAGGTGCCGGGCCGCGGCACCGGGGCAGGCCAGGAGCGCGACGACCAGGATCGACCCGACGGCCTCGAAACTCGCCACAGTCGCGGCGGCAACAAGGGCGATGACGATGCACCCGACGAGGCCCGGGCGAAGGCCGAGGGAGGCCATCAGGCCTGCGTCAAAGCACCACAGGCGCAGGAGCTTGAACCCGCCGGCCAAGAGCACGAGCGTAACGGCGAGCGTCGCGGCAAGCGTGGCGATGGGGCGGGGCGTGTTTGTGAGCGTCTCAATGTTCAGCAGGTCGCTCGGGCTGTTCAGCCCCGGCCAGCGGAGGCCTTCGAGCGAGCCGTAAAGCACGCACCCGGGGTCAAGGTCGATGGCATCGGCGTAGGCGTTGATGAGGACGACGCCGAGGGCGAAGAAGACGGAGAAGACGACACCCGTCGCCGCGCCGGCCTCGACGCGGGCGAGCCGGCGGAGGGCCTCGATCATCCCGACGGCCAGCACGCCAGCAAGCGCCGCACCGATGAGCATCGGCCCGACCGACCGCGTGCCCGTGAGCAGGAAGGCGATGACCAGCCCCGGCAGCACGGCGTGGCTGATCGCGTCGCCGAGCATCGCCGAGCGACGCAGCACCAATACGCCCGAGAGCAGCCCGCAGAGCGCGCCGGCGAGCATGGCGGCGAGCAGGGGGGCAAAGTCCAATCGCCAGAAGATGCTGCCGATGGCGTCGGCGAGTGTGCACGTCATGTGCTGCCCCCGGTCTGCTGCGCGTGCAGCGGGTGGGTGCTCTGCGGCAGCGTGCCCGCGTGCGGCAGGGCGAGCTCGCGTTCGAGGTCCTGCACGTCGGCCTCCGTCGCGGCGTGCTCGACGAGGTCGGCGATGAGGTCGGCGTGAGACGGGTCGTGCTGCGCGCGGGCGACGAGGTACTGCTCCCACAGGCGGTGCGCACGCGTGGCGGCACGTGCTTGGGCGATGCCGGCATCTGTCAGCGCCCCGCGGCGCAGCAGCCCGGCGCAGGTCAGCGAGAATCGTTGCAGCCCGCTGGTGTGCGGGGATGAGAGCAGTTCAGCCGAGTGCAGCGGTGTGCCGGTTTCTTCGCTGCGTTCGAGTGCCGATCGGAGGGCGTGCGCTCGGCTGATGCGCAGCGACGCGCCCGCGCGGCGCAGGGCGGTTGCCAGCAGGCCACGTCTGGGCGCGGCGAGCATGCTGATGGTGAAGGCCACGCCCGCGACGAGGACGATGACCGCGCCGGTGGGGGCTTTGGGGATGCTGGCAGAGATCGCCGCACCGACGGCGCAGCTCAGGCCACCGATCGAGCCTGAGATGACCAGCATGGTGCCCAGGCGGTTGGTCCAGAATCGTGCGGCGGCTGCGGGGACGATCTGCAGCGCGACGACCATGATCAGCCCGACCATCTGCAGCCCAGCAACGGTAACAGCCAGCACCAGCACCAGCACGAGCGCATCGAGGGTGCTGATCGGCCGGCCGATCGCTCGGCCGAACGAGGGGTCGAAGGTAACCAAGCGGAGTTCCTTGAGCAGCAGCAGGCAGAGCGCGCAGGCGACGATCGAGCAGAGGGCGGCGATGTAGACGTCGTGCGATTGCATCGCGGCGGCCTGGCCGTAGATGAAGCGTTCGAGGCCCGCCTGCCCGCCGGTGTCGAGGTTCTGGACAACCGTCATGAGCACAACGCCGGCGCCGAAGAAACTGGCCAGGACGCTGGCCAGTGCGGCGTCGGGCGTGATGCGCGGGGAGGCCTGCAGGAGTTTGACGGCAGCCAGGGCCAGCAGCCCCGCGAGCGTCGCGCCGCCGAGCAGCACCGGCAAAGCGTGCCCGTCGATGCCGAGCGCCGCGGCGGTGATGAAGGCACCGGCCAGGCCGGGGAGCGTCGCGTGCGCCAGCGCGTCGGCCAGTAGCGAGCGTTGGCGCAGCAGCGCCAGCACGCCGACGACGCCCGCGGCGATGCCCAGCAGCGTGCTGCCCAGGAGCACGAGTGTGCTGGCGTAGCCTGCGCGCAGGAGCAGGATGTCGATCAGTTGGCTCATGCTTGCCCTCGCACGCCGGCCGGGCCGATGTTTTGGGCCAGGGCGGTGGAGGCTTGTTCGAGGAGCGTGAGGCGACCGCCGTAGGTCCGCTGGAGGTTGGTGGGGGTGAAGGCGTCTGCGATGGTGCCCGCGGCGATCAGTCGGGTGTTGAGCAGCAGCGCGTGGTCGAAGTAGGTGGGGACGGTCTGCAGGTCGTGGTGCACGACCAGGACGGTTACGCCCTGATCGCGCAGTGAGCGGAGCACGGCGATGATCGCCTGCTCGGTGGCGGCGTCGACGCCGGCGAAGGGTTCGTCCATGAAGTAGAGGCGAGCCTGCTGAGCGAGTGCGCGGGCGATGAAGACGCGCTGCTGCTGCCCGCCGGAGAGCTGGCCGATCTGGCGGTGGGCGAGGTTGTCGATGCCGACGTGTGCGAGCGCATCGAGTGCCTGGGCCTTGGCGGCGCGGGTAACGGGGCTGAGCCAGCCGAGCGTGCGGTAGCGCCCCATGGCGACAACGTCGAGCACGCTGACGGGGAAGTCCCAATCGACACTCTCGCGCTGGGGGACGTAGCCGACGAGCGCGCGGGCCTTGGCCAGCGGCTGGCCGAAGAAGCGGACGTTGCCGGTGGCCACAGGCAGCAGGCCGAGGCAGGCCTTGATGAACGTGCTTTTGCCAGCGCCGTTGGGGCCGACGATGGCGGTGAGCGAGCCGTGCCCACGCGTGATCGTCGGCGAGGCGTAGTCGATGTCCCAGAGGACCGGGCGCTTGTCGTAGGCGACGGTCATGTCGCGCACGAGCAGGGGTGGGTCGGTGTTGGTGCTGTGCTGGTTCATGGGTGCGTGCGGGGAAGGTTTACTTTGCAGGCTCGGCGAGCAGGCCCTGCATGCCGCGTGGTGGTGGGGGGGGTGATGCGCCCAGCGCGCGGGCGATGGTCGTCAGGTTGTGGTCGAGCATGCCGATGTATGTCCCCTCGTACGTCCCCGGCCTGCCCATGGCGTCGCTGAACAGTTCGCCGCCTATGCCCACGGTGTGCCCGCGCGCGCCGGTGGCGGCGATCAATGCATCGATCGTCCGTCGCGGGACGCTGCTCTCGACAAACACGGCGTTGACCTTGTGCTCGGCGATGAGTTTGGCGAGCGCTTCGATGTCGCGCACGCTCGCCTCGCTCTCGGTGCTGATCCCTTGGATGGCGTGCACCTCCAGCCCGAATCGCCGGCCCAGGTAGGCAAAGGCGTCGTGGCTCGTTACCAGGATGCGCTGCTGCGGCGGGACCTGCGAGAGGATCAGCCGGGCGTAGTCGTCGAGTTTGGCTAGCTGCTTGCGGTACTCCGCCGACCCCTCGGCAAAGGTCTGTGCGTGCTCGGGCAGCGCCTGCGAGAGCGTCTGGGCAACGATGCCCGAGGCGAGGCCAAACAGGTGCGTGTCCATCCAGAAGTGCGGGTCGTGCGCCTTGGCCGACTGCCCGGTGGTGCCCGCGGCGATCAGTTCACTTTCTGGCAGTTCGTCGGCCACCAGCACCACACGCTTGCCCGAGGCCTTGAGTTGTGTCAGCGTGTCGGCGAGCTTGCCCTCCAAGTGCAGCCCGCTGGCTAGGACAACGTCCGCGGCGTCGAGCCTCGCCGCGTCTGAGCGTGTGAGTTTGTAGGTGTGCGGGTCTACGCCTTGGCCCATGATCGACTCGACGGTCAGGGCCTTGCCAAGCTGAGGCCCCGCGGCGGCGCGGGCAAGATCGGCGATCTGTGCCGTGGTCGCGACGACGACGAGGGGGCCGTGCGACTGTGCCGCCGGTGCGGGCGCACGCCTTTCGCAGCCGGGCATGGCCAGCGCCAGCAGGAGCATCACAGCAATCGCGAGAACGAGCCGGAGGGTGTTTGTGTGCATGGGCATCGCCTTGATGGTATCGGACCGATTGTAGCCTGCGCTACGAACAATGTAGCGCAGGCTACATATCGGCCAGCGCACGCCAGACCTGCTGGCCCGTGCCTCCCCCGTGCCAGGGGTGGTCGATAGGATGCGTCAGCCGATGGTCAGCCCCCCCGCCAAACCCGAGGATGGTCCACGCCTGAGCGATGACGCCCAGGGGCCCAGCCCGGCGGAGGCTCCCTCGGCCGACGGGCACGACCTGCAACTCGTCGACGAGATCAGGGCCGGGCAGCCCGGGGCGTGGCAACGCCTGCTCACCCGGCATCAAGACCGTTTGTTTGGTGTGTGTTATAGAATGGTGGGCACTGGACCGAGGGCGCGGGAGATAGCCGGGGATTTGACGCAAGACGCGATGGTCAAGATCATCCAGGGGTTGGGGAGTTTCAACGGGCAGGCAAAGCTCAGCACGTGGATGGTGCGGGTAACAATGAACGTCTGCTTGAGTTGGCAGCGTGGGCAGCAGCACCGCCGGCATGCCTCTCTGGACGCTCCTGCCGGGGGTGTTAGTGGCAGTTTGGGTTCTGATCGGTCTGGGGGTGGTGGGACTTTTGCGGAGTTGCTTCAGAGCCGGGAACCTTGGGAGGGGTCGGGCGTCCAACGTGAGGAGGCCCGAGGCAAGATGGGGCAGGCACTGGCAGAGTTGGATGGTGAGCAGCGTGCGTTGTTGATCCTGCGTGATGTGCGCGACATGGATTATGGGCAGATCGCCGAGGTGCTCGGCGTGCCCGTTGGGACGGTTAAGAGCCGACTCTTTAGGGCACGCTCGGCGCTTCGTTCGGCGTACGAGCGGCTGTGCCGGTCGGGTGGAGATCGGGATGTCTGATCGGTTTGTATGAGTGAGCGGCCTGTGCCTAGTGATGATCTATCCAACCAGGGTTTGCCCCTTGGCGTGAGCGAGGGTGACCTGCTGGCCCTGATCGAGGGGTTGCCGATGCCGGCCGAACGTGCCGGGGTTGTGCGCGGGGCGATTGCGCGGGACGCCCGGCTGGGTGGGTTGGTCGCGCAGATGCGTGCCGACCGTGCGGAGTTGGCGGGGTTGGTCGGGGTCAAGCCCCCGGCGGATTTGCTTGAGCGCGTCGAGGCCCAGCTCGAGCGTGAGGCATTGGTCGGGCTTGCGCGTGGTGAGGCGGACGCGGCGGCGGGGCAGATCGTCCGCATCGTGCGCCCCAGCAAGCCGATCGCCCAGCGTGCTTGGTTCAGGCTGACGGCGGTCGCGGCGGTGCTGGCAGTCGTTGCGGGCAGTGGGTTTCTGATCTGGCAGGGGGATCGGTCGGCGCGCCAGCAGAGGCTGCTTGCCCTGAAGAACAACACCTCGGTGCTCAACCCGGTGGACCCGAAGTTGCTTGAGTTGGGGCCTGATGAGTCGCCAGGGGGTGCGCAAGGAACAATGCTGGCAAGTGGATCGACATCTCCTTCTTCAGGTCTGCAGGGAGATGTTCCTCCCGCCCGGCCTGTGATCGCGCCGGCGAGGGCGCTCGAGTTGGCCCACCAGGGCCGGCTGCTGATCCGCGTGCGGGCGACGAACATCGAGCAGGCGGTTGCACGCCTAGAGAACCAGGCGAACAGGCATATGGAATGGTGCGCGTTGAGCAAGATGAGCGAGGTGGCGATGAGCGTCGCGTCGGGCGGCTTGGCTCAGGCCGAGGCGCACGCGCGGGGCGTGCGGGTCAAGCCGGTGTTTGTGGCCCAGGAGAGCAAGGGTTCACCCAACGTTGCCCCGGGTGCACCGGCCCATCTTCCGCTGGTGATCGCCCCGACGGCGTATTCGGCCAGCGTGCAGGGGACGCCCGAAGCGCTAGAGAAGGTGCTGCACATGCTCACGGGCGAATCGATGAGTGCGGATTTTGTTGAACTGCTCGTGCCGATGCCGGGGGACTTGGCTACCGACGGCGAGAGCGTGCTCTGGTGGCTCAACGCGCCGGCGACGTGGGGCCAGCGTGTGGGCGCGCCGGTGCTTGTCGAGCAGCGGTGAGGGGTGATTGTTTCTTAGTGGCCGGGTGCATCGGGTGATGCCGAGAAGTTTTCGCTTGCGAGCGTGATGCGTGCCTGCACGCTCCCCTTGGTGGCGACGATCTCTGTGCGGAGCCATTGTTGGTCTGTAACCTCGGCGCGGACCTGTGCGAGGGCTTTGGCGTCGATGGTAAAGGTGTGCCCGTGCAGGGGGATGCTCGCCCGCGCGGGGCCGCTGATGAGTTCGACTTGCGAGCCGGGGGTGGCCTCGCCGGTGATCTGCCCTGGCTCGGGCCAGGTGTGGTTGGTGATGGCCAGGAAGGGGCGCCTTGCGACGGCGGCGAGGTGGAAGGATTTCTGGACCGTCAGGTCGTTGTCGTCGAGCGGGGTCTCGGTCGCGTGGGCGGCGGCCATGTCTCGGAGCATCTGCTGGAGTTTGGGGGCGTTGGTGTTGGTTGGGGAGTCGGGGTCGTAGTCCTTGCCGTAGGCGCCGTGGCAGGGTGCGCAGTGCCCTTGGAAGAAGCTCAGGGGCGCAAGTTTCAGCGGTGCGGCCCAGCGTGTGGGCAGTGGGGCAGGGGCGGGTGCCCGTTCGCACGCGGGTATGACCAGAGCCAGGGCAAGGGTCAACAATGCTGGGCGTGGTCTGGGTGCGGGCATAGGCTCGGTGAGGGTAGATTGGTTGATGATGGGCAGCGCGGCTGTGCAGCGCGGTGTTGGTCGAGGGCGGGCGTGCGCCCGAGGGGTATGGGCGTTTACGCTTGTTGAGCTGCTGGTTGTGATCGCCGTGGTGGGGGTGCTGGTGGCGTTGATCGTCCCCGCGCTGGCCGGGGCGCGGGCGGCGGGGCGGGATGTGGCGTGCGCGGCGAACCTGCGGCAGAACTACGCCATCTGCCTGGGGTACGCCAACGACAACAAGGGGCGTTCGCCGGCGCTCGGGCAGCCGTATGGCTCAGTGCCGAACTGGTGCTTTGTTGTGATGGAGAGCCAGGGGCGAACGGGTGGGTCCAGCGATATCTATGTTTCGCGGGTGAACTCATCGCTGGTCTGCCCGGGCACCCTGGTGGAGTTGCCCGATGTGCAGCGGAGTTATGCCATCAACGCGACCGGGCATAACAAAAATCCGTTCTCGGCAGACCCGGACGACTACGACGAGCAGCCCGTGAGCGTACGGATGGACCTGGTTTCCAACCCCTCGGCAATGGTGCTGCTGCTGGACAGCGCCCGCACCCCGGACACGCCCGCGACGCGCACGGCCAGCGTGCTCGACTGGCGGCTGGACGAGCACGTGCGGCAGCGCGTCGGGCGTGTGCACGCGGGGCACAAGCGGTTCAACGCCGTGAGGCTGGATGGGAGCGGGGGTGGGTACACCGAGCCTGTGGAGGCTTGGGTGCAGGGGTTGCCGTGAGTTTTGTGCTTCAGGTTTTACCTGTGTACATGCGTTTGACCACAGAGGCACTGAGGCACCGAGAAAGACAGATGCATGAGGTTTGTTTTTCTCAACCACCCCTGCATCTCTCTTCTATGTGGCTCTGTGGTGAAATGTATTTGGCGTGCAGGCTGGAAGCCTGCACCACCGGTGGTCAACCCCACCCCTGCCCCTGCCCGCCAGAAGATTCTGGGGGAGGGGTTCTGAAACTTACTTGCTCCGGCCGAGGAACATGCCCGCGACGGCGGCGATGACGACGATGACGACCAGGACGCCGACGACGGCCAAGAAGTTGCCCGCGACGATGCCCAGCAGCCCACCGGTGAGGCCCCCGACGGCCATAGCGACGACGGCCAGAGAGAAGAGGCTCACGAGGCTCATGCCCAAGGCGAGGCCGCCGACGAGGCCGGAGAGTTTGTCGATCGACTCGGCGGGGACCATCATCATGCCCCCTGCCTGGGCACCGGCGGGTTCGGCGACGTCGGAGGCGACGCCCGCGTCCTCGAACATCGCGGGCGCGCCGTTGCCGGCGCTGTTGCGGATGGCCGGGGAGCCGTCAACGGGTGTGCCCGCGATGTCCTGGCTGTCCTGGTCATAGGTGTCGCCGAGGATTCCGGCACCGATGCCGGTGTCGTCCTTGCTGTCGCGGGTGAGGTCGAGCAGGCCCGAGCCTGAGCCTGAGGAGTCGCCGACCTTGACGCCCCCGATGGAGCCGGTGATCTGGGTTTGCGCGCTGCCGTCGGTGGTGTCTTCGAGTTCGTCGGCCTCGAAGATGGAGATGCCCGAGCGTTCTTTGGTCGATTCGCCGGTGCCGCGTTGGCCTGTGGAGGAGTCGGCCAGGGTGATGGCGTCGTCGGAGCCCGAGTCGGCCAGGGGGATGCCCCCGTCGTCGCCCCCGCCGGCGAGCATGTCGATCTGGACGACCTTGTAGACGGGCTTATTGAGGTTCATGAGGCGTTCGAGCTCGCCCCGCTTGGCGCGGTTTTCGAGTTCATCGGTGGTGATCCCGAGTTTGGCGGCGGCTTCTTCTTCGCTGTAGAACATCTTGGCCATAGGGGAACCTGCTTTGCTGGACGGGGAGTGTCTGCCGGTCGATACGGAGCGGGCCGGCTGATGGGTCCATGATAACCGACCCAATACGCCGGGGCCGGGTGGGGGCAAGGTTGGGGCCATTGGGGCCTGGCAGGTTCGGCAAGCGTGCTGCAGGTCGGGCGATCGGGTGATACCCTGATGAGTGATGCACCCTGCGGGCAGCCGGGGGCGTAGTAGTAGTAGTAGTAGTAGTAGTAGTTGTGGAGGGGCGTGCTGTACGCCCGTGTGCTTGAGAGCGAGGGATAGACCATGAAATCGACATTTTTCGTTGGTCCGTTGTCGGGTGTGCGTCTCTGGCTGGCCTTGCTGGCGGGGTCAACATGCTCGGGCGTCTGCCTCGGGCAGGTCAACCGACCATCAACGGACCCGGCACGCGACCCCCTGGGTGGGGGTCGGGCGCTCGACGCCGGGCTGTCGACGACGCTCGGGCGAATCAACACGCAGACTTCCAATATTCAGGCGATGATCCGGTACAACAACGCGATCGTCTCCGGCGAGGCGACGGGTGGGCGGTCGCTGCGTGTACCGCTGGGGTATCAACTCAACACCGAAACTCCCAGCCGAACCAGCCAGATCGATACGTTCAACCGCGACGCGGCGGACTGGCGCGTTTCGGTGCTCGCCGCTCAGCAGGCGCCCTCGTCATCGGTGCGCCCGGCGAGCACGGCGGCGTTCAGTTCATATCTGGGTGCCGGCATGACGGTGGCACCTGGGTCGGTGCTGCCCAGGAACCCGGTGGACCTGGCGGTGCGGGCACGCACGCCCAGGGCGGTCGAGAGCCGGGCGGATGGGCGGTCGAATCAGTTGATCGGGTATTCGATTGACCGGGATGGGCGTGCCTCGACGGTGCGTGCCAGTGCGCTGCGCGGTCTGGTAACCGAGTCGATAGATAAACGTGCCGGGAGTGATCGGCTGGACTTGGCAAAGAACCCTCAGGATGACCGCGGCCGCGTTGGCCCCGACGGCCGGCCTATCCGCCCGGGGCTGCGGGATGCGTTCAACCCTGCCAGCCCCGCAAGCCCGGGTGCCATGCCGCAGCCGAGTGGGCCCGGGACGCCCGGTGCGCCGGGTCGTCCTGGCACGGCGACCACCCAGCCGACGGGAGAAGTGGGCGGCCCAGGTAGTGTGGGCAATGGTGGGCTGAGCCAGCAGGGCCTGCTGCAGATCTTCCGCGACTCAGCGCGTGCGACGCCCGGGCTATCTCCATCGGCCACCACGACCCCCAGGCCCGGCGCGCAGCCGGACCCGACAAAGGTGCAGCCGTTGACGGACCAGGAGATCGACGCCTCGCTGGAACGGCTGCGGGCACGCTTGCGTGGCGAGTCGATGCCGACGGGCACCGTGGGGATCGGGCAGCCCCCGGGCATGACGACGCCGGCGAAGGTTGCTACTCCCAATGGCCCTAGCAGTGGGGCAATGGGTGCGGGGGGTGGTGCACCCGGCGGGCAGCAGCCACGCGTGCCCAAACTGGAAGAGTTGCCTGACTTTGGTGGCGTGCAGGCGCTCGAGCAGATGCGCGTGCGCGTGCAGGAGCTTGTCCCCGAGGGTGCGACGCGCGAGCAGGCGGCCGATGGTTTCATCAAGCTCGGGCAGGAGCTGCTGGCGGCGGGCAGGTTTGTCTCGGCCGAGCAGGCGTTTGACCAGGCACTGCTGCGGCAGCGGGAGAACCTGTTTGCCCGTGCCGGCCGCGTGCATGCGCAGTTGGGGGCGGGGATGTTCTTGTCCTCTGGGCTGGAACTGCGCCGGCTGCTGACAGACCACCCGGAGATGATCCCTGTGCGGTTTGACGCGGCGTTGGTGATGCCTGTATCCCGTGCCGGGCAGATCGTTGAGACCATCCGCGAGCAGTGGGCCTCGAACCCAGGCTCGCCGGTGTCGCGCGAGGGTGCGCTGCAGATGGCCTATTTGGGGTACCAGTTTGACGAGGCGGCATGGCTGGCCGACGGGCTTGCGGAGATGGAGCGGTTGTTTACGGAGTCTCCCGAGCGGGAGTTGTCCCTGGTGCTCAGGAGGGTCTGGGGGGGCAAGCGGCCGTGAGCGCGTGCGGTTGCGGGGGTGTGGTGTCGCTACGATTGGCCTGCGTGTCCCGGCCCCTGGCGGTGGGTGCCAGCGCGTGCCGTTGTGCTTGATGCAAGGAGATTGGCTTGGCCTTCCCGTTCTTTGGCAAGAAAACTGGCGACAGCGCAGGTGGTGGGGGCAAAGAACCGGCCGGCAAGCCCGCCCAGAGCGTCCCGAGCGGCTTTGACCCGGCCAAGGCCGAGATCTTCTTTGTCCAGGCCCGCGTGAAGCAAGAGACCGGCTCGTTCGCCTACGCCCTGCACCTGTGGTTGAGCGGGCTTCGGCTGGACCCGAACAACCTCCCCGCGTTGCAGGCCTATTTCGAGTGCGTGCGCGCCAGTGGGCTGACGCAGATGCCCAAGGACCTCAAGGGAGTCGTCGATGGCCCAGGGCCGGTGCTCAAGGCACTCTCGGCGATCATGAACTGGTCGTTCCGCCAGGGTGATGGTGAGCTGGCGGTGCGGGCGGCTGTGGGGTTGGCGGAGCTGTCGCTGCGGGACGTGAGCGTGTGGGTGGCCCCGCGGGCGCTGGCGGTTGTCAAGGAGCACGAGGCCAAGCCGCGCAAGGACCAGTTCATTCGGCTGATGCAGGTCTTCATCGCCAACGAGCAGTACGACTATGCCAACAACGCCGGGCAGGGCGCGCTGAACCTGGACCCGGGTGATTTCAAGCTCTCCAACGACCTGCGCGACCTGGCGGCGATGGCGACGATGAGCAAGGGTGGGTATGAGGACAACGACCAGCAGGGGGGCTTCCGCAAGAACATCCGCGACCAGGACCGGCAGAAGCAGCTCGACGAGAACGAGCGTCTGACCAAGAGCGTTAGCACGCTCGACCGCAACGTCGAGCGCACCAAGGGTGAGTATGAGGCCCGCCCGACGGACAAGCCGACTATTTTGGCGTACATCCAGGCGTTGTTTGAGCGCAAGAGCGTGGAGGACTGGAACCAGGCGATCGCCGTGGCTGAGCGGGCGTATGAGCAGACGCAGGAGTACAGGTTCAAGCACGTCGCCGGGGAGGTGCGGGTGAAGTTGGGGCAGTTGCGCCTTAAGAAACTCAAGGAGAAGCTCGACGCGGCCCCCGACGATGCGTCGGTGCGATCGGCGTTCCTCGATCAGGAGGCCAAGCAACTCGGGTTGGAGATCGAGCAGTTGCAAGGTGCGGTGCAGGCGTACCCGACGGACCTGGGCAAGAAGTTTGACCTGGGGCAGCGGTACATCCTGGCCGGTCGGTTTGAGGAGGCGATCGCGCAGTTGCAGCAGAGCAAGGGGGACGGGCGGTACAAGGCGCAGTCGCTGGCATCGCTGGCGCGGTGCTTCAAGCAGATCGGTTGGATGGACGAGGCCATCGGCACGCTGCGCCAGGCCGTGGAGAACCACGCCGACCCCAACGACGCGGGGGGGCTGGAGTTGCGGTACGAGTTGTGCGTCTGCCTCTTGGCTAAGGGGGCCCAGGACAAGGACCTGGCCTCGGCGGAGGAGGCCGACCGGCTCGCCAGCGCGATCGCGGTGCAGAACATCATGTTCAAGGATGTGCGCGAGGTGCGCGGGAAGATCAAGAGCGTGATCGCGGGGATCAAGGGGGCTTGAGGCCGGGGGGCCAGGGGCGGCAGTGGTCTAGGACCAGTGAAGTCGAGGTTGGTTGCAGTTTGTTTTCGGACGCCCGCCGGGGTGTGCGTTGGTGGTTCTCGGTCGGTGCTTTTGGTGCGGGCAGCGCGTGGTGGGCTTGTGGGTCTGCTTCTGCGGCACACCTTTGCGGGTGTGTGAACCAGGTGGTTGAACAGGTCGATGCAACTTTTGATGATGCGCAGGCGGCGGTGTGCTGCTGCGCAGGAGGAACGCGCTTGGACCTTGGACTTGGGAGCAGGTTGGCTGGACTGAACCCCTTCGGCGGCGGGGGTCTGGTGGCGATCGACTTTGGGACCCAGGCGCTCAAACTGCTGCAGGTCTCGGCCGTTGAGCCGTTGCACCTGGTGGCCGCGGCGTGCGTGCAGACGCCTGTCGAGCTGCTCACCGACGCGCCCCGGCGGTTTGAGTTCCAGTGCGGGCAACTGGCGCAGGTGGTGCGTGCCGGTGGGTTCAAGGCCCGGCGTGGTGTGTGCGCGATCCCCTCGTCGCAGATTTTGTGCAAGCACATGCAGGTGCAGCCGGCGCACGGGCAGAGCGTGCAGGCAGCGACGCTGCGCGCCGCGGCCGAGCAGCTCGGGTGCGAGCCGTCGATGCTGGGGTGCCGGGGCGTGGTCGTTGAGGGGGCCGTCTGCCCGGCGGGCAAGCAGGAGGTGATCGCGCTGGCGACGGCGCAGAGCCTCGTCGACAGGTTGATGCAGGCGTTGCGGCAGTGTCGGCTTGAGCCGGTGGGGCTCCAGAGTGAGTTCCAGGCCCTGCTGTCGAGTTTTCGCCCCGTCAATCGGCGGTCCAGCGACGCGGACATCACGTCGCTCTACATCGATATCGGCGCTGGGGGGACCAAGATCGTCATCGGGCACGGGACCAAGCTGGCCTTCGCCAAGGGCGTGGCCATCGGGGGCAGGTTTTTTGATGAGGTTGTGGCCCAGCAGATTGGGTGCGAGCATGCGCAGGCGCACGCGCTCTGGCAGGGGATGCCGAGCCTGACGCGGCTGGAGGCCAACGCGCCCGCCGGCGCGATGATCACACCCACGCAGTCGGCACCGGGTGCGGGCGTGGGCGTCGCTGTGCGGCCCGCGACCGACGCGGCATCGGCGGCGCACCGCCTGGCCGCGCGTGCGGCTGGGATGGCAGGGCGCATCGACCTGACCGAGCCGCTGCGGGCGCTGACAGACGAGATCGCCCTCTGCGTGCGCTACTACGAGCAGCTCTTCCCAAGCCGGAGGATCGACCGGCTGATCTTCGTCGGCGGTGAGAGCCGCCACACCGGGCTTTGCCAGCACATCGCCCGGCAGTTTAAGTTCCCAGCGCACGCGGGCGACCCGCTGGCCCGGCTGGTGCGCACCGGCTCTGAGCCGTGCGCGGGCGTGGACCTTGCCCAGCCGCAGCCTGGGTGGGCGGTGCCTCTGGGGCTGCTGATGTCCCCGACGGATTTGTAGATCGTTCGGTTGTGGAGCTTGACGCGACGGAGTAACCATGAGCAAGCCGACCAACGCCAGCTTCCTTCCCGAGGACTATCTCCAGCGCAAACGCGAGTCCAAGGCACTAATACTTAACCTGGTGCTCTTTGCGGGGATGATCAGCGCCGTCGGTGGTGCGTTTCTAGTTACCGACCGGCAGTGGTCGGCCGTGCACTTCGAGCAGGCGGAAGTGGGCGCTGAGTACGCCCGCGAGGCGGCCAAGATCGAGCAGCTCAAGGTGATGGAAGCGCAGAAGCAGCAGCTGCTCTACCGCGCGGAGGTAACGACGGCGTTGATCGAGCGCGTCCCGCGGTCGATCCTGCTGGCCGAGATCGTCAACCGGTTGCCCGAGGGCATCACGCTGACGGACCTGGTGATGGAGAGCACACGCGTTGCCCCACCAGCGCCGCCCAAGGACGCAGCGGCCAAGAGCCTGGCCGACATGCCCGTCGCAGCAAAGGACCCCAAGGCGCCGCCGCCCAAGCCCAAGCCGCCGACGCTGGAGTTCAAGCTGTTGATCGCCGGCCTGGCGCCGACGGACACATTCGTGGCCGACTTCCAGAGCAATCTCAAGAAGTGCCCGCTCCTTGACCGCGTGGACTTGGTCAGCACCGTCGAGCTCATCGACAAGGACCGCACGCTCCGCCGGTTCCGGCTGGAGGCGTCCATCAAGCCCGACGCCGACACGTGGAACATCAAGCCGCTGGCCGTGCGGCGTGCAAACGCGGCGATGTCGCTGCAGGCAAGCCCAGCGGGCGTCAAGCGCGGGGCAAGCCCGGGTGGGCCGGACTGGCCCCGTGCGGGCGTGGATGGTTCCGATGATCCGGGCTGGAACCGGTGAGTGTTGAGTGGTTGATCACCGGGCATGACTGCCGGGTGTGGAGCGAACATGGACTTTTCACCAAGGCAGATGGTCATCGTTGCAACGCTTATGGCGGTGCCGATCGCCTCGTTCATGCTCGTCTTTCGCCCGCAGAACGCCGAGATCAAGCGTGCCAAGGCCGACATCCAGGCCAAGCGTGCGCTGCTAACAAGCCTGCGTGAGGTTACGGCGCAGGCCAACGACTTGTCGGCGGCGACGGCGCAGATTCAGCAGACGATCGCCGAGGTCGAGAGCCGGCTGCCCAACAACAAGGAGCTTGACAACGTGCTGCGCGATGTGGCGAAGATCGCCGATCGGTGCGGGCTGCGCGTGCCCAAGTTCGTGAAGAGTGCCCAGACGCGTGAGGCGGGGACGGCCAAGGAGCAGCAGCTGGAAGTCGAGGTAACCGGGGACTTTGACGGGTTCTACCAGTTCCTGCTCGGCATCGAGCAGATGCCCCGCATCACTCGCCTGACGGACATGAACGTCCAGCGCGTGCAGGAGAAAGGACGCGACGGCCTGCTGCGCGGCAGCCTGAAGATGTCGATCTACTACCAGAGTCAAACGCCTGTCGCCTCGGCTGAGGGAACCTTGGAGCGCAAACCATGAGCAACCCGGGCATCTTCGGCAAACTCGGTGCCCCTCCGGGGCACGATGCCGTCGCTGCGCCGCACGGGCAGCTCGCTGCGGGCGGCACCGGTGGCGGCGCACCGGGCTCAAACGTTGGGGTTGGCGAGGGATCTGTGCTGCCCGGCTTTGGCGTCGCGGCCAGGCGTCGTGCGCCGGTGAACATGCACACGGTGCTCGTGGGCGTGGTGGTGGTCATCGCGGGGTGCGCGATCTATGGCATGCGCAGGATCGGGCTTGGGAACCTGCGGGCAACCGGTGCGATTGTCCAGACGGTGGACCTTGCCGATGTGCCGCGTGCGGACAACCGGCATATCGCGGTGATCGCCGCGCTCAACCGCTCGCGGTCAGAAAACCAGGTCGAGCTGGGGATGGTCAAGATGAACCCGTTCATGCTCGGCAGCAGCGAGCAGGAGGATGAGAAGCCAGACTCCCCATCGCAGGACGAGGCAGAGAAGGCCCGCCTGGCAGGCGAGGTCGCTGCGCGGAAGCAGCAGCTCGGGGCCAGAGCGCAGAAGTTCACGCTCAACAGTGTGGTGGCCGGGGGCAGGCCGGTGGCTCGCATCAATGGCCGGCTGGTGCGTGTGGGCGACAAGCTCGATGAGGTCTTCAGGGTTGCGGCGATCACCGGGCGCGGCGTGCAGATACAGGCCGACGGGCACGTTTTCATTCTTGAGTTGAGCACCGGGCAGAACCCGGGGCAGAAATAGCAACCGGCAAGTCAATCAGGAGCGGACAGGAAGTGGGAAAGTTTGACTTTGATTTCATCCTGAAGGAACTGGGCGTCAAGACAACGCGCGGCGACGCCGCGCCCGGCGCGGGCACGCTGCCGGGCAACCCCAACGCACATGGATCGGCAAAGAACATACCGGGCACGCAGGGCGAGCATGGCGCGGCACCGGCACCACCGTGGCAAGACGACGGTGCCGATGGGCAGACGCTCATCGCCATCGAGCAGCCCGCCGGTGAGGCCCCAGGGGCCGACGACTCGGCGACCACGCTCGGGCAGTGGCTCGTGCGCAGCGGCGCGGCAACCGAGCAGCAGCTGCTCGCCGCTGAGCAGGTCGTTGGCACAACCCCTGGCAAGCGCCTCTCCGACGTGCTCATCGAGCAGGGGTGCGACGGCGTTAAGGTGCAGCAGGGCGTCGCCCGAGCGCTCAACCTCCCCTTTGTTTCCATCGACCTGGCCAAGGGCCTTGACGGGGGCTTTGACGGCAAGCTGACGCAGCGGCTGGGCGCTGACTTCTGCCGGGTGCAGGGCGTGCTCCCGCTGCGGATGGAAGGGGGCGTGGCCGTGGTGGGGATGCTGCACCCGGAGGACCTCTTCGTCATCGACGAGGTCCGCCGCCGGCTGGGGATCATGGTTACGCGGTCGGTGGTGATCGCGGGCTTTGACCTGCGCGGCGCGCTGGAGATTATTGATAACATCAACCACGCCGCCGCCAGCAGCGTCGATGTCGATGCGCTCCTCTCGGAGGTCTCCGAGAGCGACGTGCAGGTCGAGAAAAAAACCGACGACCAGGCCGACCTGGCACGCTTGGGTGAAGAATCCCCGGTCATCAAGTACGTCAACTACATCATCCAGACCGCCAGCAAGGAGGGCGCGTCGGACATCCACATCGAGCCGGGGGACAAAAAAATCCGCGTCCGCTTCCGAATCGACGGCGAGCTTTACGAGATGATGCAGCCCCCCCCCGCGCTCGGCCCGGCGATCGTCTCGCGACTGAAGATCATGTCCAACATGGATATCAGCGAGCGTCGACTGCCCCAGGACGGCCGCATCCGCTGCCTCGTCGGCGGGCGCAAGCTCGACCTGCGCGTCTCAACGCTCCCGGTCAGCAACGGCGAGAAGGTCGTCATGCGCATCCTCGACACCAAGAGCATCAGCGTCCCGCTCGACCAGCTCGGCTTTGAGCCAGACACCTTGCGCATCTGGAAAAGCCAGATCGAGGCCCCGCACGGGATCGTGCTGGTAACCGGCCCGACCGGCTCGGGCAAAACCACCACGCTCTACGCATCGCTCCAGCAGCTCGATAAATCGAGCATGAACATCTCGACGGTCGAGGACCCCGTCGAGTATCACCTCGACGGGATCACCCAGTGCCAGACGCACGAAAAAATCGGCATGACCTTCGCCAAGGCCCTCAAGAGCCTGCTGCGCCAGGACCCTGACGTGATCCTGCTCGGCGAGATCCGCGACCTTGAGACGGCCGTGACGGCCGTGCAGGCCGCGCTGACGGGCCACCTGGTGCTCAGCACGCTGCACACCAACGATGCGCCGTCGAGCATCACGCGCCTGGTCAACATCGGCATCGAGCCGTTCCTTGTGGGTGCCGCGCTCAACGCCGTGCTTGCCCAGCGGCTGGTGCGCCGTCTTTGCAAGGAGTGCAAGCAGCAGGCTAAGCCTAAAGAGAGCCTGGCCGACTTCCTCACCGTGCAGGGCCTCCCGGCTGACAAGGCGTGGGCACCAAATGGGTGCGACAAGTGCCGTAAATCGGGCTATTCCGGCCGCCTGGGCATCTATGAACTGCTTGTCATCGACGACCAGTTGCGCGACATGGTCGCCCGCAATCCCAACGTCTCCGAACTGCGCCGGCTCTGCACCGATCGCGGCATGGTCAACCTCCGCAGCGACGGGCTGAAGAAGGCCGTTGCCGGGCACACGAGTGTGCAAGAGATCCTGCGGATCACAGAATCAACCATCTAGCAGGGACGCGTACGTCCTATATCCGATCAACCGGCACCAGCCTACCTGCGTGTTGCCGGCAAGCAGCGCGCGGGCTTGACGCGCGGGGCTGTGTCGACGATCTTCAACACATGGGCGCACCCGGGCATCGCGATCCGCTCAAGGCACGCACCGTCAAGCCTGGCGGGGCTTGGCGGCGCCCCGTCGAGCCCGACGCCGTCAGCCAGCGCCTGACGGTCTTGGTCCACGAGGTCGCCGGGCTTCTGGACGGGTCGATGCGGCAGGTCTCGCTGGTGCTGCGCGATCTGGAGGAGGCCAAGGGCGTACGCCGGGGTGATGACGAGCAGGCCGAGCGGTTGCGCGTGGTCCACACGGCGATGGGGAAGATGGCCGAGGCACTCCGCCACGCCAGCGGCGGCGCGCCGAGCGCGTGGCTGCAGGGCAGTTGCGGGCTGTCGCTGGCCGACGCGGTGCGCTACGCCGCGGGGATCATGGAGCCCGCCGCGCACGAGCGTGGCATCACCATCGACGTTGAGCTGGCCGACCGCCTGAGCCAACTCCCCCCGGGCCACGTCTACACCGTGGTGCTCAACGCCGTGCGCAACGCGCTGGAGGCAATCGTCGCCGCGGGGCCGGGCAAGGTGCTCGTGCCGGGCAAGGTCGTCGTCCACGGCTGTGTCGAGGCCCGCCCCAGCGGCGAGTGGGTTGTTATCGAGGTGCGCGACACGGGCATCGGCCCGCCCAAACTCGGCAGCGGGCGCGCCGCGATGGTCTTTGAACCCCGCTTCTCAACCAAACCCGGCGGGCTGGGCGTTGGCCTTTCACTCTCTCGGCAGATCGTCGAGAGCCTCGGCGGGTTCATCGACCTGCTCGCACGCGAGGGTGGCGGCGCGGTCCTGCGCACCTCCTTCCCGGCCAACGCGCCGGCGGGTGAACCGGCCGGGCCGATCGGGTGAACGTTGCAAGCAAGGAGCAGGCGTGAGCAAGCAAGGATCACAAAGGCCCAGGGTGCTGATCGTCGATGACGACCCGATCATCGTTGATTCGCTCGCTGAGCACCTGCGAAGGCAGGGGTACGACCCGGCAACCGCCACGGGCGGGCACGAGGCGATCGCCAAACTGACCGAGGCGGCCCGCGGCGGCTCGGGCGTCAAACCCCGCCCATTTGCGCTGGCGATCGTCGATGTTTCCATGCCCCAGATGGACGGCACCGAACTGCTCAGGATCATCACACGCGAGCACGCACCCACCAGCGTTGTCATTCTCACCGGCTACGGCACCATCGAGAACGCCGTCGCCAGCGTGCGCAGCGGCGCGGTCGATTACCTCATCAAGCCGGTGATTGATGCAGAACTGGAACTGGCCTTAGAGCGTGGGCTGCGCCAGCAGGCTCTGCTGGCAGAGAATGCCGCGCTCAAGCAGCAGCTCGGCGAGCGATTCGGGCTTGAGAACATCGTCGGGCACGACCCGCGGATGGTCCGGCTCTACGACCTCATCGAGGCCGTCGCACCGACCAAGACAACGGTGCTGATGATGGGCGAGAGCGGCACGGGCAAGAGCCTCATCTCCCACGCCGTGCACATACGCAGCCCGAGGTGCGACAAGCCCTTTGTCGAGCTCGCGTGCGGGTCGATCCCCGAGACGCTCTTAGAGAGTGAACTCTTCGGGCACGTCAAGGGTGCCTTCACCGGCGCGCACGCCGACAAGCCGGGCAAGTTCCTCGCCGCCGACGGCGGAACGCTCTTCCTCGACGAGATCAACAGCGCAAGCCCCGCGATGCAGCTCAAACTGCTGCGCGTGCTGCAGGAACGCCGGTTCGAGCCTGTCGGAAGCAACCAGACCATCGAGGTGGACGTGCGCGTGATCCTGGCCGGCAACCAGCCCTTAGAGCCGATGGTCGCCGACGGGCGCTTCCGCCAGGACCTGTATTACCGCATCAATGTCGTCAAGATCGACCTGCCCCCGCTGCGTGAGCGTGTCAGCGATATCCCGCTGCTGGCCGAGCATTTCCTCGCCCACCACGCGGCACAGATGGGCAAGTCGATCGTTGGTTTTTCACCCGACGCGCTGGACATCCTCCGCCGGTATGCCTGGCCTGGGAACGTGCGCGAGCTCTCCAACGTCATCGAGCGTGCGGCGGTGCTGACGCGCACGCCGACGATCAAACTCGAAGACCTCCCCGTCAACGTCATCGAGAACCGCGCCGCCTGGACCCCCACGCCTGGCGCTGCCGCCACCCATGTCGGTCCTGCAACGCTCGGGCGCATCGGCCCAGACGACGCGGCCGACCCCTTGGCACCACCCCCGGCCCAGAGCGGCACCAAGGGCCAGGCCCCCTCGCTCGTCGATGCGATGCGCGCACCCGAGCGGCGGATCATCATCGACGCCCTCCGCGCCGCGGGGTGGAACCGCGCCAAAGCGGCCGACAACCTGCACATCAACCGCACCACGCTCTACAAAAAAATGAAGGCCCTCGGCATCGACCCACGCCGAGAGGCGCTCGCCGGCTGAGCAAGCCCGGCCCAATATCCAGGTGGAGCGGGCGTCCCCGCCCGCCCCGCCTAGCCCAACAGTCAGGTGGAGAGCGGGCGTCCCCGCCCGCCCCGCCTAGCCCAACATTCAGGTGGAGCGGGCGTCCCCGCCCGCCTCGCCTAGCCCAACATTCAGGTGGAGCGGTCGTCCCCGCCCGCCCCGCCTAGCCCAACATTCAGGTGGAGCGGGCGTCCCCGCCCGCCTCGCCGGTCTATCGCCGTCTGCGCCCCGCTCACGGCTGGTTGTGCTGCTGCTGCAACTTGGTGTCGATCTTGTCGCTGCTCAGGCGTGCATCCTCGAGCACATACAGCCCGAGCAGATAGTCGGAGTCAACGTACGGATCGACCTTGAACCTGCCCACCACCGTGCCGTGGGTTGCCAAACGCTCCTTGCCCGCCACGCTGGCGGCCAGTTTCACCTCCACGGCGTCGTAGGGCGTCGGGGGCACGCCGATGCAGCACCCGTCCCACTGGTTGAACATCACCAGCAACTCCTTGGGATCAGAAGCTGAGATCGGGAACGCGGTATACCCGGTGATCTTCACCCACGCGCCGTGCAAAAACGCCACCCGCTGCGGCAGTTTGATCAACCCCTTCCTCGGCTGGAAGGTGTTCTCCGCGCTCGTGAGCAGGTCAAAGTCCACCACGTACGGGTCCACCTCCGTCCCCGCGCCGGTGATCGTAAAACGCTCATCAAGCACCAACGACCCGTCCGCCCTGCGCACGGCACGGGCCTTGACCAGTTTCTCAACCGGGTGCGCCGCATCGACGGG
Source organism: bacterium (assembly GCA_046339895.1). GTDB lineage: Bacteria > Planctomycetota > Phycisphaerae > Phycisphaerales > UBA1924 > JAJTGZ01. The sequence goes on along the minus strand of JBKDDT010000001.1, from coordinate 11,073 downwards.
TAGTTTCACAGCCGTGCCAACATCTTTGGCCGGTGTCGCCGCCTTGCCTGCGATCGGCTCAGCGGGGGGCAGTGCCGCGTCGATGGCCCGGGAGAGGTCGGCGTGGAGCGTTGCCGCGTCGCCCAGCCCCGGCGTGGCCACCATCGCCTGCACATCGGTCACCCCCGGCCGGGCGGGTGCCACCGCCGCGGGCATCGGTGTCGTCGGCATTTCGGTCGGCAACAGGCCCTGGGCGCGATCGGCGAGCGTTTCACCCGCCGCGCTGGGCCTGTTGCGGGCACTCAAAAGCACCGCCGCGACACCCGCTACAACCAGCACCAAGATCAACGCCCAGAACGCACGCATGTGTGATCCTATTCGCAGCCAAGCTCGACGGCCTCACCCCACCGCCCGCAGGCTCCCCAGCACGTTGGTCCGGTACGCCCGCAGCGCTGGCAGCACCCCTGCCAGGCTTGCCAACACCACCGAAGCGCCCATCAGCACCACCACCCACACCGGCTCCACACTCGGCTGGATCACCAGCCCGAGCTGCCCCCGCACCGCCCATGCCGTCAGCACCACCCCACCGACCGCCAACGCCACCCCCAGCACCGCGCCAAGCAGCCCCAGCACCGCCGACTCGGTCAGCACCAGCGTAAAGACCCTCCCCCGGCTGGCCCCCAGCACGCGCAGCACAGCGATCTGCCGCTTGCGCATCTCCATTGTGTTGTGCATCACCAGCATGATCGTCACCGCGCTGCTCAGCAGCACCACCGCCGCGATCGCGATGAAGAGCTTGTCAATGCTCCCGACGATCGTAAAGAGCTGGTCGATCTGCTGGCCCGGCGAGGCCACCGTCAGCGTCGCGTCGCTGCGCAACTGGTTAAAGAGCATCGGCAGGGTGGCCGGGGTGTCGCTGCCGGCCCTCCCCTTGCCACGCACATAGATGCCGGTGATCAGTTTTTCACCCTCGCGCAGGTTTTCCGCCGTGGCTCTCTCGGCGTCGGCGTTCTTGCGTCGAAAGTCGTCGGCGTGCATGATCCAGGTGCTCACCAGCGAGACAAAGACCGCCCGGTCGTGTGCCGTGCCCGTCGGCTGCAAGATACCCGCGACCGTGTAGGGGTGCTCGTCGTGCGCGTGCCCACCCTCACTACTGATGCCGTGGGTAACAACGACCTTGTCCCCGATTTTCAGCCCCGTTCCTGCCGCCGAATCGCTGCCCAGGATCACGTCAAAGTCAGCAACGGGCATCCGCCCGGCCGCGAGCTTGAACGGCTCGCCCGCGACAGGCTCAAAGCGCGCAAAGAACTCCCGCGATACCGCCAGCGTGGGGAACCCTTTGTAACTATCCCCCTGCGCCACAGGCAACGCCCACTGCACCATCGGGTTCTCGGCCAGCGCCGTCGCCCGCGCCAAGGGCAGCGCCCGCGCCGGCGCGCGGGCATAAAAAACCGCGTTGAGCACGCTTGTCAGCGGGCTGCTGTCGGCCGAGACCAGCAGGTGCATGTTTCCGCTCCCACGCCCCAGCGCACGCCTGCCCGCGTCGCGCATCGACAGCAGCACCAGCATCAAACCCACGGCCACCGCCACCGTCAGCACCGTGCTGACGGTGCTGAACAACCTACCCGTCAGCGATCGCCGGATGATGGAAAAATCAGTCATGCGTGCGCAAGGATAAGCCCGCACCAACCGCCTGCCGACCACGCCCGCTCATACCGCACCGACCAGGCTCGCGCCCAGCGTTGTTACGATCCGCCCCTTCTCGACCGCTTCGCCCGGCTTGAAGGCCCCCAAATCCTCGCGCACGGCGTTCGCCGCCGTGACACCGCTCATCAGCACCATCGGCACACCCGGGCCGGGGTTCGTTGAACCACCGGCAAGGTACAGGTTCTCCAGCACGCCCGACCGGTTCCTCGGCTTGAAACCACCGATCAACTTGCCGTGGCTCGCCAGACCATAAATCGCCCCACCCTCGGCGTTGTACATCCGATCGATCAAACCCGGGTGCAAAAACCGATCCACCACAACATGCTTGTCAAGATCGGGCATCCCCGTCGTGCGCAACCGCTCCATGATCACCGGCTTGTAACTCTCCAGCAGCCCACCGGTCCCGTCCCAGTTCTGTCCATCACGCCTATATGGCGTGTGCACCAGCACGTACAACGCCTCGCAACCGGCTGGGGCCTGCGTCGGGTCCGTCCGGCTGGGCACGGCCAGGTAAAGCGTCGGGTCCCGCGCCGGAATCCCGCGTGCATAAATATCACCAAACTCCTCCTCGCTGTTGCCGCTGAAGAGAAAGTTGTGGTGCGCCAGGTGCTCATACTGCCTGTCCAGCCCGAGATACAGCACCACACCCGAGCACGCCGGGGTGTAGTCCTTGGCAATCGCCCGCTGCCTCTTGACCGCCTCCGGCGTGCCGACGAGGTCGCGCAGCGTCCGCTGCACATCGCAGTTGCTCACCACCGCGTCGCAGGCAATGGTGCGTCCATCCTCAAGCACCACACCCGTCGCGCGTGCACCCTCGGTCGTGATCTTGCTCACCCCGACGCCCGTGATGACCGTGGCGTTCAGCTCGCCGAGCAGGCGGGCGAGCGCCTGGGCGACGCAGCGTGTGCCGCCACTCTTGCCGTCGGGGGCCATGCTGTACCAGCACCCGTGGTCGGTCTGCGCCGCGGCGATCAGGCTCAAAATCGCCGGGGCCAGGAAGGGCGAACTGCCCACGTACTGAAGGAAGTGCTCAACGAGCTGCCTTACGTGCGGCTCTCGGATCGCCGCGTGCACCGTGCTCCCGACGGTCTTGTGCATCTTCATCGCCAGCACATCGCCGAGGATTTTCAAGTCCCCCGGCGGCGTCCCCCGCATCATGTCCATCGGCGAGCCGACATCCTTGTAATAGAAGACCTTGCCAGAGAGCCCCATCATCCGCCGGGAGTAGGCGATAAAGCCCAGGTACTCCTTGCCCACGCCCGTGCCGGGGAACTGCCCGTCCAGCTCGCGTGCAAAGACCTCCGGCGACTGACGCAGGTTGATGACCGTCCCGTCGGTATAAAAACACCTCCACTGCGGGTCCAGGTTGATGAGTTTGATGTAGTCAGCCGAGCGACGCCCCGCACGCTCAATGATCCCCGTGAGCACCTGCGGCAGCGTCAGTATCGTCGGGCCCATGTCAAAGGCAAAACCGCGCTCCTGCAGTATGTTCATCTTCCCACCCAGGTGCGCGTTGCGGTCAACAACCGTTACCCGCGCCCCTGCAGACGCCAACTCGACCGCAGCCGATAGACCCGCCAACCCGGCACCGATAACTACAACGTGTGCAATAGTCGCCATGGGCCATGATATGGTCGGGCAGACCATGAAGCACTCAGCTCTGAGCACTGAGCAACAGGAGGCTGGCACCCCTCTGGCCGGGGCACAGAAGGCTACTGCCCGTAGACTTTCATGTTTGGCGGATCGAGCCTCTCAACACGCTCGTTCTGCTTGGTCGTTTGTGTTGGGTCAGGACCGGCAACATCGTCCTTCGGGTCGTACGCGCGGATCCCGCCCCCCGAGGAGGACATCGACATGAACGACCAAACCAGTGCCCCGGCTGAGCAGGCCAAAAGAAGCAAAGCCAGGGCGAGTTTTACACCCTTTGCGTCGTCTGCACCCGAACCCTTGCTGGGGGTGCCCTTCTCACCTTCCGCACCGTGTTTCTTGACATGCTTGCCCTTTCGATCCAGCAGATCGCCCGTCTCACGATCAACGATTCCTCTGAGAAGGTCCTTTGGCATCCTTCATTCCTCCTGCAACAAACCCTAGCACCATCATAGGGGTGCTAGGCGGACGCACGCAACCGTACCCAAACCGACTTAGTACCCACCAATCGGGTTTATAAAGGTGTACTCTTCCGTGAATTCTGCGTTTGACTTGATACTAAGATACGACACATGGCCGTCGCAAAAGCCAAGCACGCTCTTCTTGAACTCGCCATAGTCCCCCCGAATATTCTGGTTGGATGGGTCATAGGCGACCACGTCGGCCATCTGATCGTAAATCCAGATGAGCTTGGCAGGGTTGGCAGTCGAGCCGATCCTAATCCGCCGGGCACCTTCCTGCACAGCGCGGGCGGTATACGCCCAAGGAGATTCTGACCCCCTTGGGTTGCGTTGCTGAAACTGTGGCCAAAACGCTCTCCACCACCTCATGTTGGTGTGGTAGCTCGTGCCAACATCGTCGTAGGAACTCCGCTGCACGGGAACAAGGGGAGTACCGTTATCTAGGCGGGTATTGGGGGGTTGGTAACTCACCCTATCCCCTGGCGACTTAAAGGCAGGGAGTTCATAGGATGTCCTGACGCCAGCTGCCACCAACTCAGCTCTGGAATCGCACCCAGAAAAATCGGCCTGCGAGTACATATACGGGTTCAAACCCCGCAGCCCAACCGGCTCATCGTAATTCCCACCCTCGATGGTCTGCCAAGCGACATTGTTGTTTTTTCCTCCATAACTCCATGTGCACCATAACCCAAAAGCATAGGTCGGCGGGGTCGGAAGAAACCTCCGCTCCGGCGAGTTCCGGATCGGGAAGTTATCCTTGAAGTCAAGCTGGTAGACCCCCTGGGCAATCAGGATCTGCCTCACATTGCTCATGCTCACTGCCAGCCGTGCCGCCTGCCGCGCCTTGGCCAACGCCGGCAACAAGATCGCCACCAGCAGTGCGATGATCGCAATGACCACCAGCAGCTCGATGAGCGTAAAGCCCCCCCCCAGCACACCCCGTGCATCCCCGCGATCGCGGGCCCAATAACGCGGTGGCAACAAAGTCTTCATATTCACTTACCCTGCATTCACTCGACTTGTTCGGAACCAGGCAGCCGAAGAGAACCCCCGGCCACATACGCCTGACAAGTTGATTCTACGCTGTTTTGTACAGGCTGTTCTGAGATTGCCAGAGTTTTCCTGGTAATTCTCTGGAGAAATTTGACTGATGTTCTAATTCTGTTAGTACATCTCCTACTCCCCTTCCACCATCCAACAGAACCGACACCTGACATCACCTCGTATACCTACTAGAATCACTGAACATCGTCTCGGGGGCTTGGCCTCGGCTTGGCACTCCAACCTGTCTGGGCGTCCATCAGGCCCTCATTTGGCCCGCCCTTGCTCAGTTCCTTCACCCCTTCTGGCCTCGGGGTTTGCTCTTGGTTTGTCGTTCGTCCAACTCACACTGCCCGCCCTTTGGCCCGATATCCGTTGTATACCCATGACCGGCCCCGCCAAGCACAAGCCTGATCTGACCGAGACCTCGCCGGTAGACGCGGCACAGGCCGCCGCCAGCAAGGCCGGCTCCTCCCTGGCTGGTTCACAGGCCGGCGGGTCCAAATCTGGCTCGGGCTCGGGCACACCCGCCGGGCGTGGGAGTGCTTCTGACCGCACCAAGGCTGGGAACATCGAGACGTTTATCGGCCGGCTGGTCGTCGACCAGGGCCTGGTCACCAGCGAAGAGATGCAAGAGTGCATCGAGCGGCAACGGCTGCAGATCGAAGAGAACAACCAGCGCTCCCTTGTCGAGCTGCTCATCGAGGCCGACTACATCACGCGCCGCCAGGCCGAGCGCTTGCAGAGGCAGGCCGAGGCCGAGCGTTCGGGCCAGCAGATCCCCGGCTACAAGGTCATCGAGCAGATCGGCAGCGGGGCAATGGCCAGCGTTTTCAAGGCCAGGCAGCTCTCTCTAGACCGGTTTGTCGCCATCAAGGTGCTGCCCAAAAAGTTTACCAACAACGCGCAGTTCATCGAGCGTTTTTACGCCGAGGGTCGTGCCGCCGCACAGCTCAACCACCCCAACATCGTCCAGGCCTACGACGTGGGCAAGGCGGGCGAGCGGCACTACTTCGTGATGGAGTTTGTCGACGGGCGCACGGTCTTTGACGACATTACCAAGTCCAAGCGTGTTGCCGAGAAGGATGCCGTCGACGTAACCATGCAGGTCGCCGAGGCGCTCTTGCACGCGCACGATCGGGGGCTGATCCACCGCGACGTCAAGCCCAAGAACATCATGGTTACCAAGGCGGGGGTCGTCAAACTCGCCGACCTGGGCCTGGCGCGTGCCGTTTCCGACACCGAGGCGGCCGAGGCCGAGAAGGGCAAGGCCTTCGGCACGCCCTACTACATCAGCCCCGAGCAGATCCGCGGGGAGGTCAAGATCGGCCCCCCGGCGGACATCTACTCCCTCGGCGCGACGCTCTACCACATGGTCACCGGCCAGGTCCCATTCGACGGCAAGAACCCGTCGGACGTGATGCACCAGCACCTCAAGGCCGAGCTGGCCCATCCCGATCAGGTGAACCCCAAACTCAGCAGCGGCATCGCCGAGGTCATCGAGATGATGATGGCCAAGGACCCGCGCAAGCGCTACCAGAACTGCCGGGATCTGCTGGTGGACCTGCGGGCGTTGCGTGAGAGCAAACAGCCCCCCATCGCCCACAAGGACCTCGGCAACGCCGACCTGGCGGCGATGGTCAAGGCCGAGGCCGCCGCCCCCAGCGTGATCGTCAAGCAAGGCCCCAAGGCCGGGGCAGACCGGAGCGTCTGGCTCTTCCGCATCATGTGCGGGCTGCTGGCAGTGAGTCTGATTTTCAACCTGGTGCAGTACATTTTCAGGGAGTAGAGCCGAAGGTGGGGGCGGGGTACCGATCTTTCTCGGGGGCCTGTAATGCCTGGTTCTTTACGCGATTTTTCTTGCTTGCCGGGCCGGTATGGGTTAGGCTTGTGCAGGTCTGGCAAGTGTGTCCCCCGTTTCCGATACGTTTCCCGCGCGGCGTTCGTGTGGGTGTGCTTTGTCAAGTCGCATAGGAGCTTGGACTATTTCACGATTCCCTGGTCGTTCCGGTTCTGGTGGCCCCCCGCAGCGCACGCGCATCAACCACTTCATCCGCATCACTCCCATCCGCCTCATCGGTGCTGATGGTGAGCAGATCGGGGTCGTGGAGACGCAGCAGGCCCTGCGTATGTCCGAAGAGGCCGGGCTTGACTTGGTCGAGATCTCCCCGGAGGCACGCCCCCCGGTCTGCAAGATCATGGACTATGGCAAGTTCAAGTACGACCAGTCCAAGAGCAAGCCCAAGAGCAACAGCAAGGCCAACGAGGTCAAGGAAGTGCGTCTGGGCCGGTCGATCAAGATCGACCCGCACGATGTGGAGATCCGCGTGCGTCAGGCACGCCGGTTCCTGATCGACGGGTTCAAGGTGGTCATCACGCAGCGATTCCGCGGCCGGGAGATGGCGCACAAGGACCTTGGCATCCAGCGTCTGCGCGGGATTGCCGACAAACTCGCCGAGGTCGGCAAGCTCGAAAGCCCGCCACGCTGGAACGGCCCGAGCGCAAGCATCATGTTCGCGCCGGACAAAGCCAAGTGCGAGGCCATCAAACGCGCCGAGGCGAAGGCCCGCGCCCAGGCCGAGGCCGCCGCGCTCAAGGCCGGCAAGCCGCTGCCGCCACCACCGCCGCCGGAACCGGAAATCCCCGACGACATCGACGACGACATCGATGACGATCTCGACAACGGGGATGACATCGGCGAGACCGAGGCCGACACCAACACCGGCGACACGACTTCGTAACTCTTCGCCCGAGAGGGCGATAGGCGGTGTGACGACGATCTCGGCAGGGCTCCAGAGACACCATGCAGAGCTACGGGTACCGACATGGCACATCGTGTCGTCCTGGCTCTCCCCTGAGCGTGCACACTGATCCGCGGGATGGGATCGCGTCCCTCGGGAGTTATCGGCGGGGCATACGCTGATCGCTGTCCAGCAATACCGGAGCCTTCTCGGCGTTTCACGATCGGTGAGTTGATCGACCCTCGGGAGTCCTGCGGTTTTTCGGCACTCACGGTGAGGTATTCGCGAAAGGAGACAGTAGATGTTTCGCAAGGCAACGTGGATTGTGGCTGGCGTGCTTCTCGCGAGCGGCGTTCTCGTGGGTCTCCGAGTCGCCGCATCTCGCCCACAACGATCCGATCCTACCCAGAACCGTGTCGAGATTCGCGTTGTAGGCGACCGTCGCGTAGTTGTTGCAAACGGGATCGCCGATCACCAGACGGGATTGTTCCCGAACGCGAACAATCCGTTCGGCATTCGCGCGCAGCGGCACCGGTATTCCATGCCCGCCACGCCTTCCGCCGGGTCATCGCCGACGCCGATGGGTGTCCGCGAGTTTGGCGTTGCAGTGAACGGTGTCGCGTTCGATCCCGCCGGTCCGTTTCTCAACGGGGATCAGGCTTCGGGGTGGGAGTTTGAGCCGCTTCATCCCAACGTCGGAGCACATCTCGGCGTTGATGATCAGAACGCCCATACTCAGCCCAGTGGGGCGTACCACTACCACGGCATGCCGCGTGGGTTGTACGAGCGCCTCGTTCGCGAGTCTGGCGGCGAGGATAAACGGATGATCTTGGTCGGGTGGGCCGCGGATGGATTCCCGATCTATGGCCCGTACGCTCACGAGACAGCGAGCGACCGCAACAGCCCGCTGCGCGAGATGAAGTCGAGCTACCGGCTGCGGTCAGGCACGCGACCCGCGCCGCCTGGCGGTCCCTTCGACGGCTGGTTCATCCAGGATTACGAGTTCGTGCCGGGGCTGGGCGATCTCGACGAGTGCAACGGTCGAGTCGGGGTCACGCCGGAGTTTCCTGGCGGCACCTTCTACTACATGCTCTCGCGCGAGTTCCCGGTGATCTCTCGGGTCTTCCGCGGCACGCCCGACGACAGCTTTTTGCACCCCGGCGGTGGCCCCGGACCCGGCGAAGTGCCTCCCGGGCTGAGAGACTACCCGCGCGTGAAGCCGCCGCGAGAGTAAAAACGACACCCCCCGAGTCCTGCGACCGGGGGATCATCAAATAGAGGAGCATCAACCGTGGTGCTTTGTGAACCACTCCCCCAAGGAGAGGGAGGGGGGGCTGCACACACAACTGCCCACGCAAGGACCAATACGCCCGGCTCGGAGATCCGGGGTACCCGCCCGGCTCGGAGATCCGGGGTACCCGCCCGGCTCGGAGATCCGGGGTACCCGCCCGGCTCGGAGAGCCGACCTACTCGTGCGCGATTGTTCTTCCATCACCGGCGCGAGAGTTCATTGCGGCGGACGACCCGGAAGGGCGGCGTTGCGCCCTCACCGCTCCCGCCGTGGGCTCGGCCGATTCGTTCCATCACCCCCGAGGGGTCCGGCTCCAGGAACTGGAGGGTTTTGATAACCGTCGGACGCAGGCCGCCGGGGCCGGAGGGGTTGAGGGTTTCCAGTTCGCGCAGGATCGCCTCTGGCCCGCCGGCCTCGGCTTCCCAGGGGTTTCCTGCCGCGCGGGGGATTGAGCGCGAGAGCAGGAAGATCGCCTGCGGGCGCATCTCTAGCCCTGCTCGCAGGCCATCCAGGGGGTTGCTCCGCCCCGCGGCGTTGACGCCCGTGAGCCACGCCCGCAACGCTGTGCGGTTGGCGGCCGTCGCGTCGCGGAGTTTGCTGTCAAAGGCCAGCACCCTCCCGTCGCCCGTCTGGCGAAAGAGCACCACGCCAAACCGTTGCGTCGGTTGCAACGCATCAACCGAGCGCATGAGTTCTGCAAAGACGTCCGCCAGCGACGAGACCATCGGCCCCGAGGCATCGACAACATAGACCACGCTCTTGGCCCACTGGCCCGACGCGCTCAGCCCCGCAAAGACAACCGAGGACGCGCTGGCGGCACTCCCACCGCTGGCGCTGGGCGTAACCCCGCCCAGTGCCCCGCCCCCGGCCAGGGCACTCGTGCTCGACGTGGCGACCTCCCCGAGAGCCGAGACCCCCGACGACTTGCTCTGCATGTCTTGCATCACCTCGGCTAGGGTGGGCGTCGCGGCGTCGGCCTTCTCCGCCGGCGTCCCCCCCAGCAGCGCGGCCAGGTCGCTCTGCGCATCGCGCGGGCCGTTGACAAACGACTGGACTGACCCCGAACGCATCGTCATAGAGATGTCCCGCAGCAGCGGCCTCTCTTCGGCCCGCGCGGCAACTTCATACACCACACCGACAAGCGCGACCCCCACCAGCGCGTGCAGCACCAGCGACAAGAGTGCCGAGGCACCCCAACGCTTCATCGCGCCGGCATCGTCGAATCTTTGTACAGAGCGGGACATGGTGTGCTGCCAGCAAGGGTGTGGGCCAATGGACCGCCGGCCCGTTGTGCAATTTGGTGGAGATCTTTGGTGCGGGTTATTCTTCGCCACCCTCGGCGTGCGGTTTTTTCCCTCTGCCTCCGCCGCTGGCGAAGGCTTTGTCAAGGGCCAGCCACCCAGGCCCGGCTGCGACCAGGGCCAGGGACATACACAGGTTGGCCAGCTGCCACAGCGGCACGGCCCACTGGCTGGGTTCCCACCACGTCCTGGTGGGGAGGATCATCAACGTTGTCTGCCCGCTGGCAATGGCCGGGCCGATCTGGGTCAGCCAGATTGCCGAGAGCATGACCGTGCTGAGCATGAAGGCACCCAGGCGGGTGAAGAACCCGGCCAGGACGAGTATGCCACCGATGAGTTCAACCAGTGCGCTGGCCCAGGCGATGTACCTCGGCCAGGGGTCCAGGGCCAGCCGGACGGGCCATGCGGTCTTGCCGGGGGTCCCGTCGGCGCGGGGTGGGGGGAAGGCGGACTTGATCAGCAAGAGTGTGATCTGATGAACCCGGCGGGTGCCAACGGCGTCGGGAAAATCGGCAGCCGTCATGGTGCCTTTGGGGAGGTAGGCGGGCCAAGAGGGTGCCGGTGGGGGGGGTGGGGGTGCAACAACTGGGGGTGGCTTGATCGGTTCGGGTGCTGCCGGGGGGGGTGTTGTTGGCGGTGGTGCGGCTGGCTCGGCGGGGTCGTCGATCGAGGGGTTGGGTTTGGGGGTGGGGGGGGTGGATTTTTTGGGTTTTTCTTTGGGTTTTTCGGGGGTGGGTTGTTTTTCAGGTTGCGTGCCCAGCAGTGGGGTCAGGGAAGTCTGGGCTGCTGGCAGGATCGATGGATTTTCGTACCCGGTGGTGACCTGGTCATCGGGTGATGGGGCCGGCCTGGTGCGTGTGCGCTTGCCGGGGGTAGGGGTAGGGGTGGGTTCGATTGTGCTGGAT